>NZ_JPON01000001.1:2682500-2905000 GCF_000733935.1 Methylomarinum vadi
CCAACAGCGAGACTCACGACATTATCCGTTCCGGACTGGACCGTTCGCCGATGTACACCGGCGTGATCGAGGGCATCGGACCGCGTTATTGTCCGTCGATCGAAGATAAGATCATGCGTTTTGCCGAACGCGACTCGCATCAGATTTTTGTCGAGCCGGAAGGCCTCAATACCAACGAGATTTATCCGAACGGCATTTCCACCAGTCTGCCGTTCGATATTCAGTACCGTTTCGTGCGTTCGATGCTCGGTTTCGAACAGGCGGAGATCGTTCGTCCCGGCTATGCGATCGAGTATGATTTTTTCGATCCGCGCGATTTGAAGGCTTCGCTGGAAACCAAACACATGGAAGCGCTGTTTTTCGCCGGGCAAATCAACGGTACCACCGGCTACGAGGAAGCGGCGGCGCAGGGTTTGATTGCCGGTCTCAATGCCGCGCTTTTGGTCTCTGGGCAGGAAAGCTGGTGTCCGGGGCGTGACGAGGCCTATATGGGCGTCATGATCGACGATTTGATTACCCGCGGTACCCAGGAACCCTATCGCATGTTTACCAGTCGCGCCGAATACCGCTTGATGTTGCGCGAGGACAATGCCGACCTGCGTTTGACCGAGAAAGGCCGGGAATTGGGTCTGGTTGACGACGAACGCTGGCGCCTGTTCGAGCAAAAGCGCGAGGGGATCTCCCGTCTTCAGGGCGAACTGGCGAAAACCTGGGTCCGAGTCGGCAGCGGCGAAGCCGAAATGGCGGAACAATTCTGGGGTAAAAAAATACAGAAGGAAGCCAGTGCGCTGGACTTGCTGCGGCGTCCGGAAGTCGATATCGAGCGTCTGCTGCAACTGTCCGGTAACCGAGAGATACCCGAACCAGTGGCCGAGCAAGTGGCGATTCAAGCCAAGTATGCCGGTTACATCGATCGCCAGCAGAGCGAAATCAATCGCTCGCGCCGCTACGACCACCTGCGCCTGCCGGAGGATGTCGACTACCGTAACGTATCCGGTTTATCCAATGAAGTGTGCGAGAAATTGCGCCTGCAAAAGCCGGAAACCTTGGGCCAGGCTTCGCGCATTCCGGGGGTGACGCCGGCCGCCATTTCATTGTTGCTGGTACATCTTAAGAAGAAAAGCGCCTGATGGAAGTATGTCGCGACATCCTGCGGCAAGGGCTGCAGCAGCTGGCATTGCCGTATGACGAGAACCAGATAGAAAAATTGCTGGCATTCATCAAACTGATCGAAAAATGGAATAAGGCTTATAATCTGACCGCGGTGCGCGACCGGCAAGACATGGCGCGGTTGCATCTTCTGGATAGTCTGGCCATCCTGCCCTATGTGCAGGGCGACAGGGTGGCCGATATCGGCACGGGCGCCGGACTGCCGGGCATACCGCTGGCGATTTTTCTGCCGCAGGCGGCATTTACTTTGCTGGACTCCAATTCCAAGAAAACCCGCTTCGTGCAACAGGCAGCCTTGGAGTTGCAGCTGAATAATATTACGGTGCAACATTGCCGGGTCGAGCAATTTAAACCGGATCGACCCTTTTCGACCGTGATCATGCGGGCCTTTGCCAGCATGGAAAATATCATCGATCTGACCGGCCATCTATTGGCCGATAACGCGGTTTTATTGGCCATGAAAGGCCAGGTTCCAGAGCAGGAATTAATGCAATTAACTGAAAACTACACTGTAATACCGATCGAAGTGCCGGGAATAACGGCGCAGCGATGTTTGGTGCAAATTAAGAGGCAAGGCGATCATGGCTAAGATTATTGCGGTAACCAACCAAAAAGGCGGGGTCGGCAAGACCACCACCAGCGTGAATCTGGCCGCCTCGTTGGCTGCGGCCAAGCGCAAAGTGTTGCTGATCGACTTGGATCCGCAGGGCAACGCGGCGATGGGCTGTGGCGTCGTGAAAGACGAAATCGAACATTCCAGTTGCGAGCTGTTGCTGGAAGAAGTGCCGGTGCCGGAAACGGTGATCAGCAATCAAGTGATCGGTTTCGACATCATACCCGGCAATGCCGATCTGACCGCCGCCGAAGTGCAACTGATGAACGCCCCCCATCGCGAACGGCGCCTGGCGGATGCTATGTTGCAGATCAAAAATGAATACGATTACATCCTGATCGACTGCCCGCCCTCCTTGAACATGTTGACCTTGAATGCGATGGTCGCGGCCAACAGCGTGCTGATTCCGATGCAATGCGAATATTATGCCCTGGAAGGTTTGACCGCACTGATGGCGACGCTGCGCAACATTCAAGAGTCGGTCAATCCGGGGCTGCATCTGGAAGGTATTTTGCGTACGATGTACGATAACCGCAGCCGCCTGACCAAGGACGTATCCGATCAATTGGTCGAATATTTCGGCGACAAAGTATTCAGAACCTGCATTCCGCGTAATATTCGGTTGGCGGAAGCGCCCAGTCACGGTGTTCCGGTCATCATGTATGACAAGGCGTCACGGGGAGCCGTCGCTTATATTGCACTGGCCGGTGAAATGATCAGAAAAGAGAAAGAGAAGTAATAGACGCTATGGCTGTCAAAAAAAGAGGTTTGGGGCGCGGACTGGATGCGCTGCTGGGGGATGTAGCTCCGCCGGCGGCCGCCACGCCCGAGCAAAAAAAGCAACAGGATGTGCAGACATTACCGATAGAGTTCTTGCGGCGCGGTAAGTATCAACCGCGCAAGGACATGGACCCCGAAAAATTACGCGAACTGGCCGATTCGATCGCCGCCCAAGGCATCATTCAGCCGATCATCGTCCGTAATCTGGAAGGCGATAATTACGAAATCATCGCCGGCGAACGGCGCTGGCGCGCGGCGCAACTGGCCGAATTGCATGAAGTGCCGGTGATCGTCAAAGACATCGACGACCAGTCGGTGATGGCGATCGCCTTGATCGAAAATATCCAACGCGAAGATTTGAATCCGCTGGAAGAGTCGGAAGCGCTGAAAAGATTGTTGGATGAATTCGGTTTGACCCATCAGCAGATCGCCACGGCGGTCGGCAAGTCCAGGGCCACGGTATCCAACTTGCTACGCTTGCTCGATTTGCACGGCGAAGTCAAAAACCTGCTGGCCAAGGGGCTGCTGGAAATGGGCCATGCACGCGCCCTGCTCAGCCTGGAAGGCCAGCAACAGGTCGATATCGCCTACAAGGCCGTGAAGCAAGGTTTGTCGGTGCGCGCGGTGGAAAGACTGGTCAAGGAAACTCAGCAGCCTCCAGCCGAAATTAAAAAAGCCGAAAAATCCGAAAAAGATCCGGACACCTTGAGGCTGCAGGAAGATTTAAGCGGAAAAATCGGCGCCAAGGTCGAAATCAATCACCAGCCGAGCGGCAAGGGAAAACTGGTGATCAGCTATACCAGCCTGGAGGAATTGGATGGCATCGTCGAGAGACTGGGGTAAACGGAATGTTGTGTCTCATAGGAAGCTGAACGAGTGCGCTTGATGCGCCCAAACTTATTTATTAACCGACCAAAGGCCAGAAGCTCCGTTTTCGTCCATGTTGTTGGCGCAATTGCTGCTCGTAGAGCAAATGTGAAATTAATGGGTCATATTCCGGTTTTTGCTCGTCCAATTTACGCAGAGCCTTCAGATAATCCGCGGCATAACGATAGGCTTGGGACTTGCCTCGGTTTAGAATGTCGTCAAGTAGACATCGCTGTAACACGACACGGAGGAGCACCGAGTTCGCCGGTGTAATTCCCAGCAAATGACTCAGCGTCATATAATGACACTGTGCTAATTCTTCTCTATCCGCCACGGCACTCTGTTGCGCCAGATCGAACTCTTCCAATTTGAGTAACAATTCCAGTTTGGCGGCGGAATCTTTTTGCATGGCCAAGTCGATTGCCATTTGGCGTAGTCTCTCTGCTTCGTCCTTCGCGACCAAGGGCAGTAGCGACTGGAGATTTTCGTAAGTAGGACTGAGTTCGAGGCGCGCCCTTAGCGCATCCCGTTGTTGCTGCGGTTGGTTTAGCGCTTCGTAGCATTGCGCCAGCAAGGTCAAGCGTTCGCAATTGGAATCTCGCCAACCCGTCGTTGGCCAAGGTTCCGTCAACCACTGCAACGCCCCTTTATAATCGTCGCATAGCATATAGAAGCGCGCCAGGCTATCGAGTTGCATCTGGTTAGGTTGCGGGCTGACTAGTACTATCGAGCGTCGGTACAACTCCGTATCTTTTAAGGCTTCGGCGACCCCTTGGAGATTGACTTTCCAGCTCAAATAACGTGAGTCGTTAGCATGTTGAGCCAACGTCTTGCGTAGTCCCGTTTCATAGAAAAAAGCCAGTTGTCGCAACTCCTCTTGACTCAAGAGCAGATGGGCATTAGGCAGCAAGGGGTCGAAAACGGCGTAATCGTTGTTTTCGGCCATGTCTTTGACGCGCTCCAACCATCCTCCCGATGGTGCCGGGCAGCGTTTGGCCGCTTGCAACCATAACAGACAGGCTTGCTGATACAGACCACCGACATAACCGTCGGAATCATCACACCGTTCCAGGCTGTTGGCTGCGGTATCCAGAAGCGCATCTAGCAGAGCAAGTGCACGCTCTGGGGAGTTTGGTAGAATATGATGCTCGATCTCGGCAAGCAATTGTTGAATCTCATCGCCAAAGGCGTCGGTTTCGTAGTAGTCGTAAAACGTTCTCCCTCGTTTCAGGTTTTCAATTTGTTGTCGCGACAAATCCACCAAGGCCTCGCTGTCTTCGCTCAACAGTAGTCGCTCGATGCGCTGGTCGATTCTGGTATCAAATTCGCCATATAAACTGGCGATGAATTCAACCAGCGCGTCTTTTTTCAGTTCGGCCAAGCCGGCTGCTAATTGATTTTCCTCATTCATCGGTATTTTCATTTGCGTCGCAGACTGTCGATGTTCCAGCACTTTTTCTATTGTATAGTCAGCTTTTTTTTAACAATAGTTTGTATTAAGACCTGACATTGATAAATCTCTGATCAGCCAAAAAAAGCTACAAACACAGTAAACAATTGAATGTCGAGTCAGTTTCTGAGAGCATTCTGCCATACTTAAGACTAATGGTCATGGCAAAACTACAGCCCGTAGCGTGCGGTGAGGTAACGAACCGCACGGAACGTGGTTAAAACGTTTCGCGAACGGTGCGGTTCGCAAGCTCCCCAGCACCCTACATCAGCGCATGTTACGAGTTGCATTAAGGAAAAAAGATATTCTTTCATCGGTATTTTCATTTGTGTCGCAGACAATCGATGTTCAAGAACTCTTGCCCATCATTCGATAAATCTTCTACAGCTTGCCAAGTACCGATAGTGATAGTCTTTGAATGCCATTGTCTTTTAAGGCTTGCCGTTATACACAAGTATGTCGTAGGTTGGGCTGAGCGATAGTGAAGCCCAACATTTGGCTGTAAAAATCTGGAGTTTTAAATCAAATGGCTGTCAAATGAAATTCCAAGACGACCAGTCGACTATTTTGGTTAATAGCCCTCTTTTCAAGAACAATCTTTCGAGCAAAATCAAGTACTCAATCAAATGAAGAAGTTCTTTAAGCCGTTGTTTTTAAATACAGATCGAGTGTAAAAATGCAAAATTAATTGCGTTTGTCAAATGACCGTCAAATGAAAACGCTGTCATGCCCAGAATGGCACATAGCGATAAGCTTTTCTATTTGCCTTAGGATCGTATAAACGGATTAGTCCGGCTTCGACAGTTTGCTTGATAACGCAGCTTGCAATAGCACTGTTGCTTTCATCAATATTCAAACGCTCTCTTAACGAAGTATTGTTCATCGGCACTCGATTGACATACTTTAAGCAGCAATGTTGATAACAAGCTCGAATTCGATCTTCGGTATCCATTTCGTTGCCTGCATACCGTTTAAATGCTTGAGCCAATCCAATGTTCTCGTTCTAAAACATTTAGCGCTAATTTAATTTGTCTAGGCGTAAATTGCTTCTTTCGTTGATTCCAGGTATGGGTTGCCTTAACTACATCTTCGATGGTTTTTGCCTTTTCGTGTCTTTTGAGCCAATGGACAGTAGCAAGCAATTCTAAGCCGAATGGCGATTCGAAGCCCTCAACCAGTTTAGACACTTTAATAAATCGATCACGCGTATCAGGATGTTGATCAAGGAAAGAATTGGCTTCTTCAATAGCTCCGGGGATCAAATTCAGAGATTTATCAGGCGCATCACCGCCATCGGCATAGCACGATAAATAATGCCCTTCGATGGCATTAAGCACATGACGAAGATTTTCCGCATAAGGACCATAATGCGCTTTTTTAAACTTCAAACGTAAAGGTTCTCCAGCTTCTTGCATAAAATAGAGCAGCTTATGCACTTCTATCAGCGAGACGGTTGGGTCCAAGAGGCCGCTCAAGTAGCGCTGTATTAATTCAATTAACACGGCGCGACCTGCAGTCATTTTAGGCACGGCGCGATTGTGTGCCATTGTATCGTTACTGGGTGAACCTTTGGGCTCATAAATCAGCACTCGAACGTCCGATAGAACACTAAGATTTTTCTCAATTAGTTGCCTAACCTGGTTCCAGTCCAAACCACCTAGTCCACTACCTAAAGGAGGAATGGCAATGGATTGAATATTTTTTTCCTTAATTGTTTGAACCAAGGCTTCAAGACCAGCCTCAATATCTTCCATACGACTAGCCCCACGCCAATGCCGCTTGGTTGGAAAATTAATGATATAGCGAGGATTAACAAGCTGACCCGTATCAAAAACAAACATCTTACCCGGTTGTACCTGCTTGTTTTTACAGGCAATCGCATATGCCGTAAAGTTTTCCGGCCAGGCCTTTTTAAACTGCAGGGCGATACCACGGCCCATTACCCCGACACAATTAACGGTATTCACAATCGCCTCGGCATCGGCACGTAAAATATCGCCAGATGTAAATTCAATCATACTGACGCCCCCTTTAGTAGTACCATTCTGGTTTTATTGTAGTAGTTGGACGATGATTCGCCTCTTGTAATATATTCATCACCTGCTGATAAGTGGAATGCGAGTACACACCAATACATTCCACTAACTGCCAAGGAAAACTCAATTCCATTAAGAACTCTGCTTGCTTCCCCTCCTTGCAACTCTGCCACTGCTTGGTCTGAATCGCCTGCCAGTCTAGTTCATCAAGCTGAGCCAAATCACAGCGGTCTTCAAAATAGTAAGACCCTGCATTAGACAAGGTAAATACCCAACGCCGTTGATGTTGCCGGGCCCACTCGACAGAGGCATACAAGTCCGCTTGCAAATGCAGTATTTTGGCCTGCCCTCCTCGATACGCCAGTTCCGGGTGATTGGCTTGATGAATAAGATATAACATGATCGAGCGAGGGCAGAAATAAAACGGTACGCATTCCCCCACATGTAAATCCGGGTAATTGTCCAGTGTCAATTCCTGCAAGCGACGCTGTTTGATGCTATTCATGCCAATGGTTGTACCAGTGGCATTGTATGACACGATTTGCGCATCAGACAATAATCCACCAGACGCAATTATTGCCTCCAACCTATCCATATGAACAATATGATAAATCTTGGGCTGTGCAGGTACGATCATTCATGCCTCCTTTTTGCCGTGGCGGCAGGAAACGTGTTATCAACGAAACAATCCGCTTTGGCCTTGCGATAGGCCACTACTAAATCTTCGAGGGTAAGGTTTTGCCAGCCGGTAAAGTTTGCCTGATAGCCCACTACATTCCTTTGATTATTTCACCATGACCTGGCCGTTCATTAGCATGGGGAGTAACCAGTCCCTTAATGCTTCAAGATATTTATTTTCTTTTAAAACAATATCTCTCTGTTTAAATAGTGACTTGCAATGCTGCTCGTATTTTTCAAGTAATTTATTTGGTGGTTGATAAGTTTTAAACCACTTCACACCGTTTAAATCTAAGTGAAGAACCAGAGTCCCAGAAGCGTAGTGTTTTATATATTTATGGTAGCTTTCCGAATTAAATAACTGCTCCAAGTAGGCTGTGCCGAATGTCTTGGAAGATAGGCATGCTACATCGCAGGAAATCAGAGGAGTTTCATCAAAAATATCAGGAATAACAAATGCTTTGCCGATTATATCCGCGTTCCTTGTGACGTCAGTAATGGCAATAACCAACTCTCCGGCATCTAGCTTACTTTCAGGCTTGAACTTCCCGTTATAGTATTTGGTGCCTTCCAATTTAAATTCACCGGATAATGAAAACGAGTTCAAGTTAATGAATGGTACGCCATCATCCTGGATGTCGCCGCTTTTGTATGATATTCCACGTCTAAATGTAATGTGACCTCCAAGCTGGCAGTCAGCCCACCCCTCCGGTATTTCCCGTTTTAGGGTTGGGTTGTAGACCATTTTGCCGCCGGAGGTTTTGTAGGGTTTGCCGTCGGCATCGGGAAAATCGAACTGTACAAACCAGTAGTCGTAGAGGGTTTTCGCCATCGCTTCCAGCTCCGCGTTGATGCGGTTGTTGAGTTCGATTTTTTCATCAAGGGCAGAAAGTACGTTAACAATTTTTTTCTGCTCATCAGTACTCGGCAGAGGAACTTTAACATCACATATCCGTTCAGGAGAGGTATGTTTTACCTTTGACCCAGATGAAGTTAGACGAATTTGATCACGGACGGTTTTGGTCTTGAATAGGTGGTATATAAATTCTTTTACAACTTCTTTCTCATTAACGGTAATGAGCCCTAACCGCTGATTATGCAAATAAACACCACTTGCTGGTACTATTGCACAACTACCAAGCAAGCCAGCAGCCTGCTCAGTCATTGCAACGATGAGATCTCCTTCTCTATGTAGATAATCCTCTGGCACCTCTCCAATGTAAAACTTCTCTTTGCCTCCTTGTCGTTTAAACCCCCCTTCCTCGTAAAAATTTCCAGGAGTTAAGACAATATATTCGCCCTCATCGGAAAAAAATTCACTTTTAAAGGGAAATCCATGCTTTATAAAAATTTTGCCACGCAGTTGCTTAACTGGCCACTTACTCATGTATTAACCCCGCCAACTGCTTTTTGATTTCCACTTCCAGTTCACGTGATTGGCTAAACAAGCTATCCAGATTGCTGCTAAAGCCCTGCATTTTTTCGGCAAACTGCTCCGGGGTAATATCCACATATTCGATTTTGACATCAAAATACTGGCCGGCGCTGAGCGAGTAATTCTTACCTGCAATCTCGTCATAACCGATCGCCACCGAAAAATCCTCTTCGGCCCGCTTGCCGTTAAAGACATCGATAATGCGCTGTTCTTCCTCGGCTCTAAGAACGGTTTTCTGGTTTTTGCCGTCTTTGACTTTTTGGCCCAAGCCGGATGCATCGATCAAGACCACGTCGCCTTTGTTGCTGTCGTCGATGAACAGGATGGAAACGTTGGTGCCGGTGGTCGCGAAAATATTGCTGGGCATGGATACCACGCCGGCAAGCATTTTTTCATCGACCAGTTTTTGACGGATTTTTTTATCGATACCGGACTGCGCGGTAATAAAGCCGGTGGGTACCACGACCGCCGCCTTACCGCCCGGTTTCAATGAGTGAATAATGTGCTGCAAGAACAATTGGTAGATTTCCATCTTGTCCTTGGCTTTGGCCTTGATTTTCGGAATACCGGCAAAGAAACGCGCTTTGTTTTCCTTGGAATCCAATTCGTCGCGGAAGTCGCTGAAATCCATCTTGAACGGCGGATTGGAGACGATGTAATCGAAACGCTTCAACTCCTTGCCATCCTTGTGATAGGGGTGCAATAAGGTGTTGCCCTGGATCACATTGGGGATGGAATGCACCAGGGTATTCAGAATCAGGTTCAAGCGCAGCAGGTTGGAGGATTTTTGCGAAATATCCTGGGTGAAGATCGTGCAACGCTTCTCGCCGATGGCATGAGCGACGTTCATCAACAACGTACCCGAGCCGGCCGACGGGTCATAACAGGTGACGTTTTTAATCTTCCCTTGTTGCTCCTGAGGAACCAGAATGGCCGCCATGATGCGGGCGACGGCATGCGGCGTGTAATATTCGGCGTATTTACCGCCGCTGTTGCTGTTGTAATCCTTGATCAGATATTCGAAGATCGTGGCGTAAAAGTCGTATTTTTGGTTGAAGATGCGCTCGAAGCTGAACTCGACCAGCTTGTTGATGATGGCGCGGCAGAAAGCGTCGCGCTTGGATTCGTCGGCGATGTATTGACTGAGGCGGTCGAACAAGACCACCTTGGCGCCGCCGTCGGTTTTTATTGCATATACATCGTTATTGCTGATGGCGATGTCCATCAAGGTATCGTCAAACAGTTTGGCGAAATCGGGCGCGTTCTGTTGGCTAAACAACGAAGCGATAAAGTGCGACGGTTTCAACTTTGCACTGTTCACGCCCATTCTCAATTGCAGCATTTCCAGGTTTTCTTCGCTCATCGCGGCAAGCGCTTCTTCCCACTTTTCCGCGTTGGCGATAGCTTCATCGCGCTTTTTGGCCTCGTAGGCGAACTTGTCATTCAGAAATTTATAGAGAAATACCTGAGTGATGATCTTGAATTCATTGCCGTCATTGCCCAGACCATAGTTGGCGCAAATGCCTTTCAGGCTATCGATCAGTTCTTTGGTTTTTTGTTGAAATTCCAGCTCTACCACGTACGCGTTCCAGTATTAAATTCGTTCAGATATTCGGCGACGACCAGGTTATTGATATAACGCGAGGCGTCGGGATTGAGTTTGATATGTTGTTGGTCCATAAAGCGGTTGATGACCAGCGGCATCATCATGCGTTCAAAATAACTTTCATTGTCCAGTAATTGGGTGTTTTGCAGGACCTGCTCGTCGGCGTCTTGCTTTACGCCCGTTAAGGCCTCGAAAATTTTGTGCTCGGAATCGGAGACATTGCCGCGCTCGGTCAAACGCTTGTGAATTCGGGTGTATTTAACATCACCATCGTATTTTTGGCGCATTTGATTGTTTTGGCGATTAAGCGCCTTGACACGTTCATGAATTTTGTTGAGTGCGTCGATGTTTTGTTTCATTTCATCCTGAGTGACTTCGCTGAGGTTTTTCTTCTTGAAAAGCCGCTCCAGCTCTTCTTTCAGGGTAATGAATTTGGGGTCTTGCTGGTCAAAATTGCTGGCCAGTGCCTCGCGTGTCTGGCGTAAGGTATTCTTCAGCTTGTCCGCCAGTATCAATTCTTCCTCGCTGATTTTGGCGAATTTGAAGATAACCTCTTCCAGCGCGACATTTAGCAGATTCGTCGTATCACTGCCTTGTTCGATGTTCTCTTTTAGGTTTAGCAGATCCAGATGATTGCTGGTTTCGCGATACAACAGATTGAGCTTTTGAAAATCCAGGTGCTCGAGAAAATCGTAATCGCCTTGCAAGCGGATCAGATTGTATAGACTCTTGGCGTCCGCCAGGGCCTTTTTCAGCGCCAGCACGGTTTCGCGATCCTGAATTTCGTTGATCTGCTGAGAGAAAATCTCGGCATTTTTAGTGTCGAAGTGAAACAGCGTTTCCTTGATTTGATCGATTTCCGCGATGATCTCGTCTTGCGACTTGAACAAGTTGGAGTAATGCTCCATTTCGTCGCCCAGCTCGGACTGCAGTTCATCAAAGTAGGCTTTATTGGTGGCGTCAAACTCTTTGCGGATGTCGGCGAAGTCCACTACGTATCCGTAGCGGAAGTCTTTGTAGGTCCTGTTGACGCGAGTCAGCGCCTGAAGCAAGTTGTGTTTGCGGATCACCCGGCCCAGATACAATTTTTTAAGGCGTTTGGCGTCAAAACCGGTGAGCAGCATGTTATAGACAAACAGAAAGTCTATTTTGCCCGCTTTGAAGTCTTCCACCCATTCCTTGCGCTCTTCTTTACTGCCGATGTCGTGCAGAATCAGGGCGGCCGTTTTAACCTTGTTGGCCTGTTTGATTTTTTCGCTATAGCTTGTTTTAGGTTCCGCTATTTCGGGTTGTTGTGCTTGGCCGGGAATGAATGCAGGCGGCACGCTTTCAGCATAAATGGCGTTGAAAATTTCGAACATCTCCTTGGCTTGTTCGGAGCTGTCGCAGATCACCATGCCGCCGATCGAGGCATCATTCATCGCTCCGCGACTCTTTTCGAAATCGGTGATGATGTACTCCAGCATTGGTTCGACAAAACGAGGATGCGCGAAGACCGCTTTCTTGTCGAGTTCGCCCTGCTGAATTTCCACTTCTTCCAGCGCCTGCTGCAGCATGATTTTGTAGTTGGAGGCGATCTCTTCGCGGATCAAACGCAAGGTGTAGCCGTCCGCGATTGAAGCGTTGTAATAATATTTATGGATATAGTCGCCGAACAACAAGCGCGAGTTATAGTCGTCGCCTAAAAGCGGCGTGCCCGTCAGCCCGATCTTGATGGCGTTGCGGTCCGACTGATCCAGGTTCGCCAGAAAGCTGCCTCTGGGGTTATAGCTGCGGTGCACCTCATCGAGAAAATACACGCGCTGGATGGATACATCGTAGTCCTTTGTTTGCAGGACATCCGGGTCGTCTTTGAATTTTTGAATATTGACGACGGTGATTTCCGGTTTGCCGGTGTTGTTGTGAATGACCTTGGTCGCTTTGATGTCCTGCGTGAAGGCTTCGCGTGAGTTGATGGTATGCACAACCAAGCCACGACCAGTAAATTCCCGGTGCGCCTGAGTCAACAGGTCCAAGCGGTCGACAATAAAATAGAATTTGGGAATGACTTGCTGGTGTTGGAAATAGTCGGTCAGGAAGCGGACGTTATAGTAAGCCAGTGCTGTTTTGCCGCTACCCTGGGTATGCCAGATAATGCCTTTTTTTACCCCTTCATTCAGTTTTTGCTCAATCGCCTTGGTGGCAAACAATTGCGGGTAACGCATGACATGCTTTTGGATGCCGTCTGTTTCCAATACATAGGTCAGCGCATACTGAAGCACAAATGCCAGACGGTCCTGACTGAGCAGTGACGTGCAAAGCCGGTTCGTTGGCCTGTCCGGCGCTTTGTTGGTAACGAACTCCGGGTTGCTTTTGATGACCTCCAGATTGTTATCCTTGAGCACCGCGTTTTCCTGCTCGTCACTGATTGGCTTCAATAACGCGGTCAGGTTCAGTATCTCTTCTTCCCGGAAATAGTTAAATATTGGCTCATGATAAGAAGGGCTGGCGTAAAACGCCCCTTGAATAGGCTGCGGCGAGCCATCGTCATATTCCATATTGTTGGAAAACAACATTAACTGGGTCATATTCACAAAGCGCTTGAATTTGGGATTCTGAAAGCGTTTGTTAATGCGATCCCTCTCGGCTAGTACGCCATCGTGATTGTTGGGCTTTTTTACCTCGATAAAGACCAGCGGCATGCCATTGATCAGCAAAATGATGTCCGGCCTGAACTCGTCGTCACCATTCTGGTAAGTCAATTCCGTGACGACATGAAAAGTGTTTTTATCGAAATTTTCAAAATCTATGAGTTTAGTGCCAGAGCGCTCTGTGAGCTTTTCGTAGAAGGCTTTACCGAGGTCCTCGTTATCCAGGGTCAACTTGACCTCATCCAGCAAACGCCCAATATCATCCGGCTCAATGCCTTCGTTGATGCCGGTAATCGCCTTATGGAACAAGTCGGGGAAAATATTGGTTTCGATGTCCCATGTCGCCTCTTTCAGAGATAGGTATTCGTAACCCAGCCGAACAAGATGCAGAATGGTAGGGATTTTAACGCGAGAGTCTTCATTGAATGACATGACAGTCCTTGTTTGTATTTTCGTTTTAGTTGTTTTCCGGTGCTATTTCCAGCAAATCGCCGACCTGGCATTTAAACAGCAAACACAGCTTGTCTATGGCTTCCAAGTCCACTTTTTGCGCAGTTTCTTTATAGAGCAGTGTAACGGTGTTTCGGCTAAGTCCCGTTTCTCTGACCACATCGGCTATTCGTAATTTATGTTCGCCCATCATGCGAGCAAGGTGGCAACGAATCATTGATTTCTCCAGTCAGTTTGAAGACAAGGGTGACAAACTAACATTATTGATTGAAAAATCAAATTTTTTCAGATGAACTTAAATTGCGGGGGGGCTGGAAGGAACCGGGGCCGCCGTAGGCAAGAGTTAACGCGTCATTTTTGCCGCTTGATTGGGCCTGGGGTGCCTAAAACAAGTTTTCGCAAAGGTTCACTTTCCAATACAAAACGAGCTGAAAATCTTGCCGAGCAGGTCGTCGGAGGTGAATTCGCCGGTGATTTCGGCGAGGTGGTTTTGGGCCTGGCGCAGGTCTTCGGCGACCAGTTCGCCGGACTGGTGTTGCAGTTGGCCTATGGCGCTGGCGATGAAGTGTTCGGCCTTGACCAGCGCTTCGATATGGCGCCTTCTGGCGATGAAGACGTCGTCTGCCGCATCGTTGTAGCCGACGCTTTTTTTCAGGTGTTCGGTCAACAGTTCCATGCCGGCGCCGGTTTTGATCGACAGATAAATAGAAGCGCTGTGTTCCGTTTCGACGATTTCCGGTTCGATGCCGAGCAGATCGATTTTGTTGTAGACCTTGGTGATGTCGATATTGGCCGGCAGGGATTTGAGAACCGATTCCGATTCCGGCTCGTGGCTGTCGATCAATAGCAGTATTTTGTCGGCCTTCTCTATCTCGGCATGAGCGCGGCGAACGCCTTCCTGTTCCACGGCGTTGTCGCTGTCGCGCAGGCCGGCGGTATCGATGATATGCAGCGGCATACCGTCGATTTGGATACGCTCCCTGAGAACATCCCGCGTGGTGCCGGCGATGTCGGTGACAATGGCCGCCTCGTGGCCGGCCAGGGCGTTGAGCAGGCTGGATTTGCCGGCGTTCGGCTTGCCGGCCAATACGACGGTCATGCCGTCGCGCAATAATCTGCCCTGCCGAGCGGTTTTCAGTATTTCATGTATCTTTTCCTGCAAGGAACGGATGCGGCTTTCGACGACGCCGTCGCTCAAAAAGTCGATTTCCTCGTCGACGAAATCGATGGCCGCTTCCACGTAAATTCGCAGTTCGGTCAGTTCATCGACCAACGAGTGTATCTGGTTGGAGAATACGCCTTGCAGCGATTTTTGCGCCGAACGTACCGATTGTTCGGTGCCGCTTTCGATCAGGTCGGCCACGGCTTCCGCCTGGGCCAGATCGAGCTTGTTATTGAGAAACGCTCTCTCGCTGAATTCGCCGGGACGTGCCAGGCGCGCGCCCAGTTCCAGAACTCTTCTCAATAACATATCCAATACCACGGCGCCGCCATGCCCCTGAAGTTCCAGGATGTCTTCGCCGGTATAGGAATGGGGGGCGGGAAAATAGATCATCAAGCCCGAATCGATGATTTCGCCTGCGCCATCAAGGAACGGGGTATAGCAGGCATGGCGCGGTTTTAACGGGGGTTTTCTGCCGATTTGCCCGGCGATGTTTTTCACCGCCGGGCCGGAGAGCCGTACGATACCGACACCGCCGTTGCCGGGCGGTGTCGCGATGGCCGCGATGGTATCGTTGTCCAGATGGGTCACGGCTATTTTTTATCGCCCGCTTCGATCTGACGGGTGATATGCCACTGTTGCAGGATGGACAGCGAGTTGTTCCATACCCAATACAGAACAAGGCCGGACGGGAAGAACAGGAAGAAGACGGTGAAAATGATCGGGAACATTTTCATCACTTTCGCCTGTAGTGGATCGACCGGAGCCGGGTTCAGGCTTTGCTGGATCTTCATGGTCACGCCGTACAGAATAGGCAGCAGGTAGAAAGGATCTTGCGCCGACAAGTCCTGTATCCACAAGTAAAATTCCGCCTGCCGCAATTCGACGGTTTCGATCAACACCCAGTATAGCGAGATAAAGACCGGTATTTGTACCAGTATCGGTAGACAACCGCCCAGCGGATTGACTTTTTCCCGCTTGTACATGGCCATCATTTCGGTATTGAATTTCTGTCTGTCGTCCTTGAATTTGTCCTGCAGTTCTTTCAATTTGGGCTGAATCTTACGCATCTTGGCCATTGAGGTGTAACTGGATTTGGACAAGCGGTAAAACAACAGTTTGATGACCAGAGTGACGCCCATGATCGCCAATCCCCAGTTGCCGATATAGCCGTGGATCTGGTTCAACAGCCAGTAAATCGGTTTGGCAATGATGGTCAGCCAGCTGTAATCGACGGTCAGCTCCAGGCCTTTGGCAACCGCTTCCATTTGCGGTTGGATTTTGGGGCCGACAAACAATTGCGCTTTGAAGACCGATTCTGCATTGGGGGCGATCTCGCGCGCTGGTGAGTAGGAACCGATCACATAACGCCAATCCTTCAGTTCCTTTGTATAGAAATGGTTTTCCTGATCCTGCGGCGGAATCCAGGCGGAAGCGAAATAATGCTGAATCATCGCGGTCCAGCCGCCGACGGTTTTGACGTTCAGGTTTTCTTCGGCCATGTCCTCGAAATCGACTTTCTGGTATTTCTCTTCGTTGGTATAGACCACGCCGCCGGCGTAGGTGCGGATGAAGTTGTTGCTGTTTCTTTCCGAGAAAGGCTTGCGTAACAGTTGGTTATATTGTCTGCCGGACCAGACCGAGCCGCTGTTGTTGCTAATTTTGTGTTCGAGGTGAACATCGTAGCTGCCGCGTTTGAAGGTGTAAGTCTTGGTGATCGTAATCCCTTGGTCATCGCTCCAAGTCAAGGGCACGGTCAGAGTGTCCGCGCCTTCCGCCAATTCGTAACTGTCTTGCTTGGCGGCATAAACGGCATGATGGTCGGGTGCGCTGGAACCGTTAGCGCCAACTAGGCCGCTTTGCGCCAGAAATAGTTTATCTTCGCTGCTGTCGAACAATCTGACCGGTGAGGTATCGACTGCATCCGGTTCCAGTCCGACCATCTTGTATAGCTTGTTGACGACGGTATTGGGTTTTTCCTTCGGATATTGCAGCAAATCCAGGTTGCTCAGGGTGCCGCCTTGGGTATCGATTTCCAGTGCGTAAACATCGGTCTTGACACGGATAATTCTGCCCGAACCGTCACTCGCCAACGGCGCGGTTTCTTTTTGAGGGGTGCCCAGTTCACCACCGGCAGCGGGTGCATCCGCGCCGCCGCTAGTTACAACCGGCGTATCGGAAACGGGTAACTGAGGTTTGGGGCCGTAATCGAATTGCCAGGCTTCCCACAGCATGTAAGAAATCATCACGAATGCCATGATGAGTACGAATCTAAGATTATCCATTATTATCTACCAGTTATTTGGAACAGGGTGAACGTCACCGGAGTAAAAAGGTGGCATTTTATCAGTCGCAGGAGAGTGATGTAAGAATCTTTGCCGGCTGCGGGAAGCGGAATCGCTTCTAAGCCATAACGTAGAAAGGCCCGAAAAGCGGTGGAGTTCTTTTCGGGCCGACGATTTATAAAGCGTTTATAAATCCATGTGCGGGTTATGAGTAGGAATCGCATCGATTTACCAGTTTAAGCCAATGCCTTTCCAATGACTTTCTCAAAACAGCCGGGGGCGCATCGGCTGCGTCCCTACGCGCTAATACAACAATATCAATATTGATTAATTTTTGTTGCCGTAACCGAAAGCTTTCCCTGGCAGTTCTTTTGATCAGGTTCCTTGTGACTGCCTTTTTTATATTTTTTTTTGCAATCGCCAGGCCCAGGCGGGGATGATCGAGATCGTTCCTGATGGCCAGCAGAGTAAAAAATTTATCCGTCGACCTGGCTGGGTTGGCAAAGACTTTTTTATAATCAGCCGGCGTCCGTAACCTTAGCTGTACGGGAAAACTGTGTTTTTCCGCCGACAATTAAACCGACAGTGAAGCGCGGCCTTTCGCTCTGCGCGCGTTAATCACCTTGCGGCCACCTTTGGTCGCCATTCTGGCGCGAAAACCATGAGTTCTGGCACGTTTGATTTTGCTTGGTTGATAAGTTCTTTTCATTTGCTTACAGCCTGATTGAATTAAATTACGAGAAAACCGATAAAAAAGACACCGGATAATACGGTAAATAGCTGTATTCTGTCAATTGATATTCGACTTCGATGCGTGTCCAGGCTGGTCCTACGGCCGTCATAATAAAGGTTGCAGATATTGCCAGACCTTGTCGGCGATCATGGCTTGGGCCTTGTGGTTCGGATGCAGACCGTCACGCTGCATCAGCTCCCGGACCAGCGCCACGTCCTGCAGAATGAAAGGAACATAGGTGACTTTCATTTCTTCGGCCAGTTGCGGATAGACATTATAAAACATTTCGGTATAACGTTTACCGTAGTTTGGCGGAATGCGCATGCTCAATAACAGAACATGACTACCGACGTCTTGGGCGCGCTTGATGATCTGGGCCAGATTCGCTTTCATGATCTTCGGCGATAGGCCGCGCAGGCCATCGTTGGCCCCCAATTCCAGTATCAACACCGACGGCTTGTATTGAGTCAGCGCGCGATCGATACGCGCCAGCCCGCCGGCCGTGGTATCGCCGCTGATACTTTCGTTGAATACATTGTAACTGCTGTCATGTCGATCCAGGCGCTGTTGCAGCAACGCCACCCAGCCCTGTTGAACTTCCATGCCGTAACCGGCACTAATACTATCTCCCAGCACGACAATTGATTTAGCCGCCAGCGTGGCCGAAAATAAACAAAGCATTGACGCTATTAATATTCTGAACATGTCCAATATTTCATCCGAGCAAGCAATCATTAAAACCGAAAACCTGGGCAAGACCGTTACCACCGTCGATGGCCCGTTGCATATCTTGTCATCTGTCGACCTGACAATCAAACCCGGCGACAGTCTGGCTATCCTCGGCGCCTCCGGCTCCGGCAAGTCGACCTTGTTGAGTTTGCTGGCGGGGTTAGACACGCCCAGCACCGGCAGCATCCTGTTGGACGGTCGGGAACTGACCACGATGGACGAGGACGGCCGGGCCGAGATCCGCAATCAGCTGATCGGTTTCGTATTCCAGTCGTTTCAACTGTTGCCGGGGTTGACGGCGCTGGAAAACGTCATGTTGCCGTTGGAATTGGCCGGCGACGCCCGGGCCCGGGACAAAGCCAAGGCATTGCTCGATCGAGTCGGTTTGAGCGAACGCTTATCACACACGCCGAAGCAATTGTCCGGCGGCGAGCAACAACGGGTGGCCCTGGCGCGCGCCTTCGTCACCGAACCGGCGATCTTGTTCGCCGACGAGCCGACCGGCAATCTGGACAGCAGGACCGGTGCGAAAATCATCGACCTGCTGTTTCAACTGAACCAGGAAAAAAGCACGACGCTGGTGTTGGTCACGCACGATAACGCGCTGGCCGAACGTTGCCAAAGTACCGTCAGGTTGGAAGCGGGACGGCTGTTATGAACAGGATGCATTTGGCCCTGCGTTTATTGTGGCGCGACGCCCGCTCCGGCGAGTTAGGCATATTGTTGCTGGCCCTGATCATCGCGGTGACCAGTTCGACGGCGATCAGCCTGTTTGCCGATCGTTTGCATCGGACGATGACGAACCAAGCCGCCGAATTTCTCGCCGCCGATTTGGTCGTTACCAGCCCGCGGCCAATCCCTGAACATTGGCTAAAAAAAGCGCGCGAACTGAATTTAAGGGAAGCCAATACGGCGGAGTTCTCCAGCGTTTTGATCGAGAACGACGAAATGCTGTTGGCCGGCGTCAAGGCCGTAACCGACAGTTATCCGCTTAGGGGCTACTTGAAAACCATCACCGACGACTACATGACGGAAACGATTCGTCACCAAGGGCCGTCTCCCGGCAAGGCTTGGGTGGAAAAACGCGTGTTGTCGGCCTTGAAACTGCAGCTGGGCGACCCTCTGACGGTGGGCGAAAAACGACTGACCATCGAACGAATCGTCACCTACGAACCGGATAAGCGAGGTGACCTGTACAGCCTGTCGCCCCGGGTCATGATCAACGCCGCCGACTTGGCGGCGACCCGCGTCATTCAGCCCGGCAGTCACGTGCATTATTTCTTTCAGTTTAGCGGCGCCGCGCCCGCGTTGCTGGAATATAACCGCTGGCTCAAACCGCTGTTGAATCCGTCGCAACGGCTAATGGACATACACGAGGACCGCCCGGAGCTGGGCAATGCGTTGAGCAGGGCCGAGCGTTATCTGGGACTGTCCAGTATCGTCGTCATCGTCATTGCCGGGGTCGCCATCGCCATGACCACGCGCCGTTACAGCGAACGTCATTTCGATGCGACCGCCATTCTGCGTTGCCTGGGTTGCAAACAGCACGAAGTGCTGTGGTTGTATCTGTGTCAGTTTCTGCTACTGGGCATCGTCGCCAGCGTCATCGCTTGCGGCCTCGGCTGGCTGGCCCAGGAAGTCCTGTTTCATTTACTCCGCAACTTATTACCCGCGCAAGTCGCCGCTCCCGGATTTTTTGCCGTCATTTTCGGTTTCATGACCGGGTTGGCGATTCTGTTCGGTTTTGCCCTGCCCCCCTTGCTGAGGCTGAAAAACGTTCCGCCGCTGCGCGTTTTGCGCCGCGACCTGCAACCCTTGCCAGCCAGCGCCTGGCTGGTCTATGGCTTGGCGTTGTTGCTGATCGCGGTATTGATCTGGCGTTACACCGAGGATTTGAAAATGACCGCCACGATCATCGGCGGCGGTTTGCTCGCGACTTTGTTGTTGGGATTATTGGTCTATGCCGTACTGGTGCAGCTGCGCCGCTTGTTGCCCAAGCTGAGATTAAGCTGGCGTTTCGGACTGCAAAACCTGATTCGCCATGCCCGCTCGACCACCAACCAAGTCTTGGCTTTCAGTATCACCTTGGTGGCGATGATATTGAGTCTGACCGTGCGCACCGACTTGCTCAACGACTGGCAACGGCAATTACCGGACAATGCCCCCAATCATTTTGCCTTGAATATTTTTCCCGAACAGAAAGACGCGCTGAAGCGGGAATTGGAGGAACAGAATATCGACGGCAGCCGTTTTTATCCGGTCGTGCGCGGCAGATTGGTCAAGATCAACGGCGTCGCCGTGCAACGGATCGTTTCCAAGGAGTCTGAAGGCGAACGCGCCACGCATCGCGATCTGAGCCTGACCTGGGCGGAAACCATGCCCGAGGAGAACAAACTGATCGCAGGGCAATGGTGGGACTCGGTCAAAACCGGCCTGGTATCGATCGAAGCCAAGCTGGCGAAAAGCCTCAAGGTCGGCATGGGCGACCAACTGACCTTCACGATCGGCAGCCGCCAAATGACCGCGACGGTCAGCAGCATCAGGGAGGTGCAATGGGATACGATGAAGCCCAATTTCTATATGATTTTTTCGCCCGGCACGCTGGACGGCTTTGCCAGCACCTACATCACCAGCTTCTATTTGCCCGAGGAAAAGAAGAATTACCTGAATACGTTGGTGAAGAACCATCCCGGCACGACGATACTCGAGGTCGACCTGATCCTGAAACAGTTTAAGAGTATATTGGCCCAGTTGACCGAGGCGGTCAATTTTCTGTTGTATTTCGCGCTGGCGGCCGGCTTTACCGTGCTGTTCGCGGCCATTTACTCGACGTTGGACAACCGGATTTATGAAGGTGCCTTGATGCGCACCTTGGGCGCCAACCGCCGCTTATTGCGCAAGGCCCATTTGCTGGAGTTTGCCGCGTTGGGCCTAATCTCCGCAATGTTGTCCATCGTCATGTCGGAAGGATTGTTGCTGTCTTTATATCATTTCGTGCTGCACCTCGATTATCGTCCGGACGTGTTGCAATGGGCAGTTACTTTGCTGAGTGGCGGGCTTTTTATTGCGTTGGCCGGTTATTGGGGCGTGCGTGAAGTGGTTAGAAAATCCCCTATGCGGATTTTTCGCGAGCTGTAGCAACCATTCACGGAATATTCACTCTATTTCGTCTACATTTATTAGTGTTTTTTCGAACTGGGTTTTAAGCGATGAAGAAAACAAATTCGATCAAGATAATGGCGGCAGGCTTGTTATTGACCGGTTGCGCCAGCCAAACCGGTTGGACTCCGACGGTCGATCCCTATGGCGATCCCAACGCTTACCGCTTGCAACAGGACATGGCCGAATGCCAGCAACTGGCCAGACAGGCGGCCGGCGGCCTGGCCACGGAAACGGGCAAGGGCGCGCTGGTGGGCGGTGCGCTCGGTGCGGCCACGGGTGCGGCGATCGGCGCCATTTCCGGCGATGCCGGCACGGGCGCCGCTTATGGCGCGGCCGCCGGCGGCATAGGCGGCGGCGCCAAGCAGGGGTTTCAGTCGGAAGATCAATATAAAAGGGCTTATATCAACTGCATGCGACATCGTGGTCACTATGTGGTCGATTGAGGCCAGTCAAAAGATTAACTTTTTTCAATAATGGATGCCTCTAGGCGGGTGGTATCTCACCCCGCCTAATACCCTGATTATCAAATATCGGAATTCGCCAATTTCGGCCGAATTCCGATCGAACAAATAATTATTAGCTCCTCCTGTGTCTATTACGGTTATCAAAGAGCTATCAAGTTCGTTTGGTCCCGGTCGATAACTTAAGTTAA
This sequence comes from Methylomarinum vadi, assembly GCF_000733935.1. Classification (NCBI taxonomy): domain Bacteria; kingdom Pseudomonadati; phylum Pseudomonadota; class Gammaproteobacteria; order Methylococcales; family Methylococcaceae; genus Methylomarinum; species Methylomarinum vadi. The sequence goes on from NZ_JPON01000001.1 coordinate 2,704,939, forward strand.
TGTCTATAATTTCCTACAAAAGTACAACGTTAGTATTTGCTATCCGGTTTGTTTTCCTATTGATGCCGGCGATATATGGGCACGGTACATGACTATGCGGATAGCAGCGTATTTGGATGGAATTTAACTATAAAAGGTAATCATGCATGAAACCCAAGATTACGCCGAACAATAACGAAAAGCGGCTTGGCGACGAGGACTTTATCGTTTCGAAAACCGACCCCACTGGCCGCATCACTTATGCCAACCGCATTTTTATGAACATAGCCGGTTACCCGGAACACGAGCTGTTGGGTGTGCAACACAATATCATTCGACATCCCGAAATGCCGCGTGGCGTTTTTCGCTTCATGTGGGATACATTGAAATCCGGCGATGAATTTTTCGGTTTTGCCAAAAATCTCTGTGCCGACGGCGGCTTTTACTGGGTGTTCGCCAACATTACTCCCGATTACGACAAGCAAGGCAAATTGCAAGGCTATTACTCGGTAAGACGCAAGCCGCCTCAATCGGCGTTGGATGTATTGATTCCGGTTTACCGGGAGATGCTGGCGATAGAAAAACGCAGTTCGGCTAAGGAGGCGCCTGACAAGTCCCTGGCTTATTTGTTCGATGTCGTCCAGCAAAGTGGCGCCAAGAGCTATAACAATCTCGTGCTGGATCTGTATAAACCGAATGATGTGATATGAAAAATTCCAACGCCAACATTCCATTCCTGAGCGACAAAGTCACATACGCCGTTAGCGCTATTGTCCTGTTCAGCTTGGCCGTATTCGGCTATTGCACTTTTTTCTACGGATTTTCCTGGGTAGTTTTGCTGTTAACGGTTCCATTGCCGGTCATCGCGATTTTAATAAAACGGCAAATGACACAATATCTACTGGTGTTGGATCAACTGCAAAAGGTATTGCTGCGCACCAATCAAGGCGAGCTTTATCACCGGATCACGCGCACCAGGGGCATGGGCGAAGTCGGCAAGGTGGCATGGGAATTGAATGAGATGCTCGATATCATGGAATCCTATTTTAAGGAAATCAATACCTGTTTCAGCCAGGCGGCAAAAGGCAACCATGATCGTTATGCCTTGGCAGACGGTTTTCCGGGGCTATTAAAGACCTCGGCCCTTAACATCAATATCGCGCTGCAACACATGAATGAAAATGAAATGAATATGACCAAAAACCGCTTGTCCGCCGGTCTGCATAATCTGAATACCAGGAATTTATTGGATAACCTTAAATCCAACCAAGACGATTTGCTCAACATCACCGAACAAATGCGCAAGGTCGAGGAGATCGCGACCGAAACCGGCGAGAACGCGGAAGCGAGCCTGTCGACGGTCGAAGAGATCGGTAGTTCGTTGACCAACATCAACGACAATATTCATGGCGTGACGGATGTCATCACGGCGTTGATCAACGACAGCAAGAAAGTCACCGAATCCTTGTCGATGATAACCGGCATTGCCGATCAGACCAATTTGCTGGCATTGAATGCCTCCATCGAGGCGGCTCGGGCCGGCGAGCATGGCCGCGGTTTCGCCGTCGTGGCCGACGAAGTGAAGAATTTGTCGGAACATACCAAAGATGCCGCGTTGGAAGTCTCCAAGACGTTGACATCCTTCAATCAACGGGTCGAGCAGATGCACCAGGAAGCGGAAAATTCGGCAAATTTGTCTCAGGAGGTAATGGAGCAGGTCAATTCATTCCGCCATCAGTTTTCCGGTTTGTCGGAATCGGCCCAGGATTCGATCGGCTATATTTCCTATGCCACGGACAAATGTTTTGCTTTGTTGACCAAGCTGGATCATATCGTTTACAAGCAAAACGCCTATATCGCAATCGAGAATCCGGACGATTGTCCCCAACATGAGGCTATCATGGTCGACTGTCATCACTGCCGTCTGGGGCAATGGTACGACAGCGGCACCGGCTATGAGGCTTTTCGTCATACCGTGGCCTATGCCAAGCTGGCCGCGCCGCACGCCGATGTACATCAGTACACTCAGCAAGCCTACGCCGTATCCCGGCAAAACTGGCAGGAAAATCCCGATTTGCTCGACAATATTCTTTCCTGTATGCAACAGACGGAGGACGCCAGCGCCGACGTCATGAATTATATCGACGCCATGGTCGAGGAAAAGCACCGGTAACTTGTCGAGCGCCGCTAACGCCGTTTGCTTGTCTGGCGTTAGCGGCACACGGCATAAGATTCGGTCATTGGTCTTTCATCCGGAGTTTTTTAATTCGTCTCTTGCTTTTTTTCTTCCCGCTTTTTCCATAATCCGCCGCTGGAGAAACATTGCCAGCCCCATTTCAACCAGTCGAGCAGGGACACGGCGAGCCATAACGACCACAGCAGCATCAAGATGCGATAGACGAACAAGGGGGCCGAAACTACGGTGGCGGTCGGCAACGTCGAGGCATTGCGGTCCTGATACCAATTCAAATTGAACGCCGTGGACTGGTTGCCGGCAATCTGCATGTCGGGGGAGCCCAACAAACCTTGTTGCACGGCATAAAATAGAAGTAATAGGGCGATCAGGCTGAGTCCGGCCAGCGTTACCTGCATGAAATTGAAATTACCCGGATTCTGCAGCGGTTTTTCCTTTCTGATGCCGAGAGCCATCAGCCAGAATACGACCAGCAAGCCGGCCGCGACCGGAATCTGGCTAAGGCCGACCAACAGCAAAAACCATTGCCAATGTTTTAACGGCGTCCAACGGACCTTGCCCAGGCCGAACGAGAGCAAAGCGAGTACGATCAACACGCCCCAGATCAAGGCGGCCGGTCCGAATTTGGGTCCGAACGTAAACAGCACCCAGCGGTCGTGCCCCACGATGACGCGAATATGACTGTTGACGCTGCCGAGATTCAGATTGACCTTCGGTGTCGTCAGCCAATTTTCCTGTTCCTTGTTTTCATGCCATTTGAGTGTGATTTGCTGGGTTCCCGGCTGAATGGGTAACGTGACGATTCTTCCCTGTTGCCGAATCGGTTGGGTGATAGCGTTGATCATCACCGACTGCAACACGGCATCGCCGGGTAATTCGACGTTATGTTGCGTTCCTTTCGAGCTTCTGACATGCAGTTGCAGTTGCGCCTCCTGAGAACGTTTACCGGGTTTGATTTGCAGCTCGGTTTTGTCGATGGTCAGCGTCTCGCCGGCGACGGCTTCAGGGCGGGTGATGAGCAGGCCGACCTTTTCGCCTGGCCAGGGCCGCCATTCGGGTAGCCAGCGGCCCCGGTCCTGATGATGGACCACGGCGATGCCGGAAGTCTCGAGATGCCAGATGGGACTGACATCGGCGCGCCACACCTCGGTCCAAAGTTCATTGCTTGCCGCTTGCAGTTCGATCCGCTCCGATTTTTCCAACGCCGATTGCCAGGACAGGGTCCCCTGCCCGGCCGGCATGTTGACCAAGACGCGCCGGTCCTTGACTCGTATATTGGCGCTAGTTACGGACTCGCCCGGCAATAGCGGATATTCAAGCACGACCGGCGCTTCGCTTTGTTCCACGCGTATGACCCGGGTGTCGATGCGCCAGTCCAATCCCAAGCGCAACGTTCTTTCGATGCGGATAAACGGCGGCAGTATGCTGGGCTGTAAAGCGGTCAATTCCTTGTGTTGTTTGTTTTGTATGCGCGTGAACTGCAATTGGTCGGCCGTTTGGCCGTTTTCGTGCAGGCCTTCCACGCTCCAGCCTTTGCTCTCCAGTTCGACCCGGTGCGGTTTCAAGGGCAATGGCAAGGTAAATTGATGATTTAACGGATTCAGGCCCTGCATTTCCACCTCATGCCGGCCTTGCGGCAGGCTCAGCCACAACTTGCCGTCGCCGTGTTGCATCAATGCCTGCGCTTGCTCGCCATCGACCTTCACGCGGGCCGGATACCATTGTTCGTATTGCGCCGGTAACGGCACCGCGCTATCTGCCTCGGCATGAACCTGCAGACGGATGCTCATCGTTTGTTCTTCGATGTCGATAAGCATATCCGCTATTTGCGCACACGACGGCACGCAATCGGGCGCTTGCAGTAACCGGCTTTTCAATTCGTTCAGCATTTGCTCGCTGGGAAATCCCGCATAAGCCGGTTTCTCTGGCAAGCCAACCAACGTGGCGAGCAATAGCAGGCTCAAGGTCGGCATGGAAAGTTTCAATTGGTTATTCAGCATGCCAAACATCAACAAGCTTAATAGCAGCAACAAGGCCACTCGGACAAAGTTCAGCAACATCGTGACTGCAGGCGGCAACAGCCATAATTCCAGTTGCTGCGACCGGTCGACCCGCCCGTTCCAGGACAACTGGATTTTATGCCATTGCCATTGCGGCAGCCCAGGACCGGTCTGCAACTTGGCGTCCGGATCGATGCGGTCGAACTCCACGGCTTTTTCTTGCTCGCGCAGGGCTTGCGGCGCGTAAGACTTGCGCGCCACGGACGCGGACTTGCCGGCCATTCTGATACTGTCGGCGGCCGTTTCGGCGACTTCCTGCGCCGTATCGGTCACGGACAGCAGCGTGGGTTGCGGCGAGATGGGCAACCATTGTTTCTCCAACTGCGGATACAACCCGACCCTGACCTGGTCGACCATGAAGGGAATCGCAATCAGCAGCAGAGCCAGCCAACTGATATTGCGGTACCATTTGATGAAATGGTGCATGCGCCCGGCCGGCAATACTCTAAGCAATGCCACGGCGGCCAGAATATTCAACCAGACGAAACGCGGCGCATCGGGTTCATGCCAGATCAATGCCAGGGAGAACAGCGCGAACAGGCCCCAATAAAGATTCCACAGGCGACTGATTGCTAATGCGGCAATCAATACCAGGAACAGGTCTAGCAAGGTCCAGCGGGAAATCCAACTATTCGGGTCGTTGTCGACGCCGCCGGCCGCCAACAAGCGCCAACCCGGCGGCAGGTTCAATTCGGCCCTGACCTGCTGGAAATCCTGTTGCCAACCCACCGCATTGAGCTGCCCGATTCTGCCGGTGAGACGACTGTCGGCCTTGATTTGCAAGGCGCCCTTGCGGACCTCGATACCCTCCTGCTCGGAATCTTGCAAACGGGTAATCAATTGATTCTGGCCATTCATCTGTACTTGACCGAGTTGCATGTCGGGTCGCGCATTCAGGCGCCAGCCGCTGGTCATCTTGCCGTTGATTTTGTCTTCGACGCTATAGCCGCCGCCGTCGAAATCCAGCCACAGCGTGCGAAACAAGCTGAGCTGATTCGGCTCCGGTTCCGGGTCGCCGCGGCGGATCACCTTGAAAACCATGCTGTCGCCCTGGTTGACCCGGTAAGCGGGTAAATTCCGCCATTGTCCAGGCAAATTGGTTTGGCTGGGGTCGATGGCGGTCAAGTTTTCGATTTCGACCAAGCGAAGATGGGGTTGCGCCTGGAAAACCCAGATTTCCGCTTCCGGCCAGCCGGCATCGTTCACCGCGAAGGTGAGTTTTGTCAGCGGTTCGGGATGGCGGGCATTGAGTTCGACATGCCAGCGTCCAGGCCTGACTTGCAGCAACAAACTGCCGTCGCCTTCGAGCCGGGCCGGCAAGGGGCTGTTCAGGGCAATCGGGATAAAGGATTTTAGCAGGGCATGGGATAGCTTGATTTCTCGCTGTTCGCCGGAGACTTCCAATTCCAGATAAGTGATCAATTGTAGCGGCACGCCATCGAAAACTTCCCTGAAAACCTGTAAATCCAACCGGTTTTGCACGCTTTCCGGCTTTTTTCGGCCGGTATCGCTGTCCTTCAGCCACACGGCCCCTTTTTTCAGCGAGGGGAAAGAAATGATTTTGCCGTTCACCGTCAGACTGAGCAAGCCGGTTTCCCCAGGTATCGCCAGATTGTCGGGAATACGGTCCCAGAAGAATTGCCCGGTGATTCGATATTCGCCGGGCTCGAGCCTCAGGACCGGTTTGCCGTGACGTTTCATGACCGCCACCGGCTTGTCGTTAGCCTTTACATTCTGGGGCCAGTGCTTATCGTTGCCCGGCAAGGTGATCCAGTCTTGCCGATAAACGTGCCAGCCGCTGTCGAAATGACCTTGCTGGTCGTCGATTTCCAATTGTAAACGGCCGGGCCAACTACAGTGTTTTTGTTGAAAATTATTATGGAAAAAAGGGCATTGGTAGTCTTTTTCATCCTGCAACACCCAGCCGGTCCACGGTTTCAAGGGCTCGGGCACTTGTTCGACGGTTAATGGCGCGGCGTGCAGAACGCTACCAAGACACAGCGACAACAAAAACAGTAGGCATGGAAGACGCATGGCTATTTCCCCAGGGCAACGGACAATTTCTTAATTGTAGCCGTTATAGAATCAATTATTTAGCCGCCTTGCCTTTTTCTATTCAATCAAACAGTTACCGTTCCGTATGAGATATTCAACTATGTTCCGCTAGAGTTCATTTTTCAAGCGTTGATAAATGCCGCCGAAACCGCCGTTGCTCATCAATAGAGCATGGACGCCGGCCTTTTTTTCCGATTTAAGCCGGGCGATGATGGCTTCGAGAGTCGTGCATATTTCGATATTGTCGGCATACTGCCGCAATAAACTTAAATCCCAACCCAGATTCTCCGGTTGATAAATGAGCGCGAGATCGGCTTGCGTCAACGATTGCGCCAGCGATTGCGTATGGATGCCCATGCGCATGGTGTTGGAACGGGGCTCGACGACGGCGATGATTTTTTCCTGGCCGACTCGTTTGCGCAAGCCGTCCAGCGTCGTTTTGATCGCGGTCGGATGGTGGGCAAAATCGTCGTACAGGGTCATGCCGTCGATTTCGGCGATCACTTCCATGCGCCGCTTGACGTTCTTAAACTGTTTCAGCGCGGCGATGGCGTCCGCCGGCAGGATGCCGATATGTCTGGCCGCAGCGATGGCGGACAGGGCGTTATAGACATTATGTTCGCCGGTCAAAGGCCAGCTTACCGTTCCCTGCGGTCGGTTTTCGAACAATACCGAAAATTGGCTGCCGTCGGCGTTGAGCAAATCGGCCCGCCAAAGGGCGTCGCTATCGACAGCTGTTTTCTGTACCGGCGTCCAGCAGCCCTTGTTCAAGACGTCGGCGATAGTGTTATCCTGTTGCGGCGTGATGATCAAGCCTTCGCCGGGTATGGTGCGGATCAGGTGGTGGAACTGTGTTTTGATCGCCTCCAGGTCGGGAAAAATGTCGGCATGGTCGAACTCCAAGTTGTTTAAAATCGCTGTTCGGGGGCGGTAATGAATAAACTTGGAGCGTTTGTCGAAAAAAGCCGAATCGTACTCATCCGCTTCGATGACGAAGAAGTCGGATTCGCCCAACCTGGCGGAAATGCCGAAGTTCAAGGGAATACCGCCGATCAGAAAGCCCGGTTTGAAACCTTGATACTCCAGTATCCAGCTGAGCATGCCAGTGGTGGTCGTTTTGCCGTGGGTGCCGGCAACACCCAACACCCAGCGGTTTTGCAGCACATGCTCGGCCAACCATTGCGGGCCGGAAACATAAGGCAGGCCTTGGTTCAATACCGCCTCGACCTCGGGATTTCCGCGCGATAGTGCGTTGCCGATGACGACCAGGTCCGGGTTGCCATCCAGGTTTTCCGGATTATAACCCTGCATAAGTTCGATACCTTGTTGCTCCAACTGAGTGCTCATCGGCGGATAGACATTCTGATCGGAACCGCTGACTTGGTAACCCATTTGCCGGGCGATTACCGCCAGGCCGCCCATGAAAGTGCCGCAGATGCCGAGAATATGTATATGCAGGGGGTGTTCCTTATTGGTCATTGGTTGAAGTTTCCTGTTGCTTATCTGGTGCTGGTCCGGCTTGCTTCGCCGCATCGACGGTTTCGGGAGCGGCCGGTGCCGCTTCTTCCTTGGCGCCGGCCTGTTCCAACATCTGTACGATGTGAGGATGAGAATTTTTTTTCGCCCGCGCCAGCACGGTCACGTTTTGTTTATCGAAGGCATTGATATCGGCGCCGGCGGCAAGTAATAATGTGACGATTTCCGTATCGCCGAATACCAGGGCGTCCATCAACGCGGTCGTGCCGGAGTTGTCGGCCACATTGACATCGGCGCCGTAGCCGAGTAATACCTTGACGGCCCGGACATTGCCGTTAAAACTGGCCGCCATCAATGCGGTTCTGCCGCCGGCGGTGGTGGCATTGACATCGACTCCTTGCGCCAGCAGCGACGCCAGGCGTTCGGGTTTGCCGGCCAGGGCGGCGGCGAATAAATCGTTGCCATCCTCTGCCATTGCCAGGGAGACATGAGCTAGCAGAATCAATAAAGGCAATGTTTTCAGTGACATGGAATAGTTGCTTGCGTTTAGGTGTCAGTTACGATGAAATAGCCGCAAAATTTGTTAACTACATCGCACATAAAATGTCCTTTCCAGGTCGAAAAACTTCCAAAAATCGGCATTTTAGTGTGTAAACACTGTACACCATGACTCGATGAGCGAAAAAAATAAAATTATAGTCGAAGCCAAACCCCAATACATTGAAGCACAATCCTCGCCCGAAGACGACCGTTATGTGTTCGCCTATACCATCACGATCACCAATGTCGGCACCGTTCCGGCCACGTTGTTGACCCGGCATTGGTTGATCACCGACGCCAACGGCAAAATCCAGGAAGTCACCGGCGAAGGCGTTATCGGAGAACAGCCTTACTTGAAGCCGGGCGAATCCTTTCGCTACACCAGTGGCGCGATGATCGAAACACCGGTGGGGGTCATGCAGGGTAAATATTCGATGATTTCCGACGAGGGTGAAAACTTCAAAGCTCTCGTTCCCAAGTTCACTTTATCTATCCCCAGGACATTGCACTAATGTCGATTTATGCCATAGGCGACATCCAGGGCTGTTACGACGAGTTGTTAAAATTATTGGATGTCGTCGAATTCGACGAAAACAGCGACCGTCTTTGGTTTGCCGGTGACTTGGTTAACCGCGGGCCGAAATCGCTGGAAACCTTGCGCTTCGTTAAATCGCTCGGCGAAACGGCGGTTACGGTGTTGGGGAACCATGATTTGCATTTGCTGGCCACGGCCTTGAAGCAGCGCAAAGCCGGTAAAAAAGATTCGCTCACGCCGATTCTGGAAGCGCCGGACCGTGACGAACTGCTGCATTGGCTTAGACACCGCCCCTTATTTCATCACGACGGCGATTTTTGCCTGGTCCATGCCGGATTGCCGCCGCAATGGGACTTCGCCATGACCGAAAAAATGGCCAGGCAAGTCGAGACATTGCTGCAAGGACCCGGTTACATGGATTTTTTCCGGTCCATGTATGGCGACAAGCCTTCGCAGTGGTCCGAACGGCTGAACCCGTTCGAACAGGCCCGCTTCACCGTCAACTGCTTCACCCGCATGCGATATTGCGATTTAGACGGTAAATTGGATTTCAGCCAGAAGGGGCCGCTGGGATCGCAACCGGAACACCTGCTGCCTTGGTTCGCCGTGCCCGGCCGTAAAAGCGCCGATATGAAAATCATCTTCGGCCACTGGTCCACGCTGGGCTATCACGAAAGCCATAATTGCTATGCCATCGACACCGGCTGTTTATGGGGCGGCGAACTGACCGCCTTGAAGCTGGGCAAGCGCGTAAACCGCTTCAGTGTCGGCTGTTTGCAGGCGAAGAATTAGTTATTTGAAAGCGGTATTGATCTATCTCGCACAAGAAAACGCCAATCTTGACAGACCCGGCGCATCGTTTTGTTACTGCTATTTCGCCCTGCGCCGATACCGAAAGAGACCTAAGGACACTGCGAAGTACTGACCGGTCTTTGCAAAGAAACTGAGCAAGGCACGGGGCAAACAGGCGTTAGCTTAGTGGCTGAACAGAATTGGGATTGGGTGAGTAGGACATCCATAAGTTATGCGGTAGTGATGTTTTCGAATAGCCAAGCGTTGTTAAAGTTGATTGACCAAGTATTTTGATGCTATTAGCGGTCGCGAACGCTTTGTTACTCGAACTAATGAATGGATAGTCCATTACACCGGCGGCTATGGGATTCCCCGTCATTTATTTAGGAGATATAGTCAAACGCCTACCCTGAGTTGTTGTGATGTTTAGTCATGCCCTGCGTGAGGATGCAAGCAGGGCATGGGTTAAGGTCATGAAATATTAATTGCCTTTCGGCACTAATGAAGATAGTACAAGAGCCTGTTTTGCAAAAGTACGAACTGACTAATCTTTGAGCAAGTTAACAAAACAGAGCTGACGAAGAAGGAAATGGTTTCTAGCCTGCAGCTGTCAAAAAGGAAGGCACAAAAAACCAGCATTGACGCTGGTTTGCGGACTATCTCGGACTGTATGGGAAGTCGAAATGGTGGGTGCTGCAGGGATCGAACCTGCGACCCTCGCCTTGTAAGGGCGATGCTCTCCCAGCTGAGCTAAGCACCCGACCTAAAGAGCGGTCATTATACAGGTTATTTGCAAAAATAAAAGACTTTTTGCCTTGTTGTTCCATTTTTGTGGCTACCTTGAAACTAACCTGACTAGATCCCTGCGCTAGGTAGCGAAAAGGAAAAGATCAATCAGCCTTCCTGTTCCGTTACGATCACGTCGATGCCGTTTTGTCGCAAACGTTCCTTGATGCTGGTGACGCTGGACGAATGGGTAAAAGGCCCCATCTTGACCCGGTTCCAGACGACATTGCCGACCCTGGCTTTTTCGACCCGCGATTCGATGCCCATCAGAGCCAATCTTGCCCGTAGTTTGTCGGCCTCGGCGAACTCCCGGAACGAACCGGCCTGAATCATGTAGTGGGTGGGTTTGGCCTTGCCGACTCGCTCCTCGCGGGCGCGGGTCTTGATTTCGTAGTCGGGCACGACGACTTCCGCTTCCGGCAAAATGGTGTAGAAGTCGTAACGGGGTTCCTCGGGCTTTTTGTCTTGATGCTTCGGTTTAGGAGGTTTTTTCTCCGCTTTAGGCGTAGCCAGTGTTTTCTTGGTCATCTTCACCGAAGCCTGTTTATCCGCGGGAACCGAGTCGCGGAGATAGTTCAGGAAAAACACGAACAGGCCGATCAGGATAATGACCAGCAGCCATTTCCACCAGGCGACGCCGGTTTTTTTGGCGGCTGTTTTTTTCGGCTGTGCTCGATGTTTGTAATCTCTAGCCATTACATTGCTTCGGGTGCGGTGATCTTGAGCAAATGCAGTCCGTTAGCCAACACTTGTCTGACCGCATCGATCAGGTTCAGACGGGCGTCGCGCAGGGCGGCCTCCTCGACCAAAAATTGATGGGCGTTGTAATAGGTATGGAACTGGTTGGCCAGTTCGCGCAGATAATGGGTCAACTGATGGGGCTCGTGTTGGATGGCCGAACGTTCTAGTATTTCCGGATATTTGGACAGCGTGGTAATCAGCGCCGATTCGTGCTCCTCGGTCAATTGCCACAGATTTTCCATGCCCAGCAAATGGTTGCGGTTCCAGCCCTTCTCGTCGAGTTGGCGGAATACGCTACACACCCTGGCATGGGCGTATTGCACGTAATATACCGGGTTTTCGTTGGTCCTCGACGTGGCCAGCTTTAGGTCGAAATCCATGTGTTGCTCAGATTTACGCATGACGTAGAAAAACCGCGCCGCGTCCTTACCGACTTCGTTGCGCAGTTGGCGCAGGGTAATGAATTCGCCGGAGCGGGTCGACATCTGCACTTTTTCCTCGCCGCGATACAATACGGCGAACTGCACCAACAGCACTTTCAGTTTCGATTCGTCGGCACCCAGTGCCTGCATCGCCGCCCGAACCCGAGGAATGTAACCGTGGTGATCGGCGCCCCAGATGTTGATGATTTCATCGAAACCGCGATCCAGCTTGTTCATATGGTAGGCGATATCGGACGCGAAATAGGTGGTCTGGCCGTTGTCGCGCACGACCACGCGGTCCTTTTCGTCGCCCAGCTTGCTGGAAGCGAACCAGACGGCGCCGTCTTTTTTATAAAGGTGGCCGCCGTCTTGCAGTCTTTGCAAGGCTTCCTTGATCGAGCCGTCCTCCATCAGCAGGCGTTCGGAAAACCAGTGTTGATAGGTGACGCCGAACTCTTCCAGATCGTCCTTGATATCATCCAGGATCTCGTTCAGCCCGGCCTGGAACACGTCCCGGTATTGGGTCGGGCCCAGCAGGGTCTTGGCGCGCTCGATTAGGGCGTCGATGTGTTTTTCCTTATCGCCGCCTTGGGCTTCGTCGGGCGGAATGTCTTCCATCACCAGTTCGGCCGGATGGCGGTATTCGTTTTCGCTGCTTTTATGCAGATTGAAGGCGATTTCCCGGATATATTCGCCGCGATAGCCGTTGCTGGGAAAGGGAACGATTTCGCCGCATTCCTCCAAATAACGCAGCCAGATGCTGGTCGCCAGAATGTCCATTTGCCGGCCGGCGTCGTTGACGTAATATTCGCGCGCCACCTCGAACCCGGCCGCCTCCAACAGGTCGGCGACCGCAGAACCGTATGCCGCGCCGCGACCGTGGCCGACATGCAACGGTCCGGTCGGGTTGGCGGAAACGAATTCCACCTGCACCTTTTTACCGGAGCCGGCCTTGCTTAAACCGAATTCGCGGCCGGCTTCGTGGATTTGTTTGACGATCTCGAATTGGGCGTCGGCATTGATGAAAAAGTTAATGAAACCGGGGCCGGCGATCTCTATTTTGTTGATCGCGGGATCGCTCGGAATGGCGGCGACGATTTTTTCCGCCAATTGCCTGGGGTTTGATTTGGCCGCCTTGGCCAGCATCAGCGCCAGATTGCTGGCGAAATCTCCGTGCTGGGCGTCGCGGGCTCTTTCGATGATAATGTTGGGCGCTATTTCTTTATCGATGAGGTTGTCGGATTTAAGGACTTCAAGCGCCTGTTCGAGCAGGCCTTCCAGCTTTTGTTTCATTGCTATTAAAGAATGGAGGGTTTAAACAAAATAACCGCGTATTATCCATGAAAATGTAAGACTAATAAAGATCGACCGGGTCGACATCCAGCGACCAGCGGACTTTTTTTCTTTCCGGGATTTGCTCGATTTCCGGTAACAGTCTATCCAGTAGGTTGTGCAGCTCCTTGCGTTGGACGCTTTGCAATAACAATTGAAAACGAAATTGACCGGCCCGTCTGGCCATCGGCGCCGCAACTGGTCCCAAAACCAGGGTCTTGCCGTTGTTTAGTACCTTCAAACATTCCACCACGGCCAGCAGGAATTGTTGCGGCGCTTGCGCGTTGGGCGCCTGTACTCGCAGCAATGCCTGATGGCTGTAAGGCGGCAGCGCGGCCATGTGCCGTTCCGCCAGCGCGCTGCGAGCGAAAGCCCGGTAGCCCTCGCGCAATAATGTAGTCAGCAACGGATGGTCGGGTTGGCGGGTTTGCAGGATCACCCTGCCCTCTTTTTCCGCGCGCCCGGCGCGCCCGGCTACCTGTACGATCATCTGCGCCAGTTTTTCCGCGCTGTGAAAATCGATGCTGAATAAGCCGCTGTCGACATCGAGCAGCGCGACCAGCGTGACGTTGGGGAAATGATGGCCTTTCGCCAGCATCTGCGTGCCGACAATGATGTCGGCCTGCCCCCGGTTGATTCGTTGCAGATAGTCTTCCAACGTTCCCTTGCGTTGCGTGGTATCGCGGTCGAGGCGCACGACTGTTTTGCCGGGGAATAATTCCGCCAGGGTTTTCTCGATGCGTTCGGTGCCGAGACCGATGGCGCGCAGTTCGCCGCTTTGGCAGACGGGACATTGCCTGATCAGGCCTTGCTCGCTGCCGCAGTGATGGCAACGCAGGCGATTCTCGTCGTAATGGATTACCAGGTTGGCATCGCAGCGCCGGCAGCGCGAGACATAGCCGCAGCTATGGCACATCTGCACCGGGGCATAGCCGCGCCGGTTCAGGAACAGCAGCACTTGTTCCTGTTTCGCCAGGGTCTTGTTGATTTCGGCGACCAACGATTCCGACAGACCGTCCTGAATTTTCTTATTGCGGATGTCGAGCATCTGAAAGCGGGGCTTGATCGCATTGCCCGCTCGTTCCGGCAAGTGCAGCAAATGGTAACGTTGCTGGCTGACGTTATACAGGCTTTCCAGCGACGGCGTCGCCGAACCCAGCACGATCGGAATACCCAGGTTTCTGGCCCTGACCACGGCGACATCGCGGGCGGAAAAGCGAAACCCCTCCTGTTGCTTGAAGGAACTATCGTGTTCTTCGTCGAGAACGATCAAGCCCGGCCTCGCCATCGGCGTGAATAACGCGGAACGGGTGCCGAGCATGATGCCTCCCTTCCCTTGTTGCATCATGAGCCAGGCATTCAGGCGTTGATTATCGGTCAATTTGGAATGGCTGGAGACGATGGGGACGGCGAAGCGTTGCAGGAAGCGTTGCTCTAGTTGCGGCGTCAGCGTAATTTCCGGCAGTAGCACCAGTATCTGGCGGTTTTGCTGCAAAACCTGTTCGATTACCTGCATATAGACTTCGGTTTTACCGCTGCCGGTGACGCCTTCGAGCAGAAACACGGAAAATTGTCCCAGTGTCGAACGGATGCGATCGATGGCTTGTTGTTGCTGGGCATTGGCGGTCAATGGCGCTTGCCGGCACACGGGCGTGTCAATCATCTCGTTGTCCTGAGCCAGCATGATCAGTTTCTTGTCCAGCAAGCCTTTCAGCGTGCCGCGCCAGTTATCGTTCCACTCCTTTAACGTCGCGCTGTCAAGCGGGCCGGGAGATTGTTGAAACAGCGCCAGCATCGCCTGTTGCTTCGGCGCCCGTTTCAGCTGTTCGGGTTTAAGCAATTTGCCCTTGGGACTGAGCACATAGGCCTTCTCCTGTTGAATAACCGCATCCTTGCCCTTACGCAGAGCCACCGGAAAGGCCGCGGCTAACACTTCGCCAAGCGGGTGGTGGTAATAACGGCTGGCCCAGAACAGCAATTGCAAGTCGGGCTGTGACAGCAATGATTGCCGGTCGAGGATTTTGCCGATCGTTTTCAACCGGTTCGTTTGCACTTCGCTGTCTTGACAGACTTCGAGCAGCACACCGGTCTTTTTTTGTTTGCCGAACGGCACACTGACGCGGATGCCTATTTGCAAACTAGCCGGATCGATGGAATCGGGCAGCAGATAATCGAACAGCCGATAGAGCGGCATCGGCACGGCGATTTTACAGATTTGCTTCGAGGCAACAGCCAACTTAGCCATGAATATTGGGATGTATATGAAAATATAGCGCTAAGTCTCGCTATTGATTGGAACATTTTTAGTTATCCACAAAAACTGTGGATAACTTTGTGGATTAACCCTGAGCAATGATGCTTAGTATCGGTTTTTATTACCGATTTGTTAAATTGTATAATTTTAAGGCCTTGTTGAGTATTCTTATAAAATCAGTAGGTTATGTGGGTCGTTGTCGATCCTCATTGGCGCTCGCGATACTGTTGCCGTTAAGCAAACTTAAGACAATTAGTGTGTGCATAATATCATGCGAGGAAGCCGTATCGACAGAGATTGCGAGCGAGAGCCTCAACAAGACTAAAGTGGAGACAAGCGTTACCCGGGATTATTTGTAAGTATTATCTTACTTATACGTAATATTTAGATTATTGGTGTAAGTATTTAAGTTCATCAATAGCGTGATGTTAATCACATTATTCAGGTCGATTCATTGTGCCGGCTAGTCGATAAGAATGAAAATGTAAGGTTTTTTAACAACGCAGTTTGATATCGATACGAAACTAAGCGGTGTGGAAGCCTTTCCCCAATTGTTGGGTGAATTAGCAAGCGTTCGCTCGCCAGTGAATACCGGCGCCATGATCAACCCCTTACGATAGGTGGTTCGGGAATGAAGCCAAGCGAAGTCTGTTGCGTGTACATATGATAAAACTTGCCTCATCGCTAGCGCTGGATGGCACATAAGAATACGGGAGAATTTATGCGCAATATTATCTTGTTTGATTCGCAACAACATAAATTTATTTTACTGAACGAAAGCGAACCCGGCGAGGAAGAGGGGGTGCGGTCGAACCAATATCTGGTCATGCACGGCGAAAAAGGGGTGTTGCTCGATCCAGGCGGTTTTGGCGTCATGCCCAGCGTGTTGGCCGAATTGGTCCGTTATGTCGATACCGACAATATCGCTGCCATCGTTCTGTCCCATCAGGACCCTGATATCGTTGGTGGCATATCGACTTGGTTGGAAATAACCCATGCTCCGGTTTATGTTTCGAATATCTGGTTGCGGTTCTTGCCGCATTACGGCATTGCCGATATGAAAAAATTTGTCGGCGTACCGGATGCCGGCATGCGGTGTGACATCAGCGAGGATTTTTCCCTGCGGCTGTTACCCGCCCATTTTTTGCATTCGGAAGGCCAGATCAATACCTACGACCCGATCGCGAAAATTTTGTTCACAGGTGATATCGGCGCGGCGATGCTGCCGTCCGATATCGAATATGAATTTGTCGACGATTTCGAAGCCCACATGCCTTATATCGAGGGCTTCCATCGCCGCTACATGGTGTGCAACAAGGCGGCGAGAATGTGGGTGGAAGCTGTATCGGAACTGGAGATCAAGATGCTGGCACCGCAACACGGACCAGTTTATCGGGGGCGCGCGGTGCAAGATTTTCTGGAATGGTTTCGCAGGCTTGAATGCGGCGTCGATTTAATGACGCGTAGCGGACATTTCCTATGGGAGCAGGCATGAACGGCTTCAATACTTCCGGCGTGTTCCAGCAGCCACATTATCTCGATAAGCTGAGAGTGCAGTTGATGATGCAGCTTTCCACGATGCTGGAAAGCCAAAATCGCACGCGTTCTTTTGCCGCCACCATCAGCATGCTGGTTAAGCGGGTTCATGGTGAAATCTTAAATGACTTTGCCGAGTCGATAAAAAAGGCCGAGGATCCGGAGCTAGCCGATGTATTGCAGCGGGCGATGGAGCGTTGCCGTCATCTGGATTTAGCCTTCGATTCGCTGGTCGATGAGCGGCAGCGGCAATGGTATAAGAATGGCAAATACCTGAAGGAGGTCATTGACGAGTTCAATTCGACCATCCGATTGCTATCCTCGATCTTAATTGAAAAAGATTTGCTGGAGAAGCAAAGTCAGGTGCTGGAAAAAATCATTCTATCGCATGAAAAAGTGTCGCAATGGCAGCAGTTTGTTCAGGAAATTTTGACCGGCTTTCATGCGATTTTTCCGTTTAATTTCTTTTTCATTGCTTTCGCCGAAGAACGCGGCTTGTCATTATACTGTTACTATATGGGCGAATTTTCCGATGAGGCAAGACAGAGCGTTCGCGACCATCTGTATCAGGAAACCTTGCGCCAGCTTAACTTGCCCGCCGATGCGCCGCTGGATATAGAGGAGTTCCTGATCAAGGCGAATTCCAGCTATCGCTCGCTGGAGGAGGTCAAGATCCTTACTGTCTCGGTGCCCGAACACGAGCCGGGGTTTGCCGGCTTGTTGGGCATCGCTTTTGCAACCACGAACGAATTCTCGGTCCAGGAACAAAGCATCATCCGCTCCCTGCTTTCGGTCATGGTGATGGTGGTCGGCTCGAGCAAGGTCTTGAACCGAACCATGTCGGAGCTGGAATACTATTCGATACACGATCCCTTGACCGGTATTCATAATCGCCGTTATTTCAACGATATGCTGGAATACGAGATCGGCCGCTCCGAACGGCACCAACATGCTTTCTCGATTTTATTGCTAGATCTGGACGATTTTAAGGATATCAACGATTCCTACGGGCATCCGTTGGGCGATGAGGTCCTGAAAAAGATTGCCGAGTCGATTTGTCAGTTCATGCGCAAGGGGGATATCGCGACACGCATGGGCGGCGATGAATTCGCCATCATTCTGCCGGAAACCCCTGCGAGCGGAGCGAAAGTGGCGGCCGAGAAGATTCGCGCGCATCTGCAGCAACTCTCGTTTATGAGTCCCGAGGGCAAGCCGTTTCATATCACCACGTCGATCGGCATCATCAGCTATCCTCAGGATGTGCAAAATGTCCAGGAGTTGATGTCGGGGGTCGATGTCGCTTTGTACCGCGCGAAAGACCTTGGCAAAAACGAGGTATGCGAATTCAATAGTGCCGCGCACTTGACCAAAATCGTGCGCGAGAACCGTCTGCTAGTCGAGGACTTGCGCTGTGCGTTGAACGAAGAGCGCATCAATCCCTATTTTCAACCGATAGTAGACTGCAAGACCGGCGAGATTTATGCCTATGAGTCGGTCGCCCGTCTGATCGAAAAAGATGGTTCGGCCACTACGGCCGGCCGGTTCATCGAAACCATCGAAAAATATGGGTTGGGTCGAAACCTGGACCGGATCATGGTGCGCAAGGTCATCGAAGCCAACAAGCGGATCATCGACAACCAAGGCGAGGCGAAACGCCTGTTCATTAATTTATCGGCACAAGAAATTCAGGGCCGGGGGATTCTCGGCTATGCCGAGGAGTTGTGCAATCAATTGGGGGTGCCGCCCAGCAGTATCGTATTCGAGATTCTGGAACGCGATGCCATCGGGGACATGACCAATATGGGCAAATTTCTGGCCAATTTGCGCAAGAAAGGCTTCTCTTTCGCGTTGGACGATTTCGGCAGCGGTTATAATTCCTTCCATTATCTGCGCGAACTGCATTTCGAATTCGTCAAAATCGACGGCGCTTTCATCCGCAACTTGCCCAATTCAAAGATCGACCGCGCCCTGGTGCGTAACTTGTCGCGTTTATGTCAGGAGCTCGATATCTTGATTATCGGCGAGTTCGTCGAGTCCGAAGAAATTTTCACGCTGTTGCAGGGGATGGGGGTCAATTTCGCCCAGGGTTTCCATATCGGCATGCCTCAAAGCTATCTGGTGAATTAGTCTTCACTGTGGCGGAGAGACGTGGTCAATGGCGCCGATCGCGGGTTTTACCGGCCATTTTTTTGGGGGGCACCGGATCATAGCCATGACCACCCCAGGGCTGGCAGCGCAGCAGGCGTTTCAACGTCAGCCAGGCGCCGTAAACGGGGCCGTGAACCTGCAATGCCTCGATCGCATAGTGGGAGCAAGTCGGGTGATAGCGGCAAGCCGGCGGCAATAGCGGCGAAATCAATAGTTGGTAAAGACGGACGATTTTAATTAGCAGGGTTTTCATTAACGGAAACGGGTATTGGCTTTATGGTGAAACATCGAAAGCGCAAAGTATTATCCGGCCAGCGAACGATAAACGGCCGTTGTCAGGGCGTTCAACTGCTCGTCGGTTATGATGTAAGGCGGCATCGTATATACCAAGCGGCCGAACGGCCGCAGCCACACGCCGTGTTCGATCAGCTTTTCCTGCAGTTGAGGAACATCGACGGCCTCGCGCATCTCGACGACGCCTATCGCACCCAACACTCTGACATCGGCGACGCCGGGTAAGTTTCGACACGGTGCCAGCCCGGTTGTGAGTCGCTGTTCGATTCGAACGATATTGGCTTGCCAGTCCGAATCCAGCAATAGGTCTATGCTGGCGGCGGCGACGCTGCAGGCCAAGGGATTTCCCATGAAGGTCGGGCCGTGCATGAAACAGCCGGCCTCCCCGGCGGAGATGGTTTCGGCGATGTTTTCTGTCGTTAGAGTTGCCGCCAGGGTCAGATAGCCTCCGGTCAGCGCCTTGCCGAGGCAGAGGATGTCGGGAACGATTCCGGCGTGTTCGCAAGCGAACAGGCGGCCGCTGCGGCCGAAGCCGGTGGCGATTTCGTCGGCGATCAGCAGGACCTGATAGCGGTCGCACAACTTTCGCATCTCGCTCAGATAGTTCGGATGATAAAACCACATGCCGCCGGCACCCTGGACGATCGGCTCCAGTATGACCGCGGCGATTTGCCCGGCATGTTCGGCGATGATGGTTTCCGCGGCATTAATATCGTCGGCCACCCAGTCCCCGCCGAATCGGCTTTGCGGGCGAGGGGCGAAAAAATTCTGCGGCAGTACTTCGCTGAATAAATGATGCATGCCGTTGACCGGGTCGCATACCGACATGGCGCCGAAGGTATCGCCGTGATAGCCGCCGCGTAGGGCGAGAAAGCGGCTCTTCGCGGTTTTGCCTTGCGCCTGCCAATACTGGATCGCCATTTTCAGGGCGACTTCGACGCTGACCGAACCCGAGTCACAGAGAAAGACCCGGTTCAACGCTTCGGGAGTGATGGCGAGCAGCCGCTCGACCAGCTCGACGGCCGGGCTATGAGTCAGCCCGCCGAACATTACATGCGGCAGGATATCGATTTGCCGGTGCGCGGCCGCATTCAGGCGCGGCTCGTTATAGCCGTGGATCGCCGACCACCAGGAAGCCATGCCGTCGATCAATTCGCGGCCGTCGGCCAAAGTCAATTTGACGCCGCTGGCGGATTCCACTGGATAAAGCGGATGTCTGGCCGGTATCGAAGTATAGGGATGCCAGATATGCTGGCGGTCCAGATTCAGGAGTTGCTCGGTGGTTAATGTTTGCATAATCGTGGGTTGAGTCACAGCAGCTTTATCGTGCAGGGTGCAACGCGATGCCTTGATTTTCCGGGCTTTCGCCGAAATAGTCTGGATAATCGCCGGCGTTTCGTGCGGATTAGCCGATCAACGTGCCTGCCGCGGTGGCCTTGCGTAAACGGTCGTTGACCGCTAGCCAGTTGTCGTCATCGGGCGGTTGTTCGATTAATATGATGTCCAGTTTCATGTTGTCCAATTGGCGCAGGGCCGCGTACAGAGCATGACCATATTCATCGGCCTCGTCAGGCAATCGCAGGACGAAGACATCGGCAGCGGCGCCGGCACCAAAGCGGTGGGACAAAATGCCGATGCGTTTCCGCTGCTTTTGTAATTGCACGATTTCCTCGGCCAATTGTTCCGCGGCGCATAGCCGTGCCTTAGTCTTAGGGGCGTAATGTATTTCCAGCATGCCCGGCGCCCGCGTTGTGGTCCGTTGCGGTACTCTGACCGGACATTGCAAGACTTCTTCCAATTGCCGTGGAGTGATATGGCCCGGTCTTAATAAAGCCGGTTGTGTGCCGGTCAGGTCGACGATGGTCGATTCCAGGCCAACACTGCAGGCGCCGCCGTCCAAAACCATATCGACCGCATCGCCCAATTCGCTGACGACGTGTTCGGCCAGCGTCGGGCTGACATGGTTATAAAGGTTGGCCGACGGCGCTGCGATTCCTCCTGCAAAAGCGTTCAATAAACTTAAGGCGACCGGGTTATCGGGTATGCGTAGAGCGACCGTTTGCTGGCCGCCGGTGACGGCCAGCGGAACGTTAGGTTGTTTGCGCAGCACCATCGCTAGTGGCCCCGGCCAGAATTTCGCCGCCAATTCCCTAGCGGCTTGTGGAATGTCTTGCGCCCAGTCGCTCAACTGTTCGGGGCGGCCGATATGCACGATCAGCGGGTGATCGGCCGGACGCTTCTTGGCCCTGAATATTTTTTTGACTGCCTCCGGATTACTGGCATCGGCGCCTAGTCCGTAGACCGTTTCGGTCGGGAAAGCGAC
The DNA here is from genome assembly GCF_000733935.1 of Methylomarinum vadi. Classification (NCBI taxonomy): domain Bacteria; kingdom Pseudomonadati; phylum Pseudomonadota; class Gammaproteobacteria; order Methylococcales; family Methylococcaceae; genus Methylomarinum; species Methylomarinum vadi. Next base: position 2,726,406 of record NZ_JPON01000001.1, read on the forward strand.
CAACCCGCCTTTTCGTAGGATTTCGACGGCCGTTTGTATCGCGGCTAGGTCCGCTGTTTGGGGTGCTATAGTCATGGAGTATAAGGATAAAACGACTATTTTAATCTTTAATCCGATAAATTTCAGGGACTTGTTCTACTTGGTCGTAGCAGGCGTTAAGATCTCTGATGTGGCCGTCCTTGATGTCATAGATCCAACCGTGAACGGTCAGGTTCTGGCCGTTTTTCCAGGCATTTTGCACGAATGTAGTGTGGCAGAGATTGGTGACCTGCTGCCTGACGTTCTGTTCGCACATGAAATTGATTTTCGCGACCTGGTCTTCGATACCGTCTATTTGTTCTTTGTTCTGTAAATACAAGTCTTTCAGGTTACGCAGCCAGTGATCGATCAGACCCAATTCCCGGTTCTGCATCGCCGCGATCACGCCGCCGCAACCATAATGGCCGCAAACGATGATGTGTTTTACCCGCAAGACTTCGATCGCATATTGCACCACCGACAGGCAGTTGACATCGGTGTAATGGACCAGGTTGGCGATGTTGCGGTGGACAAAAATTTCACCCGGCAACAAGCCGCAAATCTGATTGGCAGAAACACGGCTATCGGCGCAGCCGATCCACAAATATTGCGGCGTTTGTTGATTGACCAGCCGGGAAAAAAACTCGCTGTCGTCCTTGACCATATTCGTTGCCCATAGTTTGTTCTGGGCCAAGATATTTTCGAGTAGATGCATTAGTCGTTCGCGCCAGTTCAAAGTTGCTGAAAATTGCGGTTATTTAACTACATCAGGGTGGTATTCAGCAAAGTTTAGCCGTAAAGAGGCAATTTTGACTATCATAGCAATGGGTTCGGTTGTTTTTTATCGCCTAGCCTATCGAAAAAACGCGTCATTCATGCACCTATAAGGAGAAACCGATGCCGAACGTAACGCAGTCCTTCGAGTTTCACGGCAAGGCAAGCGAGTTTTTCAAAATCTGGATCGTCAATATAATGTTGTCTATCGTGACGTTGGGGGTCTATTCGGCCTGGGCCAAGGTCAGAACCCGGCGATATTTTTACGGCAATACTCTGGTGCTGAATACACCGTTCGATTACCTGGCCGATCCGGTAAAGATCCTGAAAGGACGGTTGTTGGCGTTCGCCATCATTTTGCTTTATTCCTTTTCCGGCTTGCTTTCTCCGCTAGTGCAAGGAGGGCTATTGTTGCTGTTCGTGCCGTTGTTGCCCTGGATCATCGTCAAGGCCTTGCAATTTAATTGTTATAACTCGGCCTACCGCAATATCCGCTTTCATTTTCGCGGAGAATATTTATCGGCCTTATGGACATTTATCGGCCTGCCGATTTTGGTGGCGTTTACCTTTGGCCTGGCCTATCCCTATTTCGCCAAGGAACGGAAAAAATTCGTTATCGCCAACACCGATTATGGCACCGCACATTTCGCGATGTCCGCCACGGCCGGGCAGTTTTATCGTATTTATGTCAAAACCACGGTCGTGGCCTTGTTGATTTTGCTGTTGGCAGCGGGACTGAATTATGTCCTGACCTTGTTGTTACCGGTGCGGGACCATCCGACGATGATGGTGCTGCCGATGCTGTCGGCTTTGTTGTTCATTCCGTTTTTTATGATCGTCTACGGTTATATTTACACGGCGATGGCGAATCTGGTTTTCAATCACACCCGGCTGCAACATATCCGCTTGGAAAGCAGTCTGCAGCCGGCAGCCATGTGCTGGTTGTATTTTTCCAATACCTTGGCCATTATTTTCTCCCTGGGACTATTGGTTCCCTGGGCGATGGTTCGCACGGCGAGATACCGGGTTTCCCGCTTATCAATGGTAAGCGACGGCGATCTGAATGAATTCCTCGCCGCCGAGGAGGAAAAAGCTGGAGCGATGGGCGAAGAGCTGGGCGATTTGCTGGATATCGATATCGGCCTGTGATCACTATTGAAGGCTATTATTACGACGGCCGTTCCTCGGCGCGGATTCCGGTGGTCATTACTTTTCATCGTTCCGGCGAAGTGCGGATAGAAGGGGCAACGTTGTCGTTGGCAACCCGGATGGATCGGCTGAGGATAGCGGACAGGCTGGGCGATACCCGGCGGAATATTTTCCTGTCCGATGGCGGCAAACTGGAGACCGAAGACAACGATACGCTCGACCGAGTCTGCCGTGAGTTCGGGCAGCACCGGTTGCAGGCTCTGTTGCATCGAATGGAACGGCACTGGCGCTATGTGTTTTTGGCGATTGTCGTCAGCGTCTTGTTTATCTGGGGTGGTATCGAATATGGCGTGCCGCTGGCGGCCCAATGGACGGCCAGCGGCGTTCCCCGCGATATGGAACGCGACATGGGGGAACAGGGCTTGGCGTCATTGGATCAGTGGCTGTTTGTTCCGTCGTCGCTTGATGCGGCCAGGCAAGCACAGTTGCGTAAAAAATTTCGGCAATTGGCCGCTTATTCGAAAGCCGGTTATCACTATCGTCTGTTGTTTCGCGCCAGCCGGCAAATGGGTGCCAACGCATTGGCATTGCCGGGTGGGATCATCGTAGTCACCGATGCCTTGGTGGAACTGGCGGAAAATGACGAGCAGATATTGGCGGTATTGGCCCATGAAATGGGACACGTCGAATATCGGCACGGTTTACGCTCGGTATTGCAGGATTCGCTGACCGCTCTGTTCATGGCCGGGCTACTGGGCGATATCACCTCGCTGTCGTCGTTGTCCGTGACCCTGCCGACCATCCTGGTGGAAAGCCGTTATTCCCGCCAATTCGAGCTGGAGGCCGACGGATTCGCGGTCGAGTTGCTGCGGTCGCGACACATCGACGTAAGGCAATTTGTTCGCATGTTGACGTTGCTGGAAGGCAGTCATAATACCGAGGCAAAGTTCGATTATTTGTCCAGCCATCCGAACATGGACAAGCGCATCGCCAGGATCGAGGCATTGCGCAGGCGACAGCCGAGACCATCAGCGGCGGTTAGAATTTAATCTTGATCGCACCGCTGAACAGTACGTAGTCGAAGTCCGTAATATCCGAAGCGGTTTGGCCGCCGAGTTGCAGCCCGGCGGCATGGGCGCTGTATTCGAAACCGGCCTCCAGTTTGAGGCTTTCGGTCAACTTGCCCGCTTGTTGCCATTCCCGGCTGAGTTTGAGGCCGCCGCTAAAGGTGCCGAAACCGGCCAGGCGATAATCGCTGGAATAATTGCCGTCCGCTCGCGGCGTTGAGTAGAAATCCTGATAAAACCGGGCGGAGTTTTGCGAATAATAGCGCAGGCGCGGAATCAACATCCACCCTTTAGCCAACGGTTGATGATAGACCGCCTCGAAGGTATGAGAGTCAATATCCCAGCTATCGGTGAAATAGCGATAATCCAAATGTAACGCCGACTCCAAGGCGGAAAAATAATGGATATAACCCAGCGAGAGCGACCATTGGTCGCGTTTATCCGGCCGTTTTTCGTAAAAGACATTGTCGAAACCACCGCCTTGCAGCTCGCTATCGCTTGCCAATCCCTGAATAAAGACCTTTTTGTAGGGATTGGACAGATAGCCGCTGCTGTGGCTGTAGTTGCCGCTGATCCTGAACAATGACTGCCTGTCGAGCACCTGGGTGAAGCCGAGTTGGAAATGGTTGTCGGTTTTGTCTTCGCCGAGCGGTCGCGTGGTCGGCTCTATCCGGTCGAAATTCTGGCCGAAACCTAAAGATAGAGTCGACAGCTTATGGTTGAAATCCCAGTCCGCGCCTACATGATAACCATGCGACAAATAATCCGGTTCTTCCGAGCGGTTGCCTGAGGCGCTCAGGGTCAGGTTATCGTGTTTATAGCTGAATCCGAGATCGACGCCGTAGCGAGTTTCCCGGGTGGAAGCGCCGGTCATCACTTGTATCGCTTGCTCTCCGGCGGCAGCAATTTTACTGCCGTCCACGCCGCTGATGCCGGAGGCGCCGGTTATGGCTTGCGCCACCGAGGCCGGCATGGTCAATACCGGTGTCGCTCCGGAAAACGAGTCGACGACCCAGCCGGCTTGGAGTTGCAGAGACTTGTTCACCGGCAGTGTTGCCATGCCTTGATAAATATCGACCGAAATGCGGTCGTCGCTTTCCTGGTAATGACCGTATTGGAAATCGGCCGTCGGTTTGTTGGCTGCTGCGGCATCGGCGCTTGGAAACAAGCCCGGTAAAGCGAGCGCCGCGGCAGTTAAGGCTTGAAGCGCATCGTTTTTAGTTGCAGCCACAACCACCTCCCCCGGCGCTATGGCCTCCGGAAGAAGCCTCCTTGCTGAGTTGCATATGGCGGCGCAGCGAGGCTTCGATGGCGTTTGGCTGCAGCGCCATATGCGGTTTCGCGAGTGTGCCGCGTTCCCAAGGCTTAATGGCTGGCGAGCAAGCGCTCAACAGTATCGATATGCCCAGGCATATCCAGACATAATTACCCCACGCCATTTATTCATTTAATAAGGTTAAAACGGTTGTCTTGATTTCCTGCAATTCATCTTCATCGAAGCCGAGGCGAACTTCCCTGACGATGCCTTTCTTATCGATGATATAGGATGCCGGCATCCCCATGACCTTAAAAGCCTCGGGACATTTTCCTTCGCCGTCATAGGCGACCGAAAAATCGACGGGATTGTTTTGCAAAAACTCGATGGCGTCGTTTTTATTTTCATCGAGATTGATCGCGATGACTTCGAATCCTTGAGTTTTTAACTCATTGTGTAAGCGATTGAGGTTGGGGAAGGACTGTTTACAGGGAGGGCACCAGGACGCCCAAAAATCCACATAGATTACTTTGTTTTGGTGTTCGGCAAGATCTAACGTCTTTTTTCCATCTATATAATGCGCAGAGCAATCCGGAGCGATGTCGCCCTTTTGGGCGGCGAAAACTGTTGTCGAATAAAAGAGCAAAAGGAAACAGATCGAGTATTTGTTTATCATAATTTTATTATATTTATCAAGTTTAATAATGATAATTATTTTTATTAATATAAATGTGTAAGCAAAAAAAATACCCAGTTGCTTTGTCGGACGGAGAAAGTTTAAAAGACTTTATGTTATTGATATGAAAGCTTAAAGCCACATAAAAATTATAATTTTCTGCCTTTGGCGTAAGAAAAGAATGGCAAAATGCGGGATATAGCGTAATTAATTATCCATCATAAGGTTTAAACCACCGGCTTTAGCCGGTCAGCTTTAGCTGCGATAATTTGCCCAAGGAGGTGGCGATGGACTATAGATACGGCAGCCATACGGTTTACCAAATTGAGTATCATTTTGTTTGGGTTACGAAGTATCGTTATAAAGTGCTGAAGGATGAAATAGCCGAACGAGTGAGAGACTTGGTGCGGCAGACATGCGAAGCCTTTGAGATACGGATTATCAAAGGTGTCGTGAGCAAAGATCATGTGCACATTTTGGTGAGTGCGCCGCCGACTATGGCCCCAAGCGAAATCATGAGGCGAATCAAGGGACGAACTTCGAGCTATCTGTTCGAAGAGTTCCCGCACTTGAAAAAGCGATATTGGGGTCGACATTTTTGAGCCCGCGGTTATTTTTGCGCCACAGTGGGGCAAATGACTGATGAGATGATAAAGCAATATTTGGAGCATCACTTTGAACCTAATCCAAACGATAATTTCAAGATGGAGCCCGACTAAGACGCGTCGTTTAGTCGACGCGTATCCGGACTTTCAGTCCGTTATTGGAACCCACCCGCTTGAGCGGGTGGTTGTTTAGTATTGTTAAATAACATAGTTTAATAATGGAGCATGCCTATTCCGCTCGTGTTATTAAGTCAGTGTATTATTAAACAATTAATAAGTAATAATGATTATTATTTAACTTCAAGTTCTTATGGTTTTTGGTGCAATTTATCTCCCGCAATATGGAACTCTGGCATATAACCTGCGTTTATTTACGTGAGCCAAAAAGCTCAATGGCATCTGCCGTTGAATTAACGAGGGCAGAAAACTGTACAATCCAGAGGACAAACAATGAAAAAAAACCAAGAACTGACTTTGAAAATTGAAGATTTGGAAGAACGTATTGCGCCGCATTTAATCATTACTCCTGCTGAACCAGCTTATGAAAACGGTGTACAACCAGAAGTACATCCCCAAGCCGATGTTCATGGGCGTCTTGGGCCGTTAGCGGATGACATAGAAGGTGGCTGGAGAATCAGCACACCTGGACATGAAGTTTTGTAATCATATTCAAAATTCAGGAAGCATTACTTCTGTTTGTTTGAAAAAAGCCTTACCTTTGTTAATTACAAAGGTAAGGTCCTTAACTAAGGAAATCTCTTTACATGGAAATTTGTTTTCAACGCGTTTTTGCGTTCCTTTTTCAAAAGCGCCAATGACTTGTAATGTATAGGATTTGACTTTAAAAGGCGTCGTTTTTAATAAGTATTTCGCCTCCACTAAAATGTCAACAGAAACCAAGCCTTATTAAAATCATTGTTGAAAAGGGCTGAACCTAGGTGATGAATGTCGGAAAAACTACCTAGATTAAGGGATGACTTGATCATAAGCCCTCAACAAACGGGTGGTCAAAGGTATTACGTTATCAAAATTCCAGAAACAGGAAAGTTTTACCGATTCGGCGAGGTCGAATATTTCATTATCGAGCAATTGAAGGGAGCGAGTTGCCCTACTGATATTTGTAAAAAAGTAGGAGAACGATTCGAAAGCACCTTATCAGAACAAGCTTTGTCAACATTCGTTTCAAGTCTGCAACAGCGCGGCTTGCTCTGGCAGCAAAGCGAAATTTTACGGAATAGTGCACCGGCACCAAGAGCCATCAAAGGCACATGGTTTCATCTAAGGGTAAATTTTGTTAATCCGGATCGTCTTTTAGCCTATCTGGCCGGTAAATTAGGCTTTCTCTTTACCCCTACATTTATTTTTCTCTCTACCGCATTTTTTATTTCGGCCTGCCTTGTCGCCTTCAGTAATCAGGAAGAAATACAAAGGGATATTAGCAATCAACTGGCCATGGAAAATTTTTGGGCCTTGGGTTTGGTATTGGTTGTCACCGCCATATTGCATGAATGTTCCCATGGCCTCGCGTGTAAATATTTCGGCGGTCAGGTACGAGAGATTGGCTTTCTATTGATTTATTTCATGCCGGCATTTTTTTGCAATATCAGTGATGCCTGGCTGTTCCCGCAAAAATCCAGACGGCTGTGGGTCGCTTTCGCCGGCGCCTATTGCGAATTATTGTTGTGGGCCTTGGCGGTATTCTGTTGGCGTCTGTTTGCCGAGGAAACCCTGGTTCATTATCTGGCATTGATCATGATCGGTTCATCGGGCGTCAGAATCCTGCTGAACTTCAATCCCTTTATCAAGCTGGACGGTTATTACATGCTCAGCGATTATCTGGATATTCCCAATCTGCGATCGAAAGCGCTGCAATATTTGGGCTATAGGTTTAAAGCATTGTTCCGCAATACTCCCGAATTGCACGTTTCCCAACGGGAAAAAATTATCTACCTCGCGTACGGCATACTGGCTGGTTCGTTTTCGTTATTGATCTTAGGTTATCTCGCCTCGTTGTTGGCGACTTTCTTAATCGAACAATTTCAGGGGACGGGTTTTATCATTTTCATCGGCATTATCATGGTTATTTTTTGGAAAAAATTACAACAGTTGGGGTTCTGGATCAGCTCTCAATTTAAAAATAACGGAAACGGAACATTCGACGGCAAAAAGTGGATTAAATTCGGTGTTCCCTTAGGGGTTATCGTTCTCGTTTCGTTGCTGAAGGTTGAACTGACGGTCTCCGGCGAATTCGAAATCCAACCGCTCCATAACGCCGATATACGCGCCGAAATCGAGGCCATTATCGATGAAATTCATGTCAAAGAAGGCGATTTGGTACATAAAGGCGATTTGCTAGTTCATTTGTCCGATCGCGACTACCTGATGCAACTGCATAAAATCGAGGCAGAAATCCGCGAACATGAGGCGCAATTGAAGATGTTGACGTCCGGCGCCACTCAGGAGAAATTGCCCTGGCGCGTAGCAAGGTAGAGACGGCAAAAACCCGTTATAAACATGCGTTGAAAGCCGACCAGGAGGCCGAGCAAATTCATGCTCGCCATGTCACCAAGGTGAGAAGAGCGATTACCAAGGCCCAGGAGCAATTGAAATTCGCGGAAAAGAAACTGCAGCGTATCGAGGCTTTGTCCGATAAGCAGGTCATTCCGCAGATCACGCTGGAACAGGTTCAGGAAGAAGTCATCACCAAGCAAAATGAACTGAAGGAAGCCGAGGCCGAACTGCGAATGGTGCAGGCCTATCAACATGCCGATATTGGCAAGGAACTGGCGGTGGCGAAAAATGAAGTGCAACAGGCCGAGGCGGATTTAACGAAATTGCTGGCCGGCAACAGGCCGGAGGAAATCGAATCGATCGAGGCGGTGATCAATGCCTTGCAAATTCAGCGGCAATATTTGCAAAACGATTTGCAGAGGGTTGCTGTCGTCAGTCTGATCGATGGCGTCGTCACGACGCCGAAAATACGGGAAAAAATGGGTCAATTGGTGAAGAAAGGCGACCTAATCCTCGAAGTGTATCGCTATGACAGCGCGAAAGTCGAAATGCTGATTCCGGAAAAGGAGATCGGGGAGATTCGCATCGGCCAACCGGTGGTTTTGAAGGCGCGCGCTTATCCGGACAGATCGTTTCGGGGTGAAGTCACCGCTATTGCGCCGACCGCGATGGACGATGTCAGCGGGCTGGCGCGTAAGGTCGTACGGGTGAGTACGGAGATTGCGAATGAGGACTTGCTGTTGAAGCCGGAAATGACGGGGTATGCCAAGATCTATTGCGGCGACAGAACCGTGCTGGAGTTGTTGAGCAGAAGGTTGATGCGCTATCTTAAAGTAGAATTCTGGGCTTTGTGGTAATGATCGACTGCAAGCCGATCTTCTATGTGTTGTGGAGTTATAGAGGTGATTATAATGGAATGTTATGAATTTTCATTCAGTGCCATGGGATCTAATTGTGAATTGAAGCTTTACGCGAGTAACAGACGACATGCTCGAGAAATTGCGCAGATTGCTATTGATTCTGTCATTCGTTTAGAACAACGTTATTCTCGCTATCTAAAACAAAATATAATGGAAGATATTAATCGGATAGCTAATGTTGGAGGGATTATTGAGGTTGATCAAGAAACATCTGCTTTACTGGATTATGCTGATACTTGTTTCAATTACAGCGATGGTTTGTTTGACATAACTTCTGGCATTTTACGTAAAGCCTGGGATTTCAAGTCAAGAGTATTACCTAAAAAAGAGGATGTAGATGAGTTATTGACTCACGTAGGATGGGATAAAGTGAGTTGGCGATCTCCCGAGTTGTCTTTCCAATGCGAAGGTATGGAATTAGATTTTGGTGGTATTGTGAAAGAATATGCGGCCGATCAATGCGCAACAAAATGTTTAGAGGGTGATATTGGGCATGGTTTGATCAATCTAGGGGGAGATATACGTATTATCGGTCCTCATCCTAGTGGCCATCCTTGGCTGATCGGTATTCGTCATCCTCGTGATAAAACAAATTATATTCAGCGAGTTGAGTTGACACAAGGAGGGATATGTAGCAGTGGCGATTATGAACGATGTATCAATATTGATAATCGTTATTTCAATCATATCCTGAATCCAAAAACCGGTTGGCCTGTCAATGGACTAGCTTCAGTAACTGCCATTGCTGATTATTGTCTTGTTGCAGGAAGTATCTCTACAATTGCAATGTTAAAAGAGGAAGAGGGTAAAGAATGGCTGCAAAATAATGGCTTAAGGGCGTACTGGATAGATGTTGATGAGAACTATGGATATTCGAGTCCAGACATGAAAGAACAATATATTTAACTATCGATCAAATAGAATAAACAATTTGCTTTTCAAGGTAAGATTATTAGCAAAAATGCCATAATATAAAGTGATAGTTTAAGCTTATTCCTTGCGGTAATTTGCCGTCAGTCTAAAAGAGGAATGATTCTTCTTTGATCTATTAAAAAAGTTAAAATTATTCTCAAATTATCTTAAATAGGCCTAATATCCATTCTTCTGCAACAATTTGACTATACAATGGAATTGTTAGCAAAGTGATCGTAGATCCATGAATAAACTAAAACATATCTAACCGGTAAACTATTCAAGACGTTAACAATGAAAAATCAATCGCTTCAGGATCAGTTGTTGAATGCGGGCTTAGTCAGTGAGAACAAGGCCAAACAAGCTCGCGCCGAAAAACGAAAACAGAATAAAAAAAAGCGTAATAATAAACTCGAGTTCATTGACGAGACGAAGCAAGCGTTACAGGAAAAGAAAGCCGAACAGGCCGCGAAGGATAAGCAACTGAATGAACAGCGCCAGCAACTGGCGGAGCAACAACAGATTGCCAATCAAGTCAGGCAATTGGTGGAAAAGAATCGCTTGCCTCAGGAAAGCGGCGAAGACGGCATCGCTTATCATTTTAACGACCGGGATAAAGTCAAAACGATTTACCTGAACAAGGAGATGCGCGACAAGGTCATTGCCGGAAAGCTGGCGATTGTCCGGCTGGAACAGCAATACGAGGTAGTGAGTGCCGATGTCGCCGAGAGAATCGGGGCTTGCGCCGACGATGCTGTGGTTGTTTTATTTGGTGCCGACTCGGATTCATCTACGGAAGATGAATATGCGGATTATAAAATCCCCGATGATTTGATGTGGTGATCTAGTCGCCTTGGAATACGGTGCAGCGATTACGGCCATTTTCCTTGGATTGATACAGCGCCTGGTCGGCCCGTTCAAAGGCTTGTTCATGGCCTGTATCGCCATCAAGAAATTCGCTGATTCCGCAGGACATAGTGACGTGGACTCTTTCGCCATGATAGTGGAAATCGGAATGAGCGACTAGGCGGCGAATCTTTTCCGCGGTTACCAGGGATTGTTTGGCGCTGACATTGTGCAACAGCATGACGAATTCCTCGCCACCGTAGCGAGCGATGAAATCGGTTTCCCGGCAATTGCTTTGTAATAATTGTGCAACCAGTGCCAGCGTTTTGTCGCCGGCCTTGTGGCCATAAACATCGTTGACCTGTTTGAAATGGTCGATATCCCAAATGAGCAGGCTGGTCGGAGTACGGTAACGCTTCCAAAATTTGCAATCCATGTCGATTTTCTCGTTATAAGCGAGGCGATTGGGCAGGCCGGTCAATGAATCGAGAAAAGCCTGCGCATGGGCCCGTTTCAGGTTGTGGCGTAGCGTATTGGCCTCCTCTTCCAGATTCTGCAGTTTATGAGACATTTCCTGCAACTGTCTCTGCGAATCGCGCAAACGTATATCCTCATCTTGCTTGTAGGCTTGCAATTTGTTCGTCAATTCCTGTAAATGCAGAGTGATATTTTTTTGCAGGGCATTGAGTTCGTGGGCGCTGGAGGCGCTGATTTTAATATTGTCGATTTCCGAATGAATGGCTGCATTGAAAGAGGCGCGGTCGGAATGGGAGGCGAGGTTCGATTCGCTGGCCATCCGGGTTTGTTGATCCAATTGGCCCAATTGTTTGGATATGTCTTCCAGAAATACTTCGGTTTTGCGTTGTTCGCCCTGCACATGTTTATTAATGTCGATAATCAAGGTCACGGCGGAATCGAGCAAACCGGCAAATGCATTGTCATCCATGTCCTGACTCGTCTGCGACAGTACCCTTTTGCAATGCGGTCGAAATTTGACCGGTATGTCAATGCCGGTCAACAGTTCTTCCAGGCGTTTGATGCAATGCTCCTTGGATGTGCAGGAGGTTGACACGGAATGGTTTTTACCATTTTGGGTAAAAATTTCGTCGATGGCTTTCGACAATTTCAATAGGTCGCCATTAAGCGTCGTGATGCTACTTCCTTGTTTCAGTTTTTTTCTGATCGTGTCGATATAGGGATCGAGTTCCGGTTTTTGACCCTGGGAAAAGATCAAGAACTGGACAATCAGCCTGTACAGCAGCCTATCATCGACGTTTTTCAAGATTGACCTCGTTGTTATAGTCGTCACACATCAAAATTGGGTCTCCCCCTCAATACCTTTACCCGCTGGCAGAGACTGGACGAGGGGGCACCCAAAGAACCGAATTTTCAATGCGAACAATATAGTAAAAATTTTACACATTAGGGTGAAGTATTATCCGACAATGCAACGATTGCGGCCAAGCTTTTTGGCTTGGCGTAACGCCTGTCTTGCCCTGCTGAATGCGCTATCGCCGGTGTCCTTGTCGTCAAATTCTGTAATACCACAAGAAAGGGTAATGGCAATTTTTTTGCCGCTGGAATTGAATCCGGTCGTCTTGATCAACCGGCGTAGTTTTTCGCTAATGCTCTGTGCGGACTGGACATCAGTATCGGGTAATAGCATGATGAACTCATCACCGCCGAAGCGGGAAAGAACGTCGGTTCCCCGGCAGTTTTGCGCCAATAGGCGGGCAATGATTTTCAAGGTATTGTCGCCGGCTTTCTGGCCGAAGGACTCGTTGATTTTGGCGAATAAATCGATATCCCAGATCACCAGGCTTAAGGGTGAATGGCGACGCTGTCGCCGTTGCAGTTCCAGGGTCAACTTTTCATCGTAAGCCAGGCGGTTGGGAAGACCGGTCAGCGCATCATGGTAGGCTCGTTCCCGGGCCTGGGTTAATTTGTTTGTTCGCTCCCGGGATTCGGTCTCAAGACGTTGGATTTTTAATGCCAGTTGTTGCAGAGTCAAACGTTGCCTATTGTGTTCCAATTGTTCTTGTTGCTGCTGTGCCTGAAGTTGTTCCATGATTTGGTCCAGACGAGAGCTGAGCAATTGCTGCAAGGGTTCCAGTTGTTCGGCTTGTTTGGAAGCCTGGCGCAGTTCGTTGATTTGGGATGAAAAAGACTGGTCCAGTAAATTCTTCCTTTCCCCTTGGGTATCGTCGGTTTTCGCCATGCCGGTGGCATGCTGTCCGATATCGCCTAATTGTTCGGTCAAGTTGCTCAGAAACTGCGCCATGGCCTGTTGTTCCAGCTGGTACTGCTTTTTCATGGCAAGCATGAGGGTAAAACCGGTATCAAGAATGGAGGGTAAGTCCTCGGAGACGTTTTGCAAGCGGATTTTCAGTTGCTCCGCCTGTTCGACGAATGCTTCCGGGATTTCGGTGCTTTCCAGTAGTCGCATCAACTGTGCTCTGATCGCCTTGTCGTCCAGGCTCGGTTGATGGATTTCCGATACCACGGATCGTTCCTCGTCCATCATTGCTTGCAAAGCCGACAGCAAATCCTGCAAATCGACATTGCGTTTGTCCTGGTAAAGATGGTAAAGCCGTTCCAGTTCGGTTTGCCTGTTTGGATATTGCCGGATCAGAAATTCGATCAGCAATGCCGGATTATATTTTTCTTCTTCCAATGACGATTCGTCGAAAGTCATCAGCGCATTGGAAAAATTCTCCAGTTCCCGCTTCAGGTCGTCGCTGTTTAGGCCGTTTTTTAATTGCTGGCGCATGCGCGCTAAATAAGGATCGAGCTCTTTATGAAAACCGGTCGCGGCAAGGGCAAGCCGGGAGATGGTTTTACACAGCAGCGCTTCGTTTTCCTGATAGACTTTGGCCTGGGCGTCGTGCTCGTCGAGCAGGGAAAAATATTTCTTCTCCCATTTGCTCGTGTTTTTATTGCTCTGGAATAAATTCATGAGACGGGATGTGGCGGATTGTTTCGAAGCAAGCGAATGGCGGGAGACAGACAGGTGTCACGCTAGCGCAACACCTGTACGGAAAATGCGGCAATTTATAGCTTCGATTCCTGCGCGATCAATTCATTCATAATTTTGATCATATTGCTTTGCGACTTTGCCAGTGGGCCATTGGTTTTGTATTTGCCGTTGATGATAAGCGCGGGAACGCCGGTGATACCGTAACGGGCCGGCATGGCCTGTGCCTGGCGTACCTTGGCGTCGACCAGGAAAGAATTATAGGCGTTGCGGAATTCGGTTTCATCGACGCCATGAGCGACGAAGAACTTAGCCAAGTCATCTTCGCTACGCAAGGCCTGTTTTTTGTTTTGAATGGCATCGAACATGTCGGCATGGACTTTATCGACGACGCCGAGCGCCTCGGCGGTGAAATATGCCTTGGCGTGGTCGGCCCAAAGTTTGCTGAAAGCGGCAGGCTGGCGGATGAACTCGACATTGTCCGGTTTGTTTTTCAGCCATTCCGACAGGCTCGGCTCGAAACTGTAACAATGCGGGCAGCCGTACCAGAAAAATTCGATCACTTCGACCTTGTCGGGGTTCTGGGTCGGTTGGGGCGGCGTGATTTTTTCATAGCCCAAAGGTTGGGCAGCGGCCCAGGCCGAAAAAGTGAATAAAAGCAACAACAGTGATTTTTTTAGCATGTATTAGTTCTCCATAAATTCTTAGAGTACAGTAGTTAGTATTGTTTCGCTGGTAGAGCTAAATTAAACGCAAACATTATTGCATTGGCGCAACTATTTCAAATTGTAATCTAAGGATAGCTTGGCTGCCGATAAATGATGAATAGAACGTTGGCTTCCAGGGAGGAATATTGTATGCAGAAAAAGTTACGCTTTGCTGAATGAAATTAAAAGCAGAACTTGCATTGCGCTGATTGGAGAGCCTGAGCTTGATGAGGCCGAAAAAAAACCTCCTATATGTGGTGTTTCCCTGGCGACAAATGCGCCAGGGCGTGAAGGCATTATTTCATCATCGAAATATGGTAGGACACTGCTTTAATTTCCTTGTCGGTCATTTTCTTGGCGATCATGTGCATCATATTATCGGGATTGTTTTGACGGACGCCCTTTTTATAATCGCTCAACGATTTGATCAGATAATCGGCATGTTGTGAGCGCAAGGCCGGAAACGCGGCCGGTTTGTTGCCTTCTCCGTAAGGGCCGTGACAGGCGATACAGGCGGAAACTTCGCGTTCCAAATCGCCGTTACGGTATAAGTCGCCACCCAGGGCCATCAGCCCGTCAAGCTCTTCCTGTTTCTGTTGTTTCGCCGCTTCCAGTTCCGCTTCGTCGAGGTCGTCTTCGTCCTCATCCAGCTCCATCACCGGCGGTTGGTTGGCGCCGATTTTTTGCTCGGCGTAATAAGCGGCTAAGTTTTCCATATCGGTTTTGCTCAAACCCATCGCCAGCGGCGCCATCATCGGCGCATTGCGTTTGCCGTCTTTGAAGGCTTGCAGTTGATTGACTATATAAGACTCATGCTGGCCGGCCAATTTGGGAAAGGTGGAAACCATGCTGTTACCGTCTTCGCCATGGCAGCCCGCGCATGAGGCAGCTAGATTCTCGCCTTGTTTGGCATTGCCCTCGGCATGGGCTAAGGAAACGGCGCCTGTTAATGCCAGAGAGAGTGAAACAGTCAGCAGTTGTTTGATCATCGGCTTCCCCTTTTTTTAGGAATGAGTAGTCAATATTAAGGCAGCCGTTAACAGGCGCCAGACGTTATAATGGGCTAGATTCTACTCTATTTACTTTTTCGACGCGAGAACACGATGAATCCAATTTATCACCGGGCCCGCTTTGTCGCCAGCGCGACGAATCTCGCAAATGCGCCCGCGGACGAGGGGCTGGAAATCGCTTTTGCCGGCCGCTCCAATGCCGGGAAATCCAGCGCCATCAATGCCTTGACCGGACAAAATTCGCTGGCCCGGATCAGTAAGACACCCGGCCGCACACAATTGCTGAATTTTTTTGAAATCGACGCCGAGCGAAAATTCGTCGATTTGCCCGGTTACGGTTATGCCAAGGTTCCCGTGGCGATGAAGCAAAAATGGCAGAAAATGATGGAAACCTATCTGCACGAGCGCAAAGCCCTGTGTGGCATCGTCCTAGTCATGGACGTGCGCCATCCGCTGACGGAATTCGATTGGCAAATGGTGCAATGGTGCGAACATAGCGGATTGCCGCTGCATATTTTGTTGACCAAGGCGGATAAATTGAAATACGGCGCGGCCAAAAACACGTTGCTGAAGGTGCAGCGGGAGTTGAGCGAGGCCAGCATCGTAATTACCTTACAATTGTTTTCCGCATTGAAAAAATCCGGCATCGATGACATTCATCAAGTCCTGGATGAATGGTTTGGATTTTAGTTTTGAACGTTGGAAAATGGCTGAACTGGTGACATCCGACATTAAGATTAGGGTTTTTTAGTGGGCATTCGATGATGAAAAACGGAGCGGCAAAGAAGCGAGGTTTAACGGGCGATGTCGGCTTCAGTGACATCGATGCCGAAACTTTGGCCATTCGCTTTAGCGGCAGTTGGGTGCAGGGTGCGCAGGTCGAGCCGGTTGATCGATTATTGGCCGAATTGGACAAACGGACGCCACGACGGATGCTGTTGCAAGCAGACGATCTGCGGCAATGGGACAGCCGACTGCCGACTTATCTGTTGAAGATCATCGTTTTTTGTCAAGCCAGGAAAATCAAGGTCGATTCCAGCCAGCTTCCAGCCGGCATTCAGGGATTGCTGAAATTGGCCAGGGCGGCGCCCCAGACAAAGACAGCCAAGCCTAAGCAGCGCCTGGTATTGATCGCAACAATTGGTAACCGCTTATTAAGTGCGATTACCGATGCTCGCGAATTGCTGATTTTCGTCGGCAATATGGTGTTGGCTGTTTATGCCCTGTTGCGGGGTAAGGCGAGATTTCGCGGTGTCGATTTGTGGTTGTGCATTCAAGAGGCCGGCCCGTCCGCATTGGGCATTGTCTCCTTGATCAGCTTGCTGGTGGGTATGATTCTGGCTTTTGTCGGCGCCGTGCAATTGGCCATGTTCGGCGCGCAAATCTATATTGCCGATCTGGTGGGGTTGGGAACGGTACGGGAAATGGGCGCGTTGATGACTGCGGTAATCGTCACCGGACGCACCGGGGCCGCCTATGCCGCCCAGTTGGGGGCGATGAACGTCAACGACGAAATCGATGCCTTGAAAACCATGGGAATTTCTCCGATGGAGTTCTTGATCATGCCGCGCATGTTGGCGTTGATTGTGATGATGCCGTTATTGTGTCTGTACGCCGATTTGATCGGCATGTTGGGTGGGGCATTGGTGACGGTCAGCGTTTTCGATGTGTCGTTGGTGCAGTATTATAACGAGACAGGACGGGCGGTCGATCTGACCGATTTTATCATCGGCTTATCGAAAAGCGTGGTGTTCGCGGTACTGATTGCGACGGCTGGCTGCATACGCGGATTGCAAAGCGGCCGTAGTGCATCCGCCGTCGGTGACGCGACCACGAAGGCGGTGGTCGACAGTATCGTATATATTGTCGTGGCCGATTCGGTGATCACATTATTGTGCAATCAGCTCGAGATATGAAAACACCCCATATCACCGTGCAACATTTGACCATGACCTATGGTGATTTCCTGGTGCAGAAAGATTTGAATTTCACCATTGATCGTGGTGATGTGTTCATCGTCATGGGGGGGAGCGGTTGCGGCAAAAGTACCTTGTTGAAACATCTGATCGGCCTGAAAAGCCCGGCGCAGGGCGATGTCTTTTATGACGGCCAAAGCTTCTGGCGGTCCGGCGATGCCGAGCGAGTGAGGATTTTGCAGCGTCTCGGCGTATCGTATCAGAGCGGGGCCTTGTTCAGCTCGATGACGCTGGCCGAAAACGTGGCCTTGCCGTTGACCGAATTCAGCGAGCTAAGTAAGGTCGAAATCGCCGACATAGTCGCATATAAATTGGCCCTGGTGGGCTTAGCGGGGTTCGAGGATTTTTATCCGTCCGAACTGAGCGGGGGAATGCAAAAGCGCGCCGGTTTGGCCAGGGCGATGGCGTTGGATCCGGAAATCCTGTTTTTTGATGAACCTTCCGCCGGGTTGGACCCGCTCAGCGCCAAAATGTTGGACGATTTGATTATCAATCTCAGCCAAACGTTGAAGACGACGATCGTCGTCATCACCCATGAACTCGACAGTATTTTCGCCATCGGTACCAACTCGGTTTTTCTCGATGCCGAATCGAAAACCATGCTGGCTACCGGGCATCCGCAAACGCTATTGAGGGAATCGAAAAACGCCAAAATCATTGAATTTTTGACCCGGGGTAAAGGACATGATAGTCATAAGCCGTCACAAGATAGGTATGGTTTATGAGTAAGCCCGTTAGTCCTCTGGCGATAGGCAGTTTTACCCTCGGCGCATTGGTATTGTTGGTTGCCGGAATGTTTGTTTTCGGCGGCGGCAGCTTGTTCAATGCCGATAAATTGCGTTACGTGGTGTTTTTCGATTCCTCGCTCAATGGTTTGGAAATAGGCGCGCCGGTGAAAATGCAGGGCGTCAAGATTGGCGAGGTGACCGATATTTCCTTATTGCTCGATCCGAAATCCGCCAAGATCTACAAACCGGTCGTCATCGATATCGATCCGAACAACCTGGCGGGACCGGATCTCCATATCCTGTCCGATATCGGCAAATATCGGGACAATTTAGTCTCATCGGGATTTAGGGCCCGCCTGGAAATACAGAGTCTATTGACCGGCTTGTTGTATGTCGATTTCGATCTTTATCCGGACAAGGCCCCGGTTTACGCCGGATTGAATTACCATAATTTGCCGGAACTGCCGGGAGTGCCCACGACCACCGATGAGATCCGTAACGTCGCCGAAGAGGTGATCGAGAAAATTCGCGATCTGCCGCTGGAACAAATGATCAAGGATCTCAGCGAAAGCTTAAGGGCGGTGAAAACATTATTGACGTCCGTGGACGTCAAGGAATCCAGCGCTATGTTGAAAAATACGCTGGCGGGCATGGATCAAACCCTCAAAACCCTGAATGCCAATTTGGACCGGTTGCTCAGGAATACCGACCGGACGTTAAATAACACCAATGATTTGGTTGTCAATGTTAACCGCGAGATCAAGCCGTTATTGGTAGCGGTCGAACAAGCGGTGACGACGGCCAATAGCGCTTTGCAGACAACGCAACAATCGATGGAAAATTTTGGCGCTACGGTGGGCCCCGATTCCGCCTTAAACGATACGTTGCGGTCATTGCAACGGGCCACGCGATCGATCAGGGATTTGAGCGACTATTTGCAGCGCCATCCGGAAGCCTTGTTATCCGGCAAGGAAGAATAAGACTTGGGAGAAGGTATGAAGGTAAAACGAATCGCCACAAGACTGTTGCCGCTTACCCTGAGCCTGGCAATGGCCGGCTGTGTCGGCGGAGCGACGTCGCCGCCATCGAACTTTTATTTATTGGAACCGATTGCGGGGGACAATCGGGCGTCTTCTGGCAAGCAGGCGCGTTTGTCCGTCGCGCTGCATCCGGTCAAGGTACCGGAATATCTCGACAGGCCCCAGATCGTTACGGCAACGGCCCCAAATGCCTATCAGTTGAGCGAATTCAACCGTTGGGCGGAAGCGCTGGATGTTAATATCACGCGGGTATTGGCGCAAAATTTAACGCTGTTGGTTCCGGCAGATGTATGGTCGAGTCGCTCTTCGCTTGATGCGAAACAAGCGGCCTTGCGGTTGCGCGTCGATATCCTCGAGTTTCATATCGACCCGAAAGGGCAAGCCAAACTGGTGGCGCAATGGCGAGTTAAAAAACACGGCCAGTTATTGTGGAACCGGCAAGTATCTTATCGCGCCGAGGCCTCTAAAACGGATTATCGCCGCATGGTCGCCGCCTTGAATGACTGTTTGAATCGCTTGAGCCGCGATATTGCCCAATCATTGTCCCGATTCGTTCCTTGACTCGAATAAGAAGGGTCAGAAGGTATATTCGACGCCTTCCCGGGCCATTTCGATCTGAAACGGGGCGTCGTGGTTTTCCTCCCGGAGTTGCTGAAATAACCGGTCCAGTTCCTGGTCGGTCCGGCCAGGTTCGTGGTGAGTGAAAAACAATTTGGCGGCATTCGCCTGCGCCGCCATGGTTAGGGCCGAGCGGTAGGTGCCGTGCCCCCAGCCCCGTTTACTAAGATATTCTTGATCGGTATAGGAAGAGTCGACGATCAGGGCATCGACGTTCGCCATCGCGGCGGCAACCTCCGCCAGTTTGGCATCGACATGGCTTTGGTATTCGTTATGGTCGGGTTCGTCCGGCTGGTAAATGTTGTAGGGCGGTTCGTAGTCGCCGGTAAAAAATAGCGAATGGCCGTCGCATTCCACCCGATAACCGAAATTCAGCACCGGGTGATTGAGTATCGTCGGCGTAATGCTGGCCGTGCCGGCAGTGACGGTCTTGCCGGGCAACAGCGTATGATAGCTCAGTTTGGTTTTCAGTTCCGCTTCGCGAATCGGGAAGAAACTGTATTGTAGCTGCACTTTCATGCAGCGCTCTATGCCCTCGCCGGTGACCGGGTCGAGGCCGCCATAGATATCGATTTGATTGCCGGGACGGAAAATCGGGGTAAAAAAAGGCAAGCCCTGAATGTGATCCCAATGGGTATGGGTGATGAAAATATGGGCTTGGATGGGCAGTTTGGGGTCGAGCCGTTGCGCCAGCGCATGAATGCCGGTTCCGGCATCGAGAATGATCAGGTCGTCCACGGCGGTTCTGATTTCGATGCAGGTGGTATTGCCGCCGTATTTTAAGGTAGAGGGGCCGGGGGTGGGAATGGAGCCTCTGACGCCGCGAAATGTTACTTTCATTGTGGATCTTTGCCGGGTTTGCGGGCGATAAAAGGGAACAATCCCTGCGTCTCTGACAAGACAGTCCAATGCAGGACGAGGCCTTTATTTTTCTTTGGGGTAAAACTTAAGTCGACTAATGGCCCGGGATTGCCCGCGTGTCGAAAGCGATAAGGCCAGCAGGGTAGCGGGTAATGAGATCCAGGGAGTATGTCGCGTATGCTGAGAAAAAATTTCACGTTCCGGAAATAAATGATAAAGCTTCCGATCTAAGTGTAGTCAAATCCTCCCAGGACTCAATTAATTCGTTCAGCCCCATGCCGAACAGGCTGTCGACGGCGGGAGGGAATTCCTCGACGATGGAATTGCCGGAATGGCCGAATTCCATTTTTTTACTGATTTGGTTGGCGGCGAACAGGCATTGCGTGAGCAAATGGTGAGGATTAGACGCGTGATGATGGTTGATGGCGTCGACCAACAACTGGTCGAAGGCCCATTTTTCCGCCAGCAAGGCGCCGGCTTGGCTGTGGTCCATTCCGATGCATTCAGATTCGCATCGATGCAGGGAAATCTGTTCTGCGGCGCTTTTTTGCAGCGCTTTCCTGAAGTCTTCCGCTTTGAACTCGGCAAACACCACTTTGCCGAAATCATGGAGCAGGCCGGCGACGAAAAAATCGCTGCAATCGGCTTGCGGCACGCCCTGTCTCTCGGCCAGTTTTTTGCAAATCGCCGCGGTGGTCAACGAATGCAGTAAAAACGCATGGGTATTGAAACCGGCCTTGTTTTTCGGATTGAGCACGCCGATGCTGGCCACGCTCAAGGCCAGATTTTTGATCGTGTTCATGCCGATATAGACCACCGCGCGCTGAATCGAGTTGATTTTTTTCGGCAGGCCGTAAAACGGCGAGTTGATCACCTTGAGGATCTTGACCGTCATGACCGGGTCGCTTTCGATGACCTCGACGATTTCCTTGCCGGAGGAATTGATGTCCGAAGTCAGCTGAATGATGCGCTGGACGCTGTTGGGGAAGGCCGGCATTTTTTCCACCAGCGCGATCAGTTCGTCGTTATCCATGGTGCTGTTATTAATGGGCTTCATCCCAGTTGTTTCCGGTACCGATATCGACCAGCAGCGGGACGTCCAATTGGGCGGCGGAACACATCAAGTCGCGGATGCGGTCGATACAATCGGACAGTTGGTTTTCCGCGACCTCGAACACCAATTCGTCGTGGA
The DNA here is from genome assembly GCF_000733935.1 of Methylomarinum vadi. Classification (NCBI taxonomy): domain Bacteria; kingdom Pseudomonadati; phylum Pseudomonadota; class Gammaproteobacteria; order Methylococcales; family Methylococcaceae; genus Methylomarinum; species Methylomarinum vadi. The sequence goes on from NZ_JPON01000001.1 coordinate 2,748,245, forward strand.
CTTGCATGACCATTTTGCAATCCGTTTCGGACTGTTGCAGCCAGCGGTCGGTGGCGATCATGGCGCGTTTGATGATGTCGGCCGCAGTACCCTGCATCGGCGCATTGATCGCGGTGCGCTCGGCGTACTGCCGGCGCGCGGCGTTACGGGAATTGATTTCCGGTAAATACAGGCGGCGGCCGAACAGGGTTTCCACAAAGCCTTGTTGCTTGGCCTGCTCGCGAATCGTGTCCATGTAATGCTTGACGCCGGGATAGCGCTCGAAATACAGGTCGATATAGGATTGGGCCTGATTACGGCTCAGGCCCAATTGCTGGCCTAGGCCGAAGGCCGACATGCCGTAGATCAAGCCGAAATTGATGGCCTTGGCCGAACGCCTCAGGTCGGTCGTGACCTGGTCGATCTCGACGCCGAACACCTCCGCTGCGGTGGCGCTGTGGATGTCGATATTATGGGAAAAGGCATGCAACAGGCCTTTATCGCCGGAAAGATGCGCCATGATGCGCAGTTCGATCTGCGAATAGTCGGCCGCGACCATCTTGTACCCCGGCGGCGCGATGAAGGCCTGGCGGATCTTACGCCCTTCGGCGCTACGCACCGGAATGTTCTGCAGATTGGGGTCCGACGAGGATAGCCGGCCGGTGGCGGCGACCGCCTGATGGTAGGAGGTATGCACGCGGCCGGTCCTGGGATTGATCTGTTGCGGCAACTTGTCGGTATAGGTGGACTTTAGTTTGCTCATGCCGCGAAAATCGAGCAGCAGCTTGGGTAGGGGATAATCCGCCGCCAATTCCTGCAACACCGATTCGTTGGTGGACGGTTGGCCCTTGGGGGTTTTCTTCAGTACCGGCAATTGCAGTTTGTCGTAGAGGATTTCCTGGATTTGTTTCGGCGAACCGAGATTGAAGGATTGCCCGGCCAGTTCATGCGCATGCTGTTCGATCGCGGCGATATGGTTGGCCAGTTCCAGGCTTTGCTGCGCCAGCATTGCGTTGTCGATCAACACGCCGTTGCGCTCCATGCGCGACAACACCGGCACCAACGGTATTTCGACTTCGCGATACAGTTGTTCCAGACTGGGATGCTGGCGCAGTTTGGCACTCAAAGTTTGATGGAGGCGCAGTGTGATGTCGGCGTCTTCCGCGGCATACGGGGTGGCTTGTTCCAGGGCGACCTCCTGGAACGGAATCTGTTTGGCGCCCTTGCCGGCGACATCCTCGTAATGGATGGTTTCCAGGCCGAGATATTCTTTGGCCAGGTCGTCCATATTGTGCTTGGTCGCGGTACTGTTCCAAACGTACGATTCGAGCATGGTATCGTGTGCGATGCCGCGCAGCTCGATATCGTGATTGGCCAGTACATTGGCGTCGTACTTAAGATTCTGCCCCAACTTGGCCTTTTCGGGATTTTCCAGTAACGGTTTCAGGCGATTCAGCGTGTCCGTTCTGTCCAGTTGTTGCGGCACGTCGGGGTAATCGTGGGCCAGCGGCAAATAGGCCGCCTGCCCGGCTTCGACGGCGAAGGAAACGCCCACGATTTCGGCATTCGTGTAATTGAGGCTGGTGGTCTCGGTGTCGAAAGCAAACAGTTCGGCTTGCTCCAGTCTTTCCAGCCAGGCGGCAAACTGTTGCTTGGTCAGGATGGTTTGGTAATCGGTGCCGATGGCGGTCGGTTGCGCGTCTTCCATAGTGTTCCCCTCGGCCGACCCTTCCAGCATTTTCAGCCACGAGGAGAAGCCGAATGCCGCCAGTCGTTGTTTGAGTTCGGCGAGGTCCGGTTGAGTACATTTGAGGTCCTCGAGCCGATATGGCAGAGCAAGATCGCATTTGATTGTTGTTAATTCACGCGACAGCGGCAGTTGTTCGAGGCAGTTGCGCAGGTTATCGCCGATTTTGCCTTTGATCTTGTCGGCATTGGCTATCAGGTTGTCGAGCGTTCCGTATTCGTTAAGCCACTTGGCCGCAGTTTTCGGTCCGACCTTGGGGACGCCGGGAATATTGTCCACCGTGTCTCCCATCAGCGCCAAATAATCGATGATCTGATCCGGCCTGACGCCAAACTTCTCCACAACCCCGCGCTCGTCCAGCCGGGTTTCGGACATGGAGTTTTCCAGCGTGATATGTTCGCTGACCAGTTGCGCCATATCCTTATCGCCGGTGGAAATGATGACCTCGAAGCCGGCTTCCTCGGCTTTTCGGGCCAGCGCGCCGAGGACGTCATCCGCCTCGACGTCCGGTTCGATAATCAAGGGGAGGCCCATCGTCCGAATCAGGTTTTGCAGGGGTTCGATTTGCACTCTCAAATCGTCGGGCATGGGCGGACGATGCGCCTTGTACTCCGCATAAAGCTCGTGGCGGAAGTTTTTGCCGGGAGCGTCGAATACCACCGTGAAATAGTCTGTCCTGTGGTCCGCCTGCAATTTACGCAGCATATTGGAAACGCCGTAGATAGCATTGGTCGGCGTCCCATCGGGGCTGCTTAGCGGCGGGATTGCATGATAGGCGCGAAATAGAAAAGACGAGCCGTCGACCAGAACTAGGCATTTTGAATTTTGTTCGGACATACACTAAGAAAAAAGGCCTGCTTGTTAAATAAATTAGAAGAACAATAACCCTTGGCAGGATTTCGGGCAAGTCATCAATGGTGGATTCGTTTGGTTTCCATAATTAATGTCCGATCGATCGTTCGATTACCGAAATAATTCACAAAAAAAGCAAATGAGGTTGAAAATATAAAGAATGATAATAAACTCTAGTAACGGGCGTTATGAGTTGATAATGTCCGTTCCTAATTTTTAATTTGTTGTATTCTTGGAGTTATCATAATGAAATATCTACTCGTCATTTTAGCTTTTTGTTCGTTTAACGTGTTCGCCAAACCCGTCAATATCAATAGTGCGGACGCCAAGACTATTTCCGAATCATTGTCGGGTGTCGGCATGAAAAAAGCCGAAGCGATCGTGAAATTCAGAAAGGAAAAGGGGCCGTTCGCAACGGCGATGGATTTGGCCAAAGTGAAAGGAATTGGCGAGAAAACGATCGAAAAGAATAAAGGGGATATTCTGGTTTCGGATGTTTCGTCCGGCTCCAAAAAGCAAAAGGAAAAAACCCAATAAGGATATTGTCGACAATAACTTCCAGTATCAGGCCTATCGTTCCCGCACAGAAAACGGGAGCCCCATCGGGAAGTTGTTTTCAGCCAAATCCTAAACCAACGATACGAAAAGTGGAAGCCACGGTCGTCCGTGGCTTCTGTTTGTTTCAAGATTATTTTCTACCGTAATCGTCCTGGAAACGGACGATATCGTCCTCGCCCAGATAACTGCCCGATTGCACCTCAACCATTTCGAGGGGGATCACGCCCGGGTTTTCCAAACAATGGGTCACGCCGAGCGGGATGTAGGTGGACTCGTTTTCCGTCAGCAATAGCTGTTGATCGCCTTTGGTGACCTTGGCCGTTCCCTTGACCACGATCCAATGTTCCGCGCGATGGTGATGTTTTTGCAGCGACAGTTTGGCGCCGGGCTTGACCACGATACGCTTGGCCTGGAAACGTTCGCCGTTGTCGATTAAATGATAATAACCCCAAGGCCGGTAGACCTTGCTGTGAATATCGGCTTCGCTGCGTTTCGCTCCTTTCAACTGGTCGACGATTTTTTTCACATCTTGCACCCGATCCTTGGCGGCAATCATCACCGCATCGTCGGTTTCCACCACGATCAGGTTGTTGACACCGACCGTGGCGATCAGTTTGCTGCCGGAATGCAGAAAGGAATCCTCGGTGTCCAGGGTCATGACATCGCCATTGATCGCGTTGCCATGCTCGTCCTTAGGGGTGACGTCCCATAGCGCCGACCACGAGCCGACATCGTTCCAGTTCGCGTCAAGAGGGATGACGACGGCCTGTTCGGTTTTTTCCATCACCGCGTAATCGATGGAATCCGAGGGGCATTTCATAAAGGCCTCGCCATCCAGGCGGACGAAATCGATATCGCGCTGCGCGCCGGACAGCGCCTGTTTACACGCGGCCAGAATGTCCGGTTGAAACTTTTCCAATTCCTGTAGGTAACGGCCGGCGGTAAAGGCGAACATGCCGCTATTCCAATAATAGTCGCCGCTTTTAACATAGGCTTCAGCGGTCGGATAGTCGGGTTTTTCGACAAAGGCGGCCACGGCAAAACTGCCTTCGCCGTTGGCCTCTCCCGCCTTGATGTAACCGTAACCGGTTTCCGGTTCGGTCGGGACGATGCCGAATGTCACCAGGTTGCCTTGGCGTGCCAAGTCATTAGCCTTGGCAACGGCTTGCTGAAAAACGGGAACATTGGCGATGACATGGTCGGCCGGCAATACCAATAACACTTCGTCGGGAGAGTCGGCGGTCAATGCTGCTAGGGCCACCGCCGGCGCCGTATTTTTTCCCACCGGTTCCAGAATGATCGCGGCGGGCCGGGCACCGATCTCGCGTAATTGTTCCGCCATCATGAAGCGGTGGTTCTCATTGCATACTCCTAACGGCGATTTCATGTCCGCCAGTCCATGCAGTCTTAGTACGGTTTCCTGCAACATGGTGTTGTGAGAAACCAGCGGTAGAAATTGTTTCGGATGTTGGCTGCGGGACAAGGGCCACAAGCGGGTGCCGGAACCGCCGGATAAAATAACAGGAATCATATTGACATCGCTCCTTGTGATTGATGGGGGTCGTATATTTGTCGGACTTTGCTCGGCCACATCATACAGTTTTTCAAGGGCAGCCGCATGAAGTCCGTTAGCAATATTGGCGATAAGCTAGATGTTAGTTTACGATTGAAGCTTTGCAAGGTTATAGTCACCGCACTTCAAAATTCGGCACATTGATATCTTTTCCGTCCGGGAGAAGGTTGGATGAGGGCTCGTAAATAACGAATTTTGAAGTGCGAACAGTATAAAAAACAGGGAATATTATGAATATAGACGTTTTCAACGGCGATGCCGATGGAATCTGCGCATTGGTACAACTTCGCCTGGCCAGGCCGGCCGAATCCCGCTTGATTACCGGCGTAAAGAGGGATATCGAATTGCTCGCGCGGGTCGACGCGCAAGCAAACGATAAAGTGACGGTGTTGGACATATCGCTGGCAAAAAACAGGAGACATCTCGACAGGATTTTACAAGGCGGCGCAAAAGTATTTTACGTCGACCATCATCAACCCGGAGACATTCCTCAACACGAAGGCTTGACGACCCTCATCGATACCGATCCTTCAATCTGCACCAGCTTGCTGGTCAATAATTATCTGCAAGGCAGATATCAAGCCTGGGCGGTGGTGGCCGCCTTCGGCGATAACTTGAATGAAAGCGCAATGAAGTCTGCCGCCGAAATGGGGCTTTCTCAGCAAGAAACCGAACAATTGCGGGAACTGGGCGTTTGCATCAATTACAATGGTTACGGCGCCAGCATTGCCGATTTGCATATCGCCCCCGACCAGTTGTACCGTGAATTGAGCCCTTTCGCCACGCCGTTCGATTTCATGCGGGAGAATCGCGAGATCCATCGAAAACTGCTGGAAGGATATCGAGCCGATATGGCCGAAGCTTGCAACATCGAGCCGCGATACCAGACGGATCGCATTGCCGTGTATATCCTCCCCGACGAAAATTGGGCCAAACGCGTCAGCGGCGTTTTCGGCAACCATCTAGCCAATCAGAAACCGCAATGCGCGCATGCGGTATTAAGCCATAACCATCAGGGCGGTTTTCTGGTTAGCGTCAGGGCGCCGTTGACTAACAAGACCGGCGCCGATGAACTATGCTCTTCATTTGCAACCGGTGGCGGACGCAAAGCGGCTGCCGGCATCAACCATCTGCCGGAAACGGAGTTGGAGCGGTTTGTTCAGGCATTCGAAAATCAATATAAAGCAAGGGAACATAAACCATCATGACGAGGAAAAGCACAAATACCGTGTGGCACCATGCCACCGTGACCCGAAAGGACCGAGAAATACTGCATCAACATAAAAGCGCGGTGTTATGGTTTACCGGCCTGTCCGGTTCCGGCAAGTCGACGCTGGCGCATGCGGTGGAAGACCGCTTGCATAAAATGGGAGTGTCGACCTTCGTGCTCGATGGCGATAACGTGCGCCACGGCTTATGCAGCGACTTGGGATTTAGCGACGAAGACCGGGTTGAAAATATCCGCAGAATCGGAGAGCTGGCGAAATTGCTGTCCGAAGCGGGCGTCATCACGCTCACCGCCTTTATTTCGCCATTCAAGGAAGACCGCAACGGCGCGCGGAAGTTGATGCCGCACGGCGATTTCCTGGAAATTTATTGCGACTGCCCTCTCGAGATTTGCGAACAGCGCGACGTGAAGGGTCTGTATAAAAAAGCCCGCGCCGGCGAAATTCCAAGCTTCACCGGCATCGATTCCCCTTACGAGGCCCCGGAAAGACCGGAATTGGTCGTTAAGACGGGCGAAAAATCGTTGGATCAATGCGTCGATGAGGTGGTCCAGTTGATGGTGTCGCGGGGTATTGTCAACAAGGTTTGCGTTAATCCCGGCACGTAGCAATGCCGCCTTGAGCCTGAATTTCTTCACCATCGGAAGGTTGTCGCAAAAACCAAAATGTAGGTTAGGTTAGCGCAGCGTAACCTAACAAAAATTAAAATGTTAGGTGTCATCATGTTCGGCTGAACCTACCTTTTGCGATACCCTCATCGGGAAGGCGTCGTAAAAGCTCCCTCTCCTCGCGGGAGAGGGTCGGGGAGAGGGGGATAAAAAGTTGCTACCAATTGTTTTTTATAAGCCCCCATCCTAACCTTCTCCCGCAGGAGGCTGTCGTAAAAGCCCCCCAACCAGCTACATACGGTAAAATAACCCTATCCAAACCTATTAGAAATAGATCAATGGCAGCCGAAGTAAACATTAGACCCGTCAGGACATTGTATAGCGCCAAGCAATATTCGCTATTCGATGAATGCGAGGTTGAACCGTTACCTGAGTTGATCGCTCAATCGATCTCGAGCGAACCGATGGCCCATTTTGAAGCGCCCGACCCGCGCGGCTTATCGATCAACGGTAAACCGCTCGGCGAACATCTGGAGCACGCCGGCTTAACCATCCCGTTGAAATTGCGCCCCTTCCTGCAATCGCTATCCTTCGCCGAGTTCGAAGCCCGTTATCGGCCCGGCGGGCGTCCGCCGTATGCGCCACGTGCGATGGTGGGGATTATTCTCTACGGCCTGTTACAAGGCATCAGCAGCCTGCGCGACTTGGAGCGTTTAGCTCGAGCCGATGTGGGGTGTTGGTGGCTAAGTGGCGGTATCATGCCGGATCACTCAGTCATTGGCCGTTTCGTCCATCAGCATGCCGAATCATTGACGACCGAATTTTTCGATCAACTGGCGCGTCGTACTTTGAAAGTCACAGGCTCAGGCACGACGACGTTGGCGGGCGACGGTACCGTGATCGAAGCCATGTCCTCCCGGTTTCAATTGATGAAGGAAGAAGCGCTCAAGCAAGCCTTGGCGCAAGCGCAGGAAGCCGCGCAAGCCAAACCCGACGATGCAGCGGCAAGCAAGCGGTTGAACCTATTGGAACAAGCCCAAGCCGAGCTAAAGTCTCGCCAGCAAAAACAAGCCGCCAAAGGCAAAGATCCGGCCAAGACCCAAGTACAAAGCAACGAGCCGGAGGCGGTATTACAGCCGCAAAAGAACTCCAAAGACTTTCGCGGCAGTTATAAACCGTCGGTATTGGCGAACGACAATCGAGTGATCGTGGCTTGCGACGTTCATCCTTCCAGCGAAACCGAGGTGGTGCCGGGCTTACTGGATCGCGCCCAAGCTATGGGAGGCGTCGAAACAGCTCTGTTCGATGCTGGCTATTTCAGCAATGGCGTCTTGGATACTGCTGAGCAACACAACATCGAATTGCTTTGTCCGGAAGGCCAAAGTGAAGGAGACGATTGGAACAAACAATCCAACAAACAAATCCCCAAAAGCCGCTTTATTTATCAGGCCGACGACGACACCTATCGCTGTCCGGGGCAACAACGCTTGACTCGCCGTCACACCTGCAAAGGCGGTAAAAGTGGCCGCGCTTATACCGTCTACGCCTGCGATGCCTGTTCAGACTGCCCGCTGAAATCCCAATGCACGCGTAGCGAGAGTGGTCGCACCCTCAAACGCTATGACAGCGATACACAAAAAGAAGCCCTGCGCCTGAAAATGGACCAGCCCGAACCTCGGCAACGCTATCGACAGCGGCAGGCCATGGTGGAGCCCGTCTTCAGTCAGCTACGCGGTCGCCAAGGTTTGAATCGCTTTCGCCGTAAAGGTTTGGCGGGTGTCAAAGTAGAGTTCGCCTTGCACGCCATGGCTTACAATCTGAGCCGCGCCTTAGTGGCAGCTCTTTTTCGTGCTTTATATCATTGGCTTAGCCGGTTTATGAGCTCGTTTGACCGAATGGTCGACATTTGGCTGAGTTACACTACTGACTTGCCAACTTCGCCGACCGTGGAAAATACGGCCGGTTTCCAGTGGTAAATCAAAGAAATTGGGGTTTTACGACGCCCTCCGCAGGGAGAAGGAACGGTTTTGACTTTTACGACACCCTCTTCAGAGAGAAGGATGAGGGTGAAATAACGAATTTCAGTGCTAAGGATTTCGCTAAAAACAACTTCCCGATATGGTTCCCATGCTCCGCGTGGGAACCCGGCCAGGGACGCTCCAGCGTCCCGAACCGCACAGCGGTTCAGACTTCATCCCAGGCAGAGCGCGGGAACGATGGGGGCCTGGAAGTTATTTAAGACCGTATCCTGACAATATATTTGAATCATTGAGCAGCAGATTCTCAAACAATGAAAAATATGCCTAACGATAACGCAATGTCCCACCAGGATAACGACAAGATCGAACCATTGCGCGCTCTATGCCAAGCAAACGTCCAATTGGAAATCGCCGTGCTGATCGGCAGCCGCGCGACTGGAAGCAGTCATGAAGGCAGCGATTGGGACATCGCCATTCAATGGCACAGAGAAATTGCGTCGGAACAACAATTAGGCCTGACGGAGCGGTTGCGGCACCAGATTGCACAGTTATTGAAAGTCGACGATAGTCGGATCGACTTGATAGACATGCCAAGCGCTCGGTTGGCGATGCGTGCCGTGATTGCCGAGGAAGGAGTTTCGCTTAAAACGGATACGCTGGCATGGCACCATTTTCTCACTCGCACCTGGGCGGAGCTGGAGCATCTAGAATGGGAACGCCAACATGCGGCTTGACCTGTATCAGCAAGAAACGGCAGCTATCGCTGCTTATCAAGGCGGGTTATTGAATGACGCGGCGCAAAAACTGGGCGCCGGTCAATCGTTGACTCCCTTGGAACAGAATGGCGTGTTGCATGCCTTACAACTTTTGATTGAAAACGCCATCGGTAAAGGAAAACATCTGTTAAAAGCCTCTAAACAGCCGGTGCCGGTCTCCGCTTACGATACTTTTCTTTTGTTGTCGCAAAACCGCTTCATCGCAGCATCCGAGGTTCAAGAGTGGCACAATGCCATAGGCCTGCGTAATAAAATCGTGCATGATTATATGAACATCAAGATGGATATCGTTTTGAAACTGGTCAGCCAACAGCACTACCGGTTCATCGTGGACTTTCTTCAAGAGCCTATTCCTCCTCAACTTAATTCTTGAGCATAGCGATCCAGGCAAAACTGTCAGTTTTCTTTACAAATTTTTGATTATCCATTACAGTGCGTTCAATTTGTGAACGGTCAGGTATAAGTTGCTGGTATCGAAAGTATAATGGGCTGTTGTTTTTACCCAAGGCTAAATTTGTGTAGGGTTTATCGAGTTAGCGTTGAAGGATACGGATTTAAAGTTTTGGCATGTTTGGAAATACCAGGATTCTGCTTAATTGTCTATCGTTAACGCAGCTTTCGGGATAATATTTTTAAGTATCAGATAATTAAAGAAAAATAGATTTTATGGCACTGCAAATATAAGGTTAAGTCATAAATAACAGTCCATCGATGCTGACAGACGAATATCGCTACATAATATTAAAACTGGTCGAAGCTAAACCGGACATCAGCCAACGCGAGCTTGCCCGCGAACTCGGTATCAGCCTCGGTAAAACCAATTTCTGTCTTAAGGCATTGATGGAAAAAGGTTTGCTCAAGGCCAGTAACTTTCGCAATAACAAGAATAAGCTGGTCTATATATACATATTGACACCGAAAGGTTTAGAAGAAAAAGCCAATGTAACAATCCGTTTTCTTCAGCGGAAAGTGCAGGAATACGAAAAGCTACAGCTGGAAATCGAACAATTGAAAATTGAAATCGAAGCGGAGCAAGGTGCGTAATGTCTATCGCTACTCCAGGGAGCTGGGGTTATAAAGACCAAAACTTTGTAGCCTGATAACTATATTGATCTTAAGCATGAATGATATGGCCGCTAACCTTATAGAACTAGCGCAACAAGATAGGTGCATTACCGCGCTATGGCTGTATGGTTCAAGAGCCTTGGGAAACGAACATGCGGAAAGCGACTACGACCTGGCGGTCTTGTTCGCCGATTGGTGTGCAAATGCGCTAGAGCGGCGTTTGAGGCCGGAAGAACTGGCGCTTGAATGGCAACAACAATGCGGTTTGCCGGACGATAAGCTGTCAATCGTCGATATTGGCAGTTGTTCGATACCGCTTGCCTGGAGCGTCTTGACTCAAGGTAAATTATTGGTGGATAAGCAACCTGACAAACGCATGAAAGCCGAAGCGCGAATCTATTCGATGTGGGAAATTGATTATGTGCATGATCAGAAGTTGGCATAGATGAACGGTTCGATTTCAGAAAGTTACCTTTATTCGCTTAAGCAGCACGCCGACGATTGTGAAGCCAACCTAAAACTCCTGGCAAAGCAATATCAACAAGGGCCGCTTAGCCGCATTCAGCTACTGGCCGCCGAACGAATACTTCAAGTTTTGCTGGAAGCTACAATTGGTGCGGCAAAACATTGGGCGAAAAAGGTCACGGGCCATCCCAGCAATGAGGCGATGAAAGCGTTCAATGTGTTGCTGCAAGCGGGATTGATTAGTGACGATATTCCTTGGCGCAAACTGGTTGGGTTGCGAAATACGTTGGTACATGATTATCTCGATGTCGATCCGGAAATCGTTAAGTCCGTTATTACAGAAAGATACTATCTGCAAGCGCTCGATTTTATAAAGCAGGCAATTGAAGCATTAAGCGCGGGTGAGGAACAGTAAAATTGGACCGGGATGTAATACTGTTTAGTTTTGATCGTTGGGGTTGAGCGTATCGGCTGCACTTTTTATTGTTAACAGGCTGAAATATAAATTGATAGCCGAAAATGTCGACATGTTTTTAGCAACACTTATTTCAACATCTATAATGGCTTGCGTATCATTTTCAGTATCTATGAAGAATCATTGATCTATGGACTTTAAACAACTGAAAACTCGGATAATTGAGTTAGCGCAAGCAAACGACAATATCGAATTGCTTTGGTTATATGGGTCGCAGGCAAAAGGAAACGCACATGAAAAAAGCGATATCGATTTAGCCGTAGCGTTTAAAACCTGGGAGCCCGATATCGTTGAACGCAGGCTCAGGCCTGAACTGCTCGCTTTGGACTGGCAAAATACATTAAACCTGTCCGAGGGACAATTAAGTGTTCTAGACATCAACAATACATCTATCCCCATTGCGATGGCGGTGTTGCAAAGCGGTGAATTATTATTGAGTAAAAATAAATCCCGGCAACTGCAAGAACAACAGCGCATCATGTCGAAATGGGAAATAGACTACTTATACCATTACCAACGTCAGCAGGCCATGAATGGATGATACCTATATTTTCTCGATGCGAGAGCATCTGGCCGAGTTACAAAGCGAGCTGCAAGGTTTGACTGATATTATCAACCAGCGCGATTTGAATCGATATGAATATCGGGCCGCGGAACGGACTTTACAGGTGTTAGTAGAAGTCTGCATCGGCATTGCAAAACACTGGAATTATGCCTTGTTTAAAACAGCGCCGGCCGATGCTTATTCCGCTTTTGCAAAGCTTTCCCAGCAAGGTATAGAGTGTGTTAACGAAATCGAATGGCGCAAAATTATCGGCATGAGAAATGCTCTCGTGCACGATTACCTGAATATCGAACCGGAAATCATCAAAGCGGTAATAAAAAATAGAGCATATAACGCGCTGTTTGAGTTTGCGGCTAAGGGCTTAAATGAATTGCAAGGGATGTGAAAACCTGCAACCAGCGGGCTACTTAGCTTGCGAAGTTGTTACATTAAAATGCTTAATTGCAAGACATGACACTGTTTTCCTAGATTTCGAAATGAGGATACATGCTGTCAAGAAAATCAAGATTACAAGGAGAGCAGTTTTAAGCTTAAAAGAGTGATAGCTGTAAAATTATCGCCAAAATACTGTAATTTTCAGAGGTTTTTTGGCTAATCAGCTTTCTCTATTTTTAAAATTTTAGTTGGAAAAACTAGTATATTGTGTATTTTGAATTCAAGTTAGCAAATGCGTTGTTTTTATACGCATTATCGGTTAATCAATTATTAAATTACTGAAATATTCGTGTTTAAAATTATAGAAAATAGAAAAATTAAAATTGGTATAGTGGGATGTGGAAGAATTTCCAAAAATCACTTCGGTTCTATAGAAAAGCATGTCGATGATCTGGAGTTAGTGGCGATTTGTGATGCCGATAAGGAGATGCTGGATCGGCATAAATCAGAATATGGTGTTAATGCCTATAGTAACCTGGAAGAAATGCTGAAGCGTGAAGAATTGGATGTCGTTTCGCTTTGTACTCCCAGTGGAATCCATGCGGAACAAGCAATAATGTGTGCAAAAGCGGGCATCCATGTGGTCACAGAAAAACCGATGGCTACCCGATGGGATGACGGGTTAAGGATGGTCAAGGCTTGCGATGAAGCAAGGGTCAGGCTTTTTGTGGTCAAACAGAATCGGCGAAATGCGACGTTACAATTGCTTAAACGAGCGGTCACCGAAAAGCGTTTCGGCCGTATATATATGGTGAATATAAACGTATTTTGGACTCGACCGCAAAGTTATTATGACATGGGAAAATGGCGGGGAACCTGGGAGTTCGATGGCGGGGCATTAATGAATCAGGCTAGTCACTATGTTGACTTGATCGATTGGCTAATCGGTCCGGTTGCCAGTGTGCAGGCAATGATTGGAACGTTGGCCAGGGATATTGAAGTAGAAGATACTGGGATTATGAATATCCGGTGGCGTAATGGTGCCTTGGGTTCCATGAATGTTACAATGCTCACCTATCCAAAGAACTATGAAGGATCTATAACAATTTTAGGTGAGAAAGGAACTGTCAGAGTGGGCGGCTTAGCGGTTAATGAAATTCAACATTGGGAATTCGATGACCAACAACCGTATGACGAAGATATTAAGAACGCAAATTATCAGACGACTTCGGTGTATGGCTTTGGGCATCCACTCTACTACAAAAATGTGATCGATGTACTCCGTGGGCAGGCGGAAACAGAAACTGACGGTCGAGAAGGCTTGAAATCTCTGGAGGTTTTGATCGCCGCCTATCTATCTGCAAGAGACGGTAAAACGGTCAATTTGCCATTGGAATATTAATGATATATCAACAACACGAAACAGCCATTGTTGATGAAGGTGCACAAATAGGTGCCGGATCAAGGATATGGCATTGGGCGCATGTTTGTGGAGGAGCAGTAATCGGCAAAGACTGTTCTTTGGGGCAGAATGTTTTCGTCGGCAATAAGGTTGTGATAGGGAATAACGTCAAGATTCAAAATAATGTTTCCGTTTACGACAATGTTACGCTGGAAGACGACGTTTTTTGCGGTCCTAGCATGGTATTTACCAATGTCTACAATCCGCGCTCGGCAGTTTCGCGTAAAGAAGAATACCGCGATACTCTGGTAAAGAAAGGCGTAACATTGGGCGCTAATTGCACGATTGTATGTGGAGTAACTATTGGTGAATACGCGTTTATTGGTGCAGGATCGGTAGTTAACAAAGATGTTAAATCTTATGCCTTGATGGTAGGAGTGCCTGCGAGACAAATTGGATGGATGAGTAAACATGGTGAGCGCTTGAACTTGCCTGTGCAAGGAGAAGGCGACGCGAAGTGTCCGGCAACAGGAGAGAATTATCGTCTAGTCGACGGTAACTGTGTTTGTATAGGATGCAAATAGATGGCTCAAACAATCCCCTTTATTGACCTCAAATCCCAGTATCGTGTTCTTGAGCATGAAATCAAAGCACGCATAGATAAGGTTTTAGAACACGGCCAGTACATAATGGGGCCGGAGGTTCGCGAACTCGAGGAAAAGCTTGCTGATTATGTAGGTGTGAAGCATTGCATTGCCGGAAGCAGTGGAACCGATACTTTGTTAATCGCCATGATGGCATTGGGTATTGGACAAGGAGATGAGGTTATTACGACTCCCTTTACCTTCATTGCTACCGGAGAAATGATTGCTTTATTGGGGGCCACGCCCGTCTTTGTTGATATCGACCCAAAGACCTATAATATTGATCCGTCGAAAATCGAAGCGGCAATCACATCCAAAACTAAGGCTATCATGCCTGTGAGTCTATATGGCCAGTGCGCCGACTTTGATGCTATCAACGCGATTGGTGAAAAACATGGGTTACCTGTCATTGAAGATGGAGCGCAATCTTTTGGCGCTACCTACAAGGGACGCAGATCTTGCAGTCTCAGCACCATCGGTTCTACGAGTTTTTTTCCATCCAAGCCTTTGGGTGCTTATGGTGATGGTGGCGCTCTTTTTACCGATGATGACGAATTAGCCAAAAACATGCGCGAAATCCGTGTTCATGGTCAAGATCGTCGTTATCATCATGTATGTATTGGCATCAATGGCCGGTTGGATACCATGCAGGCGGCAATCTTGCTGGTCAAACTGGAACATTTCGATTGGGAAGTCAAGCAACGCCAGGAAATTGCTGATCGTTATTCGACGGTACTTGCAGGAATAGGAAGCAAAATCACAATTCCATTCGTTGAAAAATACAATTCTAGTGTGTTTGCCCAATACACAATTCAAGTGGAAAAGCGAGATAAGGTTCAGGAACTGCTGAAGAAAGCAAATATTCCAACAGCAGTGCATTACCCTGTTCCCTTAAATCGTCAGCCAGCTCTAGCCTGTCCTGATAGATTCGAGCACAGTGAATGTGCGGCCGAACGAGTACTGAGCTTACCGATGCATCCTTATCTTGATGATGTACACATGGAGCAAGTGGTGACATCTTTACTCAAGGCTGTAAATTCGGTCGAATGAAATATTATGATTATGTCATAGTTGGCGCTGGAATCGTTGGTCTGACCATCGCTCGGGAACTATTTTCAAGAGAGCCTGAAGCCAAAATTCTAATGCTCGAAAAAGAGCTTGAAGTTGGAAGACATGGAAGTGGGCGCAATAGTGGAGTGCTTCATTCTGGAATATATTATCCAGAGGGTTCCCTGAAAGCACGTATGTGTGCTTCAGGCGCCAAACTGATGGCCGATTATTGCGATGCCAACAAATTACCTATTGTGCGTTTGGGCAAAGTCATACTACCGGTAAGAGATAACCACGGGCCGCAATTGGAACTGTTGTTTCAACGAGCTGTAGCCAACGGTGCAAAAGTTGAAATCATAGATCAACGGCAATTGCATGAACTAGAACCTTCTGCACGCTCGGTAATCGGGAAAGCTTTGTATGTACCCGAGACAGCAGTCGTAGATCCAGGAACAATCGTCAAACACATCTCGTCCGAGTTACAAAACATGGGTATCGATATCGTTTTTGATACGCAAATAAATGATGTGGATGTTGAACGAGCAACACTTAATACCAATCATGGCGAATTTAGATATGGTTGGTTGTTCAACAGTGCAGGACAATATGCCGATAAGGTCGCGAATGCTTTCGATGTTGGTAAGTGCTATACGCTGCTACCGTTCAAAGGGATCTACTATCGGCTTTCATCTGCATCGAAGGTAGTATGTAATCGCCTGATTTATCCTTTGCCTGATCTTAATGTCCCGTTCTTGGGCGTTCACTACACAAAAAAAATTGATGGCCAGGTCTATCTTGGACCAACCGCACTACCTGCTTTGGGAAGAGAACATTATCAAAGATTAGAGGGGATAAATCTGGTTGAAGGGACCTCGATTCTATTTAGATTGGGGCAGCAGTATTTTTTTAATAAGCAGGGTTTTAGAGAGTTTTCACACATAGAAGCATTGAGATTTTTTAAGTCTAAATTTGCGGAGGCGGGTCGATTGCTAACGCCAGGATTGAGCGATGAGGATTTGTTGCCCTGTAATAAGGTAGGCATTCGTGCCCAGTTGCTAGATTTGAAAAAACATGAGCTGGTCATGGATTTTGTCGTGGAGAATGGTGAGAACAGTACTCATGTGCTTAATGCGATTTCGCCAGCTTTCACTAGCTCAATGAGTTTTGCAAAGTATATTGTTGATCAAAAGGTAAATTAATATGAATTTAAACGGGAAACGTCTTCTGGTAATCGGCGGCGCGGGGCTTATCGGTTCGCATACTGTTGATCAATTACTTAAAGAAGATGTTGCTGAAATCAGAATTTATGACAATTTTACACGCGGGCGAGCTGAAAATTTGGCAAATGCATTGCAAGACCCCCGCGTTAATATTTTCCCTCTTGGCGGCGAATTATTACACAGAGATTTGCTTAATGAAGCAATGAAAGGCATCGATGGTGTTTTTCATTTCGCGGCCTTGTGGTTACTGCATTGCCATGATTTCCCTCGTTCAGCTTTTGAAGTAAATGTCGGAGGCACGTTTAATGTACTTGAGGCCGTGATGAACAATGGCGTCAAGCGTCTAGTTTATTCGTCTTCAGCATCGGTATATGGTGATGCGATTGAAGAGCCGATGACTGAAGACCATCCGTATAATAACTTGAATTTTTATGGGGCAACGAAGATCGCTGGTGAGCATATGTGTAGATCTTTGCATCATAGATACAAAAGTTCGGACAAGCACTTTGATTTTGTTGGTCTCCGTTATATGAATGTGTACGGTCCGAGGCAGGATTATAATGGAGCTTATATCGCTGTCATCATGAAGATGTTGGATGCTATTGACCGAGGTGAAAGCCCGACCATTTTGGGAGATGGTAGCGAAGCATTCGACTTTGTGGCCGTTGAAGATTGCGCGCGGGCCAATGTATGCGCCATGAAATCAAACGCGACCGATAGTTTTTACAATGTGGGTACGGGTAAACGAACATCTCTTAAAGAGTTGGCCGAGATGCTGATCGAGCTAACGGGTTGCGAAAAAGAGATTCAATATGCACCGCGGAGTCAAGCAACTCTTGTTCGAAACAGGATTGGCTGCCCCAAGAAAGCCAGTGCGGAAATTGAATTTACTGCCAAACTAGAGTTGCGCGAAGGTCTTAAAAAGCTTATCGAATGGCGTGCTCAACATAAAGCTGAGGTTGAGGCACGACGCAAGGCAGTGGGGTTGACTGAATGAGCGCTACGACGAAGCTGAATGTTCCAATCGCTCGTACAAGTCTCACTGATGACGAAATTCAGAGTGTTCTCGAACCATTGCGAAGCGGATGGTTAGTACAAGGCCCAAAGGTCCGCGAATTTGAAGAAAAGTGGTCTGCTTTTACGGGTTCGAAACACTCGATTGCGGTAACTTCATGCACGACAGGGCTTCATCTGTCACTGGCAGCGTTAGGTTTTGGTCCTGGTGATGAAGCCATCGTTCCAGCATTTACATGGATAGCGACCGCCAATGTTGTTGAACATTTGGGCGGAAAGGTCGTGTTCTGCGATATTGACCTAGACACCTTTAACATCGATCCCGACAAAATTGAGGCGTTGATCACGCCGCGCACGCGAGCGATCCTGCCGGTACATTTGTTCGGTCTGCCTGCGGATATGCAGCAGATCAATGAAATCGCACGCAAACACAATCTTTGGGTTATCGAAGATGCGGCCTGTGGTTTCGGTAGCCGTTATCACGGCCAGCATGTCGGTACGTTGGGTCATACCGGAAGTTTCAGTTTTCATCCGAGAAAAGCGATTACTACCGGTGAAGGCGGCATGATTACCACTCAGGATGATGCTTTGGCAGAAAAGTTACGTCGTTTGCGCGATCATGGCGCAGCAATGACTGATCTACAGCGGCACCTGGGGGCTCGCCCTTATTTACTCGCAGATCATCCAGATGCGGGCTATAACCAGCGCATGACTGATCTGCAAGGCGCGCTTGGGGCACAACAGATGAACAGGGCCAAGCAAATTATCGAAGAGCGTCAACGCCTCGCAAGAATATATGACGATGCTTTCGCCGATTTGGAGTGGCTCAGAACCACAGCAAGAATTGCAGGACTGGAACACGGTTACCAGAGTTACGCATGCTTGTTTAAACCTGAACCGGTCACACTGGAATCCATTCCTCGTATAAACCAAGCCCGCAACGAGTGGATGGATCATCTCCAGCAAGTAGGAGTTTCAACCCGCCCCGCCACACATGCAGTACATATGCTCAGTTATTATCGGAAAAAATATGATCTGCAACCGGCCGATTTCCCCAATGCTTATGCCGCCAATGATTGCAGCATCTCCTTGCCACTGTTCCATGGTATGACGGAAGCGGAGCAAAACTACGTTATTCAGAAAGTCAGAGAGAACAAAGGCTGATGTGCGGGATCAGCGGTCTGATCAATCTTAACGGCGAGCCTGTTTCACCAGTCATTCTGAAAAGGATGACGGATAGCATTGCGCATCGCGGTCCCGATGGAGAAGGACATTGGATAGAAGGTAATGTTGGGATCGGGCATCGTCGCCTGGCGATTATCGACCTGTCACCTGCCGGGCATCAACCGATGATTAGCGCCGATCATCGATATGTATTCAGTTATAACGGCGAGATATACAACTATCGTGAATTACGCACCGAACTTGAGACCGAAGGCTATTGGTTTCACAGTCAGACTGATAGTGAAGTAGTGCTGTATGCGTTGGCGCATTGGGGCACTGAGGCATTACTCAAGTTCAACGGTATGTTCGCGTTGGCTCTGTGGGATCGAAAAGAACGAACCCTTATGCTGGCGCGGGATCGTTACGGTATTAAACCACTTTACTATGCGCAACAAGGAAACAGCTTAGCATTCGGTTCGGAACAAAAGGCGATAACAGCACAACCCTGCTTTCGACGTCAGCTAAACAAGCCAGCTTTGCTGGAGTATTTTACATTCCAGAACATCTTTACCGATCAAACCCTATTACAGGATATCCATATACTGCCAGCCGGCCATTATGCGACTCTGGATTTGAAGAAGAGTGCGCCAAGAATCGAAGTCATCCGCTATTGGGACTATCGCTTCAGAGAGCCTGAGCAGCAAGCCAGTAGGTCAGAATATATCGAAGAACTCGACCGCCTGTTTCGTCAGGCTGTCAAACGTCAGTTGGTTAGCGATGTGGAGCTGGGGGCTTATCTCAGTGGAGGCATGGACTCTGGTTCTATAACTGCGATTGCTGCACAGTCAATTCCAAATCTCAAAAGTTTTACTTGCGGCTTTGATCTCAGTTCGGCATCAGGTATCGAACTGGCCTTTGATGAACGTACAAAAGCTGAGGCGATGTCGGCACGATTCAAGACAGAGCATTACGAAATGGTACTCAAGGCGGGTGATATGGAGCGTTGCCTACCTGCCCTTGCATGGCATTTGGAAGAGCCGCGTGTGGGGCAGAGCTACCCCAACTACTATGCAGCAAAACTAGCAAGTAAATTTGTCAAAGTAGTGCTGGGAGGCAGTGGTGGCGACGAACTCTTTGGAGGCTACCCCTGGCGATACTATCGTGCTGTTGTAAATCAGGATTTCGAGCATTACATAGACCAATACTATGTGTTTTGGCAGCGTTTAATCCCGAATACAATTATATCCAAGGTGTTTGCTCCGGTTTGGAGCGATGTTAAACACGTTTGGACACGGGATATATTCCGTGATGTTTTTCTGACTCATGAGAATGAACTCAATCGGCCAGAAGATTACATTAACCATTCGCTCTATTTTGAGGCGAAAACATTTCTGCATGGGCTGTTAGTAGTCGAAGATAAGCTCAGCATGGCTCATAGTTTGGAGAATCGTGTCCCATTTATGGATAACGACTTGGTTGATTTTGCCATACAGTGTCCTGTCAACATGAAACTGAACAATTTGGCGGAAGTCTTACGGATGAATGAAAACGAACAAGGCAATAAAGCCAATAAATATTTTCAAAAAACGCGTGATGGTAAGCAGCTTCTTCGCAATATGATGGAACGCCATATTCCATCGGAAATCACTCAAGCCGAAAAACAAGGCTTTTCCTCTCCAGATGCGAGCTGGTTCAAAGGCGAGAGTATCGACTTTGTTCGGACTAACTTGCTGGAGGGTCGGGCCAGAATCTACGATGTACTTGATAGACAAGCGTTGAAACCGTTGATTGAGCAACATCTACGTGGAGAAAAAAATAGACGGCTCTTAATTTGGTCTCTGTTGAATGTTGAAGAGTGGTTGAAGGGGGGCTATGACTAAATCAATCATTCCGCATTCGCGTCCGTGGATTACTTCTGATGATAGGAAGTCGGTGAATGCTATTCTGGCTTCAAGAATGATTGCTCATGGGGAAAAAGTTAGTCAGTTTGAAGAAAAGGTATGTAAATTTCTCGATATTAATCATGCCGTTGCACAATCAAGTGGCTCAGCTGCTCTCGTTCTGGCTCTTAAAACTCTGCAAATAACACGAGGTGATGAAGTAATACTGCCAACATATGTTTGTCGTAGTGTGCTGGAAGCAGTACTGTCTGTGGGAGCTGAGCCTATATTTTGTGATGTTGATTACTCCGGAGTCATAACATCTGAAACGGTAAAACCAAATATCACTCAAAAGACTAAAGCTATAATTGCTGTTCATATTTTCGGACATCTTTGTGATGTAGAACAATTGAAATCGTTAGGTCTTTTAGTTATAGAAGATGCGTGTCAAGCATTTGGTCTACATGTCAGTGAGAAGATGGCTGGTTCGTTAGGGGATGTTGGAATTCTCTCGTTTCATGCTACTAAATGCTTGACAACTGGCGAGGGTGGTATGTTGGTGACTAACAATCACAATTGGGGGGAAATGGCGAGAATTTTGACTGACGGTGATGTTTCACCCAATGCTCGTCATATAGCGCCATTATCAGATTTACAAGCTGCCTTGGGATTAGCTCAACTTAGTCGGTATGATGAGAGCCTTGAAAGACGTCAGAGATTGCGTAGTCAATTTACAAAGGTTGCATCAGAAAAAGGAATAACTATGGGGGCGTCAGATGATTCGGACATGTTGTTTCGGTTTACTTTACGAAACATGGGGCCTTTTGATGTTATACAATCTTTTTTCCTCGAGCAAGGAATTCAAGTGAGGCGTGGCGTTGATGAGTTATTACACAGGACTATGGGAATGAGTGACCAGCATTTTCCTGTAGCGGTAGATATTTTTACAAATACTGCATCCATACCGTTTTATCCATCCTTGAGTAAAAGAGAGTCCGAGACTATCTGCCAAGCGATAAGAAAATTCCATTATGACCATTGAGATAAAGATACTCAACCAAAACACAGAATCTGATTATGAGCGATTGCTGTATGAAACTCCTGCAGCCATGTTCAATTACTCTCTCCAATATAGGAGCTTTCTGCGTCGAATATTAAAAGATGCTGATGACTTATATCTTCTAGCTTATGAGAATAATGAGTTGAAGGCAGCTTTTCCACTCTTCATGAAATACGGTCCTTTGGGTACAGTGGTGAATTCACTTCCTTTTTATGGCAGTCATGGAGGGGTAATAGCCAAGCCTAGTTCATCTGATGCAATTAGAGAATCATTAATACAGGCATTTTATGATGTGTGTAAACAACAGAATGCGATTTGTTCAACCATAATCGAATCCCCTATTGATCCCCAACGTACACGAAACAAAATGTATTCACCTGACTTTGTTGATGAGCGTATCGGGCAGATAACAACTTTACCCTCAGTAAATAATGAGCAGGAAGCGGAAGAGGCTCTTTTCGCGTTATATCATCAGAAGACGCGGAATATGATTCGAAAAGGAATAAAGTCAGGATTTACTGTCAGTCATGACAGTTCGATTGAGTCGATAAAAGCATTATATTTTTTGCATAATGAAAATATCCAAGCTATTGGTGGAATAGCCAAACCCTGGGATGTTTTTAAAGCTATTAAAGAGGTCTTTAGCTATAACGCCGACTATCGTATATATACGGCAAAGAAAGATGGAGTGATCGTTTCAGCCTTGTTGGTTTTTTACTTTAAAGGAATTGTTGAATATTTCACGCCGGCAACACTAGAGAGCTATCGTAGTCAGCAGCCATTAAGTTTATTGATCTATACTGCCATGCGAGATGCAATTGTTGAACGTGGCGCAATGCGGTGGAATTGGGGAGGGACCTGGTTGACCCAGAAAGGGGTTTATCAGTTCAAATCACGCTGGGGTACTACTGATTACCCGTATCGTTATCACGTGAATCTTTATCAGGAAACCAAGATTATACAGGGCTTGTCTAAAGAAGGCTTATTGGAAAATTATCAATACTTCTACACGGTTCCCTTTTCTGTATTGAACTAGAATTATTAGTTAAAGGATTTTTTTATGAGTTCGCATTTTAGATTTATTTCATCCATGGATGCAAAAGATCGGATTGAAAAATATAAAGTGAATAACGATGATGAGGTCCTCTTGGATGAACTTAATGCTGCTCTCTCAGGTATAGAGTATAAGTTGTGCAATTCTGTCGAACACATACCAGCAGGAGCTATTTTGATTACAGGTGTTCCACGCAGTGGGTCAATGTTTTTATATCAATATATGATTTCAAAAATGCGTGTTGGTTATGTATCGAATATGATGGCTAGGTTTTACTCAGCACCATATACGGGAGCATGGTTGCAATCTCGTTTAATTAGTTCGGAAATGTCTATAATTGGAGCTAATAATTTTAAAAGTGTCCATGGGGTAACTGATTTCATATATGAACCCCATGAATTCGGATACTTTTGGGCTAACTATTTTCCATTCTATAATAATAATCATGAAGATATAGATCATGAGATTTTCAGAAAAAAACTAAAGGATATGGAATATGTATTACAGGGAGTTACGGGGATCTTTAAAATGCCTGTTGTTTATAAATGTATGATTGCGCCATTTGTTTTAGATGATATTTTAAAATATACATCGGTTTTTATTGTCCATATTTTGAGAGATAAAAATAAGGTTGTTGATTCGATACTAAAAGTCAGAAGTCAAAGATTAGGGACGATTAATAAATGGTGGAGTATTAGACCCTCTGGGTGGGAGGAGATCATGAATAGCTCACCTAGAGAGCAAGTGAGCTGGCAGTATGATCAAACTTTTAATGCAATTGAGGCTAGTATTTCTAGCTACCCAGAAAGGAATGTAACAATCAAATATGAGGACTTAGTTAACTCGCCGGAAAAATCTATAGAGAAAATTGAAAAGCATTACAATGACTTTTTGCTTAAATCATCATTCAAGTCGCCTGTTAGCTTTTGAAATTTACTATATGCATTTGGAAATATATTCTAAGCTCTTAAGTAAGTACTTCACGAGAAATTTGTGTACATCTGTTGTTAGAAAATTAATGGCTTAGAAGGCTAAGAAAAACAAATGAACTTGTTGCTACTCATCTATAGCCTAATATGGTCAAAAACATGATGCGAATATTTCATGGTCCAATTAATATCGCTGGAATCGGAGGACATCTAGCGAGATATCAACGCCAACAAGGACATGACCCTCAGTTCGTGGTTTGGCGGCCTAATTCTTTCATGGCAAATCATGATAAGGCTATATTTAGTGGCAAGGAAGATAGATTAAAAAGATTTGTTACTAGAGTGCGTTGTGCCATGAAGTGGATTTTTCAGTTTGATGTGTTCCACTTTTATTTTGGTTCTTCCTTGTTGCCTTTATCATTGGATCTACCATTGCTGAGGTTAATGGGTAAAAGGGTCATCATGACTTACTGTGGAAGTGAAGCTCGACTTATATTTCTAGAGAGACAGCGAAATCCATACTGGTATCTGGTCGATAAAGAGTTAAAAGGTACTCTTGATGATGAAAAGCACGACTGGAAAAAGGTCTTGATGCTTAGGTGGCACGGCTTATGGTGCCATCAAATTATAGCGCCTAGAAATTTGTATGCATCTGTATCGAAGTATGTTGAGACTAAAAAGATTGTAAAAGATATATGGGTTCATAACTTGAGCTTTTCAGCCAATGCCGCACAGACATTAAATCAATGTGATTCTAAAACAGACTCTAAGGATATTGTCAGAATTGTTCATATGCCGTCATCTCCGGTAGTGAAAGGGACCAGGTTTTTTCGTGATGCAATCTCACAATTGAAAAAAGAGGGATTTGTTTTCGAATATATTGAAGTCATGAACATGGAGCACTCCCAGGCTATTGGCGAGTTAAAAAAAGCCGACATCGTTCTAGATCAATTGCTAATTGGAGGGTTTGGATCACTAGCCGTCGAAGCGATGGGGTTTGGAAAGCCCGTTGTTTGTTACTTGATTGAAACAGCAAAAAAAGAACATTATGAAGACTGCCCGATTGTAATTGCTAGCATTGATACAGTTAAAGAAAAAATTGCCGAGTTGATTCTGGATAAAAATTTAAGAAAAAGGATTGGTCATGCAGGTAAGCTATTTGTTGCTCGTCATTTTGATTATGAAAAAGTCAACGAAGCTATTATGGAACTTTATCAATAGCTGTTTTTCTTGATGTTCAAAGCTTTTTTTAAAGATAGCGCCATTTATGCAATACCTTCTTTCGTCAGTCGCGGCTTGTCTTTTATTCTTATTCCACTATACACGCGAGTATTGACTCCAGCGGATTATGGCGCGCTTGACTTATTGCTGGTTTTTGCCAGCTTTGTGAATATAACCGTTGCTTTAGAGGTTTCACAAGGACTTGCTCGTTATTACAGGACACAATCTAACGATAACATTCGAATTGCATATGCCTCCTCCGGCTTTTGGTTCACCCTAGTATGCTATACGACATTTTCGCTAGTAGCTTTGAATTTCTCTGAGTCACTATCTGAGATGGTGATGGGGAAAGAAGGTCTGCGAAGAGAATTTCAGATTGGTGTTTTATATATCTGGGCTAATGGTATTTTTTATCTGATTCAGAATCAATTTCGCTGGGAGTTGCGAAGTAAACAATATGCAATAGTCAGTCTGTTTATGACATTCTGTACAGCCGGCATGGCGGTTTACCTAACGTATGGAATGGTTTGGGGCTTGAGAGGCCTGTTACTTGGCATGGTATTCGGTACTTTAGTGGGTACTGTCATTGGGCTTTGGTTCTTGCGCCATACTTTTCGTTTTTGCTTTGACCTCATGAGGCTAAAGGAGATGTTAATCTTTTCTTCTCCCCTAGTATTATCAGGGATTGCAGTCATAGTCAGTAGTTATATTGATCGGATCATGATAAACCATTTTCTATCTGTTCATGAGGTAGGAATCTATGGTATTGGATTCCGCTTGGCTGCAATAGTCGGCTTGTTTATTGCCGGATTTCAGGCAGCATTTGTACCGCTGGTATATAACAACTACAAAAACCCCGATACACCGAATCAAATGGCGCGTATATTCAGGGTTTTTGTTGCGCTTTGCTTGTTCGCTTTCCTTATGTTGTCTGTATTTGCCCAGGATATTTTAATTGTTCTAACTACGCCAGAATATTATGCTGCCTCTATTTTAGTTCCGTTTTTAGTCCCAGGTATTTTACTTTCTCAAATGTACTTTTTTGCTGCAGGGATTGGTATCGCCAAAAAAAGCCATTATTTAATATGGATTAACTTGATAGGGGCTATTATTAATAGTCTTCTTAACTGGTTGTTAATCCCCTATATGGGAGTCCTGGGGGCTGCTGTAGCGACTTTAATTGGATATTTGAGCGTTTTTTCTGTGTATATGATTTATAGCCAAAAGCTATATTACGTTCCTTATCAATGGACAAGAATTGTAGCTATAGCTTGCTCGATTGCTGCATTTGCGTGGGGGTTTCCTTTTGTAGAGCTCGAGCCCATGACACGGATATTAGTATCATTACTAACTGTTTTTCTTGGAGGATGGCTTATTGTGTTTAGTGGGTGCATAAAAACTTCAGAATTGCAAAAATTTGTTTTTATGTTAACAGGACGGTTAGCTTTTGATAACAGCAAACAAAAATAACAAAAGGCTAGAGTTATGTGTGGACTGATCGGCGCTTACTGGTCAAAATCTGCAAGGAAAGAGAGTGAGCTGATACAGGCTGGCTTAAAGACGTTACGCCGCCGTGGTCCCAATGACCAAGGTGTCGAATCATACCCTGTTGACGGCGGAACTGTGAGTCTTGGTCACACTCGTCTATCCATTATTGATCTTTCGCTTGGTGGACATCAGCCGATGCACTCGCACGATCAACGCTATAGCATTGTCTTTAATGGTGAAATTTATAATTACCGTGAATTGCGTAATGATTTGAAAAGGCAGGGCTGTGTTTTTCATACCGATTCGGACACGGAAGTATTGCTTGCCGCTTGGCAATTCTGGGGGAGCGATTGCTTAACAAAACTCGTTGGTATGTTTGCTTTTGCGGTGTTTGATAAGCAAAAAAGCACGATTACGTGCGTGCGTGACCCCTTTGGAATCAAACCTTTTTATTACACCATAGAAAACGGGAACTTTCTTTTTGCCTCAGAAATAGCCGCTATCAGAGCACTTAAATCAGAGAAGATAGAGCTGGATTGGCAGCGTGCTTATGATTACTTGGTGCATGGCGACTACGA
Source organism: Methylomarinum vadi (assembly GCF_000733935.1). NCBI lineage: Bacteria > Pseudomonadati > Pseudomonadota > Gammaproteobacteria > Methylococcales > Methylococcaceae > Methylomarinum > Methylomarinum vadi. The sequence goes on from NZ_JPON01000001.1 coordinate 2,775,192, forward strand.
CAGCATAGAGCACAGTTTTTTGGCGGGGGTTAAGCATTTGCTGCCTGCGCACTTGATTGAAGTGAATATTGCCAACGGGACGATTTCCGAACCAATACAATGGTGGCAACCTCAGATTGCCGAAAATAAATCACTGTCATTTGCTGACGCTGCGGCGGAGTTGCGCGAGCGGTTTTTGAATAATATCCGCCTGCATTTGCGCAGTGATGTGGAATTAGGAGCCGCGCTTTCGGGGGGGGTGGATTCTTCCGCTGTGGTCTGTGCTATGCGGCATGTCGAACCCGATTTGCCCATCAACACTTTCAGTTATATTGCCCAGGGCAGCCTGGTTTCTGAAGAAAAATGGGTGGATGTGGTCAATCAACATGTAGGCGCAGTAGAGTATAAAGTCATGGTAAGCCCTTCTGAATTAGCGGCAGACCTTGATGACATGATTATTGCGCAAGGCGAGCCTTTTGGAAGTACTAGCATTTACGCGCAATATCGCGTGTTTAAACTGGCTAAGTCACATGGCGTGACGGTAACGCTGGATGGGCAAGGGGCGGATGAGCTGTTGGCCGGATATAACGGTTATCCGGGCAAGCGAATCAAAAGCCTACTGGACAGGCATCAGTTTTATGATGCGTTTGTATTTCTGAAAAATTGGTCTGATTGGCCCGGCAGGAACGTTACTGGCGGAATCAAGCGCGTTGTGGGCGAATATGTAGAAGGAAGTCTGTATGATTTTATGCGGCAATTAAACGGTAGCCGCTTGAGCCCCGACTGGATTGATGCCAATATACTTCGAGAAAAAGGCGTGGCACTTAGTTATCCTAAGTTGCATAACCCATCAGATGAAGCTGGGCGCAGAGTATCCGCAGAATTGGCATTTGCTTTGACGCAAAAAGGCCTACCAATGTTGCTTAGGCATGGTGATCGAAACTCCATGCGTTTTTCAGTGGAGAGCCGAGTTCCGTTTTTAACACCAGATTTAGCAAATTTTTTATTGTCCCTTCCTGAACATTATTTAATATCGCAAGAAGGTGAAACCAAATGCGTATTTCGCGCAGCGATGCGAGGTATCGTTCCCGATGAAATTTTAGACCGTCGCGATAAAATCGGCTTTGAAACACCTGAAAAAAGCTGGCTAATCAGTATGTCCAATGAGGTGCGAGGATGGTTAAGTGTCGATATCGAATTGCCTTTTCTCAACCAGCAAAAACTAATTGAAGAGTTTAATTTTATCGTGACTGGTAAAAAGTCCTTTAGCTGGCAGGTTTGGCGTTGGATTAACTTTATTCGCTGGTACCAACTCTTCTTCCTTAAGTGATCAGTTGTAGATGAAAAAAATCCTTATTGTTTCATTTTCGCATATTCGCAGTGATCCGCGCGTGATGCGCCAAATCAGGCTGCTTGAACCCTTGTTTGATATAAGTGTAGTTGGTTTTGGGGAAAAACCGGATGCAAATATCCGTTTTATGCAATTGGAAAATTACCAATCTGGAAAATTCAATAAACTATTTCAGGGTTTGCTGCTCTTATTGGGCTTGTTTGAAGCAAGATACTGGCATTTGCCATATGTTCAACAGGCAGCGAGTTTGTTGGATGTGAATGGATACGACTTATTTATAGCTAATGATGTTTCCGCATTACCGCTATTGTATAAAATCAAACACAACATACCTGTTATTATCGATGCACACGAATACTCGCCGCGTGAATTCGAGGAGAGCTTGTTGTGGCGTGTGACGCTCGGTCGTTACAATCACTTCCTTTGTAAAAAGTATCTCAAACGTGCCACTTTCATGACGACGGTATGTCAAGGAATTGCAGATGAGTACCAACGGCAATATGGGATATCTTCTAAGGTAGTTTATAGTGCTCCATCGTTCAAAAACCTTGCTCCGTCCCGGGTGGATAAACGCAAAATCCGACTTATTCATCACGGAGCATGCATACGTGCCAGACATTTGGAAACCATGATCGACATGATGAAGCATCTTGATAATCGGTTTACTTTAGATTTCATGTTGACTAACTCTGATCCAGCTTATCTCGCGCAATTAAGATCTCTAGCATCTTCTGATAAACGTATCAATTTCTTGGATCCAGTGCCTATGGAGGAGATTTGTAGAATAATTAATAGATATGATGTTGGAATATATATCTTGCCCCCAGCAAACTTCAATCATAAACATGCTTTGCCCAATAAGTTTTTTGAGTTCATGCAGGCATCACTAATGATTGCAATTGGTCCATCACCTGAAATGGCTGAATTGGTGAATCGACACACTTTAGGTGTAGTGGCCGATGGATTTGAACCACAGCGTTTAGCCAGTGCCTTGAATAAGTTAACAACAGAAAATCTCACCAAGTTCAAACAAGCGTCGTTTCAATCCGCAAAAGAAATCAATGCCGAAAATCAAGGAAAGGTGATGATTAATGCGGTGCAGAGTATTTTGAGTCAGCAAATTTAACTAATCACCTAATTGAATCAATCATAAAGATGAAAATATGTACCGTCATAGGCGCCCGACCACAGTTTATAAAGGCGGCTGTTGTTTCTCGGGCATTCAGGGAGCATGCAACACCCGTTCAAGAGGTGATTGTTCACACGGGGCAGCACTTTGACGCCAATATGTCGCAAGTTTTTTTTGAGGAGCTTGGTATTCCACATCCAAACTACAATCTGGGGATTGGTGGTGGCACACACGGCCAAAATACGGGGCGTATGATCGAGGGAATAGAGCAGGTGTTGCTCCAGGAAAAACCGGATTGGCTACTAGTATATGGCGATACTGACTCTACATTGGCTGGTGCGTTGGCCGCTGTAAAATTGCATATTTCGGTAGCGCATGTAGAGGCGGGGCTACGCAGCTTTAACCGTAAAATGCCGGAAGAAATCAACCGCATCCTCACCGATCATGCCGCAGACAGGTTGTTTACCCCTACGAAAACCGCAGTCAATAATCTCTCGAACGAGGGAATTAGTGTAAGCAAAGTGCAGAACATCGGTGATGTTATGTACGATGCCGCTCTTTATTATGGCAGAATGGCGGAGCAATGCAGCCAGATTCTGGCAATGCTTGATTTGACTAAAAAGAAATATGTTTTGGCAACTTTGCACAGACAGGAAAATGTCGATGATCCAGAACGGTTAGACAACATTATGCAAGGTTTGGCGGCAAGTCACTTGCCTATCGTGATGCCGCTACATCCGCGCACCCGAAATCGTCTGCAAGAGTTTGCCATTACTGTTCCCGCGTCCGTCAAAATACTCGATCCGGTGGGTTATCTGGATATGGTGATGTTGGAAAAAAATGCAGTTTTAATTGCCACAGACAGTGGCGGCGTGCAAAAAGAAGCGTATTTTCACAAAACGCCTTGCATTACGCTTCGAGATGAGACGGAATGGCTGGAACTAGTGGAGATCGGATGGAATACACTAGTGGGTGCGGATGTGCAACGTATTCAGAAAGCAATTAATTTCGATAATGCTATCGGTAATCAACCAGACTGGGTTGAAAATGTATATGGTGATGGCAAGGCTGGTGAAAAGATAACCAGTAGTCTGATTGAGGAAGGGAAGCAAGCAATATGAGAAATAAAAAAAATATATCTTGCAGCTTAAGTAATTAATGCGAGTTTTATATATACATCCAGCTGGCGCATTTGGCGGAGCATCAAAAAGCTTGATCGAATTGTATCTTGCCGCAAAAAAACAGTGTGTTCTAGAAGCTTGCGTAATCACGCCTGCAGGCAGTGCAGCTGAAGCTTTCCGGGATGCCGGGATGCATGTTATTGAAGCTGCTGGATTGGCCCAGTTTGATCATACGAGATTCGGCTATTACCGTAATGTTAGGTGGTTGATTTTATTGCGAGAATTGTTTTTTCTCCCACTGGTTTTATTTGCGCTTTTACATACAAAAAAATCACAAAGCCGATTTGACTTGATTCATGTCAATGAAATTACTCTGTTACCCACTGCCATTTTGGCGAGATGGGTATTCAGACTACCGATGATCTTCCATGTCAGATCTCTTCAATACTCGGGGTTTGGTAGCCTTCGGTCCAAATTGGTATTTCGGGCATTGAGAAAATATGCAACGGCGATGATCTGCATTGATGAGACTGTCAGAGCATCTATCCCGCAATGGTTGCCATCTGTTGTGATTCATAACGGCATCGATGTTGGACAGATTGTTGCAACGCAAGACAAGGCGGAATCATCTAAAGTGATGGTAGGCATGGCGGGAGTTTTACACCGTTCCAAAGGCATATATGAATTTCTGGCCGCAGCCAGAATTCTTTTGAATGATAGAAACCGCAATATTCAATTTATTCTGGCTGGAGAAAATGCCAGACAAACAACAGGTCTAAAAAAATGGGTGTATAAAGAACTGGGTTTTTCAGAAGATGTGCTTACGGAGGCTAAGCGATATGTCAAAAAAAACGGAATGGAACAGCAAGTTATATTTACAGGGTTTATCAAGGATATCAGACAATTTTACCCACAATTGGATGTGCTATGTTTTCCATCTCACCTGAATGCTTGCGGACGGCCGGTGTTCGAGGCAGCATTATTTGGTATACCTAGTGTGGTGGCAATCAAAAACCCCGTCGAGGATGCATTGATACATAAAGTTACCGGTTTAGCGATTCAAAAGCCGGATCCTTATTTGCTGGCCGATGCAATTGATCGCTTGCTGTTAGACGCTGCATTTAGACAGACATTAGGGATGCAAGCTAAGACTTGGGCTGAAAGATTATTTTCAATAGATGCGAGCGCATCTTTACTTTTGCAAACGTATAGAAAAGCCGTTATTTACAGTAGCGGGAAGGTGTCTTGAAGCCAAACCACACCAATGTACTAGATAATTCATTGTTTTTGTCGATATGTCTATCTTCCGAAGTTTCCGTATTTTAATATTCACCCAATACTTCTGGCCAGAAAGTTTTCGTATCAATGCTTTGGCTCGCACTTTAAAAGCTCAGGGACACGAGGTCAGCGTGCTGACCGGAAAACCCAATTATCCGGAAGGTCTTTTTTTTTCCGGCTACAAGGGTTTGGGTATCCAGAAAGAAACGTGGCAAGGGATTCCGATTTTCCGCATTCCAATATTGGCGCGAGGACGGCAGAATGCATTGAGATTGGCACTTAACTATCTCTCTTTTGTTGTATCCGGATTGTTATTTGCGCCTTTTGTATTGCGCAAGCAAAAAATCGATGTGATTTTTGTCTATGCGCCTTCTCCAGTTTTTCAAGTTATTCCTGCTTCGTTTCTGGGCTGGCTAAAGCGTGTCCCTGTGGTGCTGTGGGTGCAGGATTTGTGGCCCCAGAGCGCAAAAGCGACGGGCCATGTCGAATCTGCTTTGTTGCTAAAGTTGCTTGAGAAGCTAGTGCTATTTTCTTACGCTCATACCGATTTATTGCTGGTGCAGTCGCAGGCATTTGTCGCTCCGGTGGCCAAGTTGTCGCCTGTACATGTGCCCGTGCTGTATTATCCCAATTCTGTTGAAGATACATTTTATGCTCCGCAGGCGATAGATGCGTTGTCTATAGAGACCTTGCAAAACGGTTTTTCGGTATTGTTCGCCGGGAATATCGGCACGGCACAAGGGGTGAGCACGATTGTTAATGCGGCAAAATTGCTAAAAATATATTCGCAAATCAATATCGTTATGATGGGCAGTGGCAGTATGTCTGACTGGGTCGCCCAGCAAAAGCAAAAACATGACTTGAATAATTTGCATTTAGTTGGACGATTCCCGGCAGAAATGATGCCCTCAATGATGAAGCAGGCTTCCGTATTGCTGGTCACGTTGAAACAAGATCCGATATTTGCGTTGACCATTCCTAGCAAAGTGCAGGATTATCTGGCTACCGGTAAGCCGATTGTTGCCGCCCTGGATGGCGAGGGAGCCAGAGTCATTGAGGAGTCTGGCGCCGGCTTGACCTGTGCGGCGGAAGATGCCAAAGGGTTGGCGGACGCCATTTTAGCGCTTTACCATATGCCTGAGAAGGACCGAGTAGCCATGGGCAACAATGGACACGCCTATTTTCTCAAACATTTTGAAATGGGCAGACAGGCAAAAAAATTGATTGAGATATTAAAGCAAAGAATTACTGAAAAAGAGAGAGAAAACTGATGCGAGTTTTGATTCTTGGTGCATCGGGGATGCTGGGTAATGCTGTACTGAAATTGTTTGTCAAGGAAGGCATCCATGAGACCTGGGGGACGGTCCGTAGCGCAGCCGCAAAGCGCTTATTTTCCAATCAAATAGAGTCACGGTTAATTACTGGCATTGATGCGCTGAATCAGGATGCATTGTTAGACGTTTTTGCACAAATCAGGCCGGATGTGGTAATTAACTGTGTCGGTCTGATTAAACAGCTGGAAAACGCTAATGATCCTTTAGCCGTGTTACCGATTAATTCCTTGTTGCCGCATCACCTGGCAAAGTTATGTTTGTTGGTTGGCGCCAGATTGATTCATGTGAGTACTGATTGCGTATTCTCAGGAGAAAAGGGGCGGTATACCGAAGCGGATGAATCAGATGCAAAGGATCTTTACGGCAAATCCAAGTATATGGGGGAATTGCATGATTACGCTCATGTGATTACCTTGCGCACGTCCATTATTGGTCACGAATTGAATTCGAATCATGGGTTAGTGGACTGGTTTTTGTCCCAGAAAAAAGAAGTGAAGGGATATACTAAGGCCATATTTTCCGGCTTGCCTACGGTAGAACTGGCAAAAGTGATACATGATTGGGTTTTACCGAAGCCATCTCTAAGTGGTTTGTTTCATGTTTCAGCGCGGCCGATTGCAAAATACGATTTGCTAAAATTAGTAGCAGAAATTTATGACCAGGATATTATCATTCAACCTGAGGATCGAGTTGTCATTGATCGCTCTTTGGATTCAAGTCGGTTTCAACAAGCTACAGGTTACCGAGCTCCCGACTGGCCGGAGTTGATTGAAAACATGCGCTTGGTACGCTGAGGAATAGTAAGGGATATGTTTGACGATAAAGTTTTGATGATTACCGGAGGAACCGGATCTTTCGGTCATACGGTGTTGAAACGGTTTCTCGATACGAATGTAAGGGAAATACGCATTTTTAGCCGCGACGAGAAAAAACAGGAAGATATGCGCATCGAGCTCGCCAACGACAAGGTGAAGTTCTATATCGGAGATGTGCGTGATTATGACAGCATTTCTCAGGCGATGGTCGGTGTGGATTATATTTTTCATGCGGCAGCTCTAAAGCAGGTGCCTTCATGTGAGTTTTATCCGATGGAAGCGGTGAAAACCAATGTGCTGGGTACGGAAAATGTGCTTAACGCAGCGATCACAAACGGAGTGAAGCGGGTGGTCGTGCTGAGTACCGACAAGGCGGTTTATCCCATCAATGCCATGGGTATTTCCAAGGCCATGGCGGAAAAAGTTGTTGTAGCCAAGTCACGATCAATACCCGAAGGTGGTCCGGTTGTTTGCTGCACCCGCTACGGCAATGTGATGGCTTCCCGTGGTTCAGTTATCCCTTTGTTTGTTGATCAGATTCTGGCGAAAGAACCTTTAACCATCACTGATCCTCACATGACCCGATTTTTGATGTCGCTGGAGGATTCCGTGGATCTGGTTTTGCATGCATTTGAGCATGCAAATCAGGGAGATATTTTTGTCCAAAAGGCGCCAGCCTCGACGATTGCCGATCTGGCTCAGGCATTGTGCGAATTGTTTAATAGTGATAGTAAAATCAGGGTCATTGGTACCCGGCATGGTGAGAAACTGTATGAGTCACTGATCTCGCGTGAAGAAATGGCCAAAGCAGAGGATATGGGGCGCTATTACTGTATTCCTGCCGATAACCGCGACTTGAATTACAAGAAATATTTTGTCGAGGGTGAAACACATATTTCTGAGGTCGATGACTACACCTCGCATAATACCGAGCGTTTAACGGTTGCCGAGGTGAAAGCCTTGCTGATGAAGCTGGGCTATATCCAGGAGGTGCTTAATGATTAAGGTGATGACGCTGGTCGGCACCCGGCCTGAGCTGATTAAAATGAGCCGTGTCATTGCCGAGTTGGATCGACAAGTTGAACATGTATTAGTGCACTCTGGGCAAAACTATGACTATGAGTTGAACCAAGTTTTCTTTGATGATTTGGAGATACGCAAACCCGATCATTTTCTTGATGTTTCTGGAGATACTGCCGCCAAGAGCATCGCGGATGTTATTGCCAAGGTCGATGACATCCTGGCGATCGCACGGCCTGATGCGTTGTTACTTTATGGCGATACCAATACCTGTATGGCGGTGATAGCGGCCAAAAGACGGAAGATACCGGTATTCCATATGGAAGCGGGTAATCGCTGTTTTGATCAGCGTGTGCCAGAAGAGTTGAACAGAAAGGTTGTTGATCACTTAAGTGATATTAATATGGTTTTGACGGAACATGCACGGAGCTATTTATTAGCAGAAGGAATTCGTCCCGAAACGATAATTAAAACGGGTTCGCACATGCATGAAGTTTTAGAGTATTACATGCCTAAAATTTTAGACTCCGATATTTTAATTAAAGAAAATCTCGAACAAGATAAGTTTTTTATAGTTAGCGCACATCGTGAGGAAAACGTTGATACTATGCAAAACTTGAAAGACCTAGTTTCGACTCTTCATGGAATTGCGGAAAAGTATAAATATCCAGTTATAGTTTCTACACATCCTCGAACGCGAAAACGTTTAATTGAACTTAAAGAAAATATTGAACACCCTTTGATTCGTTTTGTTAAACCATTTGGTTTGTTGGATTACATAAAACTGCAAATGTCTGCGTTTTGCGTTCTTTCGGATAGCGGGACGATTACTGAAGAAGCATCGCTGTTAAATCTGCCAGCCATCACGATACGTAATACTCATGAACGACCTGAGGGTATGGATGAAGGTGTCCTTATTATGAGCGGGCTCAAAACAGAAAGAGTTTTTGATGCGATTAAAGTAATTACTAATCAACACCACCGTGATAAAAGAGTGAAGCAAACAGTTAAGGATTATCAAGGGCATGCGGTATCCAAGCAGGTGGTGAGAATAGTACTTAGTTACACCGATTATGTTAATCGAACTGTTTGGCGGGTTACGCAGTGAAAAAGTGTTTGGTGACTGGCGCTTCAGGCTTCATTGGTCAAGTTTTATGTAAGCGGTTGTCAGAAGAAAAGTATTTTGTTGCAGCGGGTTTACATCGACAGTTTAATTTAGAAAGCAACGATTTGTGGCAGGAAGCAATCCATTTGGATTTAACCTCAAATTCTTGGGGCAGGAATCCGTGTTTAAATATCGATACGGTTTTTCATTTGGCTGGAAAAGCGCATGCGCTGACTGAAACTGCTCAGTGTAAAGACGAATATTTTCAGATCAATACGGAAGGTACAAGGAGATTGTTGGAGGCTTCTCAACGCGCTGGTGTTGAAAGATTTATTTTTATAAGCAGTGTGAAGGCTGTAGGCGATATTGAAAAACAGCCGATGGATGAAGATGTGATTGAATTGGCGGACACTCCTTATGGACAATCAAAAAACGCGGCTGAACAATTGGTATTACAAGGAGGATACGTTCCCCATCCAGTCGTCATTCGACCCTGCATGGTATATGGCAATTCCGAAAAAGGCAATCTGCCGCGCATGATCAAGGCGGTCAAGAAGGGTATTTTTCCGCCGTTGCCGGAAAATCATAACAAACGCTCGATGGTCCATGTCGATGATGTTGTGCGGGCGGCGATTTTGGCGGCAGAGAATCCAAAGGCGGCGGGGCAAATTTATATTGTTTCCGACGGTCAACCCTATTCGACTCGGCAAATTTACGACTGGATCAGGCAGGCGTTGGACAAGCCGGCAAGCAATCATTCTGTTCCCATGTTTGTGTTGCAGGCGGCCGCCGGGATTGGCGACCTGTTTGGGCGAGTTACCGGTAGCAGGTTTCCCATTGATAGCGATGCGTTGCAAAAATTGACGGCTTCGGCTTGGTATTCTTCTGATAAAATTACCCAAGAATTGGGGTTTGTCCCCCAGCATACGTTAAAAGAATCCCTTCCCGAAATTATTCGCTATCTGGGTTGATTGTGTTCGTTTATTTTTTTGCAGTGTTGTCGGCTTCGATATTGTTGACGGCGCTGATTCGTCAGTATGCGTTACGGCGCAATGTGTTGGACATCCCCAATCAGCGCAGCTCGCATGTTACGCCGACTCCCAGGGGTGGCGGTTTGGCGATTGTCATTGCTTTTTATTTAGCTGTGGCTGCAATGTTCCTCGGTTCGCAAATCGATGTTGTTACGTTGGTTATTTTGTTGGCCGCCATGCCAGTGGCTGTCATCGGTTTTTTAGACGACCATACGCCGATCAGGGCCAGATGGCGTTTTTTGGTGCATTTTCTGGCCGCGTTATCGGCGTTGTTATTGTTACAAGGCTTTCCTACGCTAATTGTGGGAGCGTTTCAGTTTGATTTGGGGACGATGGGTTATCTTATCGGCACCCTGTTTTTGGTCTGGTGGCTCAATTTGTTCAATTTCATGGACGGCACCGATGGAATTGCGGCATCGGAGGCCGTTTTCGTATCCGGATCATTAGCTTTTTTTTTCTATCAAAGCGATGCGCAATTGGCGCAAATTAGTGTGTGTTTGCTTGCCGCCAGCGCAGGTTTCATGGTTTGGAACTGGCCGCCGGCCAAAATATTCATGGGTGACGTCGGCAGCGGATTTTTGGGCTTGTTGTTGGGGGTGTTGGTGTTGATGGCCGCATGGCATCAACCCGGAATGCTCTATGTAGGCATGGTGTTATTCGGCGCGTTTTTTGTCGACTCGACTTATACTTTATTATATAGGATAAGTACCGGCCAGCGCTGGTATCAAGCGCATTGTTCCCATGCTTACCAGAATGCCGCAAAACGATATGGACATTTAACGGTGTTGGTAGCGGTGTGGCTGATCAATCTGTTTTGGTTGCTGCCGATCGCTATCCTGATCTTTTATTATCCCGTTTACAGCCTGCTAGGATTGTCGATTGCCTATTGTCCTTTAATTGTTTTGGCTTATCGCTTTAAAGCCGGTTCTATGATGTTGACTCAGTGAAAATAAATTTCCGCTCTCGTACCACGATATTCATTCATGACATAAGCATGATCCCATTAGCCTGGTTTGGGGCTTATTGGTTGCGATTTAACTTGGAATCGATCCCGGATGAATATTGGTATCATGCCCTGTTGTTTTTACCTTTAATTATCGGCATACAAACGTGTACTTTCTGGTTGTTCGGACTTTATCGAGGAATGTGGCGTTTTTCGTCGATGCCCGATCTGATTAGGATTGCCAAGGCGGTTTGCTTCGGAGCTGTTTTGATCGCGCCGACTTTGTTTTTGTGTAATCGCTTGGAGGGAGTGCCGCGATCGGTTATACCCTTGTTCGTTTTTCTTCTTTTATTATTTCTTTGTATACCCCGATTTATCTATCGCTATTGGAAAGAGCGCGCTTTAGTTGGCCGCACCGGTAAGCGGGCGTTGATTGTGGGCGCAGGCGCCGCCGGAGAAATGCTGGTCAGGGACTTGTTGAGCAACCGGCATGCCGATTATGTTCCTGTCGTTTTTGCCGACGATGCCAAAGACAAGTTTCGGCGGGAAATTCGCGGGATTCGCGTGGCGGGACGAGTGGAGCAAATACCTGAATTAGTGAAACAATGGGATATTGAAGCGATCTTGATCGCCATCCCTTCGGCTAATGACACACAGATGCGCACAATCGTCGAAATTTGTGAGAGGTGTTCGGTTCCTTTTCAGACCTTGCCGTCAGTCAGGGAATTGTTGAGCGGTAGAGTGACGATAGAAAGCTTGCGGAACGTCTCGATCGAAGATATTTTGGGGCGTGATCCGGTCAAGCTCGATTGGCAACCTATCAGGCAGAATCTGCAAGGCAAGGTGATTATGGTGACCGGCGGCGGAGGTTCGATCGGTTCAGAGCTTTGCAAGCAATTAGCTCGGATTCGCCCTGCTAAGCTGGTGATTTTCGATCATTGCGAATTTAAACTGTACAAAATCGACGCGGTATTAAACAGGATGTTTCCCGAGTTAGATTTCGAACCGGTTTTGGGAAATGTTAGCATTCAACCGCTGGTGCAAAACGTAATCGAAAAACATCGGCCGGACGTGATTTTTCATGCTGCCGCCTATAAACATGTTCCTTTGCTGGAAAATCAGGCCAGGGAAGCGGTTTACAACAACTTGCTCGGTACCAAGGTGGTGGCTGAAACTGCGATTAAGGCGGGTGTTCAGCGTTTCGTATTAATTTCCACCGATAAGGCGGTCAATCCGACTAATGTGATGGGGACGACCAAAAGAGCGGCGGAGATTCTGTGTCAGAATCTTGATCAGGAGAATTCGACAAGATTTACCACGGTGCGCTTCGGAAATGTTTTGGATTCCGCGGGCAGCGTCGTTCCCTTGTTTCGCGAGCAAATCAAGGCAGGCGGCCCGATTACCGTGACTCATCCCGATATTACCCGTTATTTCATGACCATTCCGGAAGCCTGTCAGTTGATCATGCAGGCGGAAAGTGTGGGCCAAGGCGGGGAGATCTTCGTGCTGGATATGGGCAAGCCGATTAAGATCGCTTATTTGGCGGAACAGATGATAAGGCTGAGCGGTAAAAGACCGGGTGTGGATATTGAAATTAAGTATGTCGGTTTGCGCCCGGGCGAAAAATTATACGAAGAACTTTTTCATGATCAGGAACAGCTGCTTGATACCGCTTTCGAAAAAATTCATCTAGCCAAGGCCAGACGATACGATAAAACGCTTTGGTGCTCACAAATCGAAAAGTTATCGGAGGCATGCATGCAAAACGACAATCAACAAGTCCTGGCCATTCTAAAAAAACTGGTGCCGGAATTTCAGCAAGAGCATTGATGCAGGAAGAATATCCCGGTGCGATTCGGATACCTGGCGCATTCCATCGGCCCGAGGACGGGCCTCCTGCGAGTGAATTCGTAACTTAACATATAATCTTGCGATTAACGGGCAGAAAATCGTTGCTGCAGATAAATCATCGACTCTCCCTTTAGAGAGAAAACTTCTGCATCTTCGGTGACTGCTCCTGCATTTTCAACATTCCCACCATCCCCTGGTGGTCAGAGCAAAAATCTGTCATCCCTGTAGGCAAAGCTTCCGCGTCCTGCTTAATTACAGGGATGTGAAGTATGCCGGTTTTGCAGGTAGAAAATTGCTCCTGCATTTTCGACATTCCCGCCATCCTTGGCGGTCAGAGCAAAAACCGGTCACGCTCCTTGCCTACATTCCCTGTAGGCAAAAAAAAGCCTCCCATGCGTTGCGCATGGGAGGCAGAGATGCAAGCGGAGTGTTATGAGGAGGTTCCACTTGTTAATTTCAACACCAAGGAGGTAGTTACAATCGTTGAAACTAGCTGTTAATTCGGGTTCTTGCGGCCATATTGCTGAAAATAGCGGCGCTCCCGAATGAAATGGTCGAAAAAATAAACAGGCCGGAAATAAAGCTCCAGATACCTGAGATAAACATTAAACCGAGAACAATATCTTTGTTTATGTCTTTCATTTATTTACTGCGATCAACCTTTTGTCTGTGAAAAAGAAGCAACAGTTTGTTGCGAAGTTGCTGCATATAATACAGCCTAAATAAAAGTTTACAATAGGGTTGTCGATAAATTGATTGTATTTATTTGAGAAACAATTAAAATGTCAATAGTTTTTGTGTTAGGCAGCTTAATGAGGACAGATCGGTGGATAAATTAACCAGTATGAATGTATTTGTACGAGTCGCGAAAGCCGGAAGTTTTGCCGGCGCGGCGCGGGACCTGGGAATTTCTCGAGCGATGGCGACCAAGCACATCATGCAATTGGAAAGCGAACTGAATACCCGCTTGTTTAACCGCACGACACGCAATATTAGTCTTACCGAAGTCGGGCAATCCTACTTGGAACGTTGCCAGCAAGTTTTATTGGATGTCGAGGAAATGGAGGCCGCCGTCACTCATCTGCAACGCGAACCCCGGGGAGTATTGAAGATCAGCGCGCCGCCGGTGATCGGCGCGACCCAAATCGCACCGGCGCTGACCGAATATTTGAAAGGTTACCCGGAGTTGTCGGTTGAAATGATGTTGAAAGGCGGTCAAGTCGATTTGATCGACGAAGGCGTGGATATCGCCATCTATTTGGGACCGATCAGCGACACCAGTCTGGTGGCAAGAAAATTGGCCAGTTCGTCATTAGTGGTCTGCGCATCGCCGGATTACCTTAAAGAGCACGGAACGCCGCAAGATCCGGAAGACCTGGAGGATCACAGCTGCCTGATTAACTGGGCGATACCACCGCGCAACAAATGGCGTTTCAAAGGCATTCTGGGAGAAAGAGAGATTACCGTGACCGGGAGGATGCAAGCCAACATGGGCGACCCTATTCGTATGGCGGCCGTCAACGGGTTGGGCTTGGTCATGCTGCCCAAATATATCGTTGGCAGGGATATCGAAAAGGGAAAATTGGTACCGATCATGGAAGATTACGCCATCGCTCCGTTGGATATCCATGCCGTCTATCCGCATCGTAAATACTTATCCGCTAAGGTTCGCTCTTTCGTCGATTTCATTCAGGAATGGTTGCCCCGGCAAACCGGCATGACGCCATGAGTGTAGACCGAGAAAAATGGGACAGTCATTATCGCCACAGCGATATCCAACCGCCGGCCGCGGCAGTGCTGAGCGAACACAGTTTTCTGCTGCCCAAGCAGGGAATCGCCTTGGATTTGGCTTGCGGTTTGGGCGCCAATGCCCTGCTGTTGGCGGAGCAAGGGCTGCGGGTTCAGGCGTGGGATATCTCTCCGGTTGCTGTGCAACAATTGCAGCGGGAAAGCGAACGGAAAGGCTTGTCTATCGCCACGAAGGCCTTCGATATAGGGCCCCATACATTGCCGGAAAACGTCTTCGATGTGATTGTCGTCTCGCGCTTTCTTGACCGGACGCTGTGTGATGCGATAATAGCCAGTTTGAAAATCGGCGGATTGTTGTTTTACCAGACTTTCACCGTCGACAAGCTAACCCCTCAAGGCCCTAGTAATCCCCGGTTCCTCCTGCAAAGAAACGAATTGCTGAAGTTATTCGCACCTTTGGCAGTGGTTTATTACCGTGAATATGCGCGTGTAGGCGATTTGGCGAGCGGTGCAAGAAATGAAGCGGGATATGTAGGGCAAAAACAAATTAGGAATTAGTATTAAATAGCTTCCGCATCTCTGGTCCCCATGCTCCTGGGTGGGGACCCATCTGCGTCGCTCCGCGGCGTGGGGCGCGAAGCGTCCCTGGATGCGTTTTCACGCTAGAGCATGGAAACGATGACGATAGAAGAAATCGGGAAGTTAACCCAGCTTTGTCATTCAGTGACAAGGCTGGGTTAATAGTTACCAACTCCTAAGAGGCTAATTATGATAGAAAACCTGAATCCAAAACAATGCTGGCAGTTAATGCAGGATAACTCTTCCGCCGTCATGGTGGATGTCAGAACCGCGATCGAGCATTCCTTCGTCGGACATCCGCCCGGCGCGGTGCATATACCCTGGAAGGAGTTTCCCGGGATGCATTTGAACGAGTCCTTCATCGAGCAAGTCGAGCAAAGCGTGCCGGATAAGGCGACGCCGGTTTTGTTGCTCTGCCGGAGCGGACAGCGTTCGGTCGATGCCGCCAAAGCCCTGGAAGCGGAAGGTTACCGGCATTTGGTGAACATCGTCGAGGGATTCGAAGGGCCGTTGGACGAGAACAAACATCGCGGCAATCTGGGCGGCTGGCGTTTCCATGGCTTGCCGTGGGAACAGAGTTGATTGTCCGAGCGGCTAAATTCAGCACATTTAACTTTTATTTTGAAATCAAGTGATAGAAAAACTCAGAAACATTGCAATCATTGCGCACGTTGACCATGGCAAGACCACGCTGGTCGATCAATTATTGAAACAATCGGGAACCTTCGATTCGCACGAAAAGGTGGATGAGAGGGTGATGGACTCCAATGACCTGGAAAAAGAAAGGGGAATCACGATCCTGGCGAAAAATACCGCGATCGATTGGAATGGCTATCACATCAATATCGTCGATACGCCGGGCCACGCCGATTTCGGCGGCGAAGTGGAACGAGTGCTTTCGATGGTCGATTCGGTGCTGCTTTTGGTCGATGCCGTCGATGGCCCGATGCCGCAAACACGCTTCGTAACGCAGAAGGCGTTCGCCCTGGGCTTGAAACCGATCGTCGTGATCAACAAAATCGACCGGCCCGGAGCACGGCCTGACTGGGTCATCGATCAGACTTTCGATTTGTTCGACCGTCTCGGCGCCACCGACGAACAGTTGGATTTCCCGATTGTTTACGCCTCGGCCCTGAACGGTTATGCCAGTTTGTCCGACGACGCCACCGGCGGCGACATGGTGCCGTTGTTCGAGACCATCGTCGAAAAAGTCAGTCCTCCCGATGTCGACCTGGACGGGCCGTTCCAGATGCAGGTCATCAGCCTGGATTACAACTCCTATGTCGGCGTAATCGGCATCGGCAGGATCAAGCGCGGCGTGGTTAAAACCAATATGCCGTTGACGATCGTCGATCGCGAGGGGGAGAAACGTAACGGCCGCATGCTGCAGATTTTCGGTTTCCATGGCCTGGAGCGGGTCGAAGTGCCCGAAGCCCGTGCCGGCGACATCATCGCCTTTACCGGCATCGACAAATTGCAGATTTCCGATACGCTGTGTCATCCCGAGGCGGTGGAGGCGCTGCCGCCCCTGTCGGTGGACGAGCCTACCGTGAGCATGACTTTTCAGGTCAATACGTCGCCGTTCGCCGGCCGGGAAGGCAAGTTCGTCACTTCCCGTCAGATCCGCGATCGTCTGCATAAGGAATTGCAGCATAACGTCGCCTTGCGGGTCGAAGACACCGATGATCCCGATAAATTCAAGGTGTCCGGTCGCGGCGAGCTGCATTTGTCGATTCTGATCGAAAACATGCGCCGCAAGGGTTTCGAACTTGGCGTTTCCCGGCCGGAAGTGATCATCAGGGAAATCGACGGCGAAAAATGCGAGCCGTTCGAATTGGTCACGATCGAGGTCGAAGAGCAGCACCAGGGTGCGATCATGGAAAAGATCGGCGAACGTAAAGGCGATTTATTGAATATGGTGCCTGATGGCAAGGGGCGGCTGCGTTTGGAATACATGATGCCGTCGCGCGGTTTGATCGGTTTTCAAACCGAATTCATGACCGCGACATCCGGCTCCGGCCTGCTCTACCATGTGTTCGACCATTATGGGCCGATGAAAGCCGGCATGGTCGGATCACGGCAACGGGGTGTGTTGGTATCGATGGTCAACGGCAAGGCCCTGGCCTATGCGCTGTTCAATCTGCAGGAGCGTGGCGAATTGTTTATCGAGCACGCCGATGAGGTGTATGAGGGCATGTTGATCGGAATACATTCCCGTTCCAACGATCTGGTGGTCAATCCGACCAAAGCCAAGCAACTGACGAACATTCGCGCGGCCGGTTCCGACGAAAACCTGATTTTGACCAGGATCCAGAAAATGACATTGGAGCAGGCGCTGGAATTCATCGACGATGACGAATTGGTCGAGGTGACGCCGGAATCGATCCGCTTGCGAAAAAAACTGCTGACCGAAAACGAGCGCAAAAGGGCTTCCAGGGCGGCTGTCTAATCAACCTATTCAAACATAAAAAAGCCCCTGGAATTTCCCATTCCAGGGGCCTTGAATATCGCCTTGTTCGCTTGGTCGGCATGATTTTTCCATCCTTGGCAACTTCCTGTTGATAAATCCTAAAAATCCTTCTCCCGTATCGGCGATGGTGTAATTGTGGCAAATTCCGGCGAAAATGTAAGCCGGATTTCGCTGAAAATTATGTCAGCAATAAAGGGCATTAAGCCAGCACTTAAACCGTATAGAACGAGATAACCGGAGGAAAAGTCATAAATTTCGGGATCGAAGTCGAGCGGTCACTCCTGACTCAGGATGAATTCCCATTGTTGCTGGGTTACCGGCATGATCGACAACCGATTGCCGCGCCTAACCAGGGCCAATTCGGCCAATTCCTCTTTTTCCTTCAGTTCTTGCAGGGAGATCGTGCGCGAGAGCTTTCTGACGAATTTGACATCCACCATGAACCAACGGGGATTGTCCGGATGGCTTTTCGGGTCGAAGTGCTTGTCATCCTCGTCGAAGGCGGTGAAATCGGGATACCCTTCCCTGACCACTTCCATAATGCCGACGATGCCGGGAACCTCGCAATTGGAGTGGTAAAAGAAAACCTGGTCGCCGATTTTCATATCGTCTCGCATCATGTTGCGGGCTTGATAGTTACGCACGCCATCCCAAGGTTCGGTTTGTCCGGGGCGTTCGAACAAGTCGTCGATGCTGAATTCGCTTGGCTCGGATTTCATTAGCCAGTAGTTCATTATTTCTCCTCTGCGGTATTATTCGGTAAAACTGCGGCCCATGACGATAATCATTCCAGGCCCAGTTTTTTCAGGCGATAGCGCAACGAACGGAAGGTCATGCCCAGCTGTTTGGCGGCCGCGGTCTTATTCCAGCGGTTTTCTTCCAGGGCGGTAGTGAGGGCTTGCTTTTCGATGTCTTCCAGGTATTCTTCCAGCGATTGTTTGTCGGGGTTGAATTCTTCCGCCGAGAGCAGCTCGCCGCCGCTGGGCAGGTTCAGGTCTTCCAGTTCGATGATATTGCCGTCGTACAGGGCCAGCGCTCGTTCCAGAATGTTTTCCAGTTCGCGTACATTACCGGGAAAGGCATAGTGTTTCAAGGCATTCAGGGCTTCCGCAGAAAGATGTGGGAGTTCCAGATTGTTGGCGTTGGCCAGCTTGGCCAGCAGGAATTCGGTGATTTGCGGAATGTCCTCCGCACGGGTCCTCAACGGCGGTAGATTGAGTTCGATGACGTTGAGGCGGTAATACAAATCCTGGCGGAAACTGCCTTCCTGGACCATCTGGGCCAGATCCTTATGGGTGGCGCTGAGGATTCTGACGTTGACCGATATTTCGTTCTGCTCGCCGACGGGGCGGATTTTCTTTTCTTGAATGGCGCGCAGCAGCTTGACTTGCAACGACAAAGGCAGGTCGGCGACTTCGTCGAGAAATAGCGTACCGCCGTCGGCCGCCTGGAACAAACCTTTTTTATCGGTTACCGCGCCGGTAAAACTGCCTTTCTTATGACCGAAGAACTCGCTTTCCATCAGTTCATGCGGGATGGCGCCGCAGTTGACGGCAATGAAGGGGTGCTCGCTTTTCGGGCTTTGCCGGTGGATAAGGCGGGCGACCAATTCCTTGCCGGAACCCGACTCGCCGCTGATATAAACCGGCGCCTGACTACGCGCGACCTTCTCGATTTTCGAGCGAATCCGACGCATCGGTTCCGATTCGCCCAGCAATATATGGCGGGTTCTGCGGTCCTTTTTTTGCCGGTTGGAGTGAGAGATTTGCAGGGCGTTATTGACCAGTTGCCGCAGCGTGGCCAGATCGACCGGCTTGGATAAAAAATCGAAGGCGCCTTTTTTCATCGCCTTGACGGCGGTATCCATGCTGCCGTGCGCGGTGATTACGGCACACGGAAGGCGCATGCCGGACGACTGGATGAACTCGACCAAATCAAGGCCGTCGCCGTCGGGTAAGCGCATATCGGTCAAGCACAGGTCGAACTGGTGTTTCTTCAACAATGCCTTGGCGCTGCCGATATCCTTCGCGCAGATGGCCTTGATGTCCATTCTGCTAAGCGTGATTTCCAATAATTCTCTGATATCGGGTTCGTCATCGACGACCAGTGCGACAGGGGTATTCATATCTCAATAACTGCGTGATCTGCATTAGGTAAGCAAAGCGTGAATCGACTTTTGTTATCTATATAAGCATAGCTCAGTTTGGCCTGGTTGAGTTCGGCCAGTTCGCGGGAAATATACAGCCCGAGACCGGTGCCGTTGCTGGAGGTGGTGAAAAAAGGCTCGAACAGATGTTGGCGGATATCGGGTGCGATGCCGGGGCCGTGGTCGACGACGTCGAGGCAAGGTTTGTCCTTGTCCAATTTCACTTCGATGGTAATGGTTTCGTCTTCCCGGCAACCGTATTTCACCGCATTGGAACACAGATTATAAAGAATTTGTTTCAAATGGCCGCTATCCATCAGGGCATGTAACGAGCGGTTGATAAACACCACGTTGAAACGGTCGGGGCGATAACCTTGTTCCGCTATCAGATTGTCGATGAAATCGGGCAGCCACCGGTCCAATGCAATTTTTTCTTTTTTCGAGGCATTGCGCCGGGATAATTTAAGAATGTCTTCGATGATGCTATTGACGCGGCGGCTGTGGTTTTGAATGATTTGGGTCAGGCGTTTGTCTTCCTCGGTCAATTGCGGGGCTTCCGATAATAATTGGCCGGCATGGCTGATGGCGCCGAGCGGATTGCGGATCTCGTGGGCGATGCTGGCGGTGAGCCGGCCCAGCGAGGCCAGTTTGTTTTGTTGCAGGCGTTGATTGTACAGGTCGATATCCTCGAACAGGATCATATTGAGTTTTTCCTCGTGCAGGTTCAGCGAGGAAAAGCGGGTTTGGATTTCATTGCCGTTATCGAGTTGGATGATGGCAAAATCCTGAGTCGGGTCGGCCTGCCACAAGCTTAAGGCCTGGGATAATTGGTCGGATATCTCATCTAAACGGAGGGGGGCGTCAGGCAGGCCGAGCAGCCTGCGTACCGCTTCGTTGGAAAGTTGGATTCGTTGCTGTTGGTCGCTGATGATGATGCCGCTCTGCAGGTGTTGGATGATATAACGGTTCAGTTCTTCCAGCCTGGATATAGTCAACTGGCGTTCGCTGGCCAGGCGTTCGGATTGTTCCGTGCGCTTCGCCATCACGTGGGACAGAAAGGCGATGGTAAAAAACGAGGCGCCGAGCATGCCGGAATAGGTAAAGGCGCCGCTGCGCAGGGTATGGGTCTGCATGACATATATTTGTTCGGCCAATACCGCCAGGCTGGCCAGTGCGGCAAACAGCATGGCGCAACGGCCGCCGATCAGCAAGCCGCCGGCCGCGATCGAGATGGCAAGTAAAATGCCGAAACCGCTGTCGACTCCGCCGCAGGCATGCATCAGCAGAGTAATGAAGATGATGTCGGTGAAGATGAAAATCTGGGCTTGGCTGATATAACTGCTCAAACGCCAGAAAATGAACGGTGCCGACACCAGGGTGATTAACAAATAAAATAGCGCGGAGATGACATAGAGTTGCTGGTCTTGGGTGCCGAGCACGGAGGGACCGAACGGACTGAAATAAAGAATGACGAATAAATTGGAGACGATAAAGCGGTAAACGAAAAATATTTTCAATAGTAGCCAGGCTTGTTGAGCTGGTATACCGTAATTTTTCGAAAACGGACAAGGGTAAATGGTGTTGGGTTGGTCCGGCGCCATAAAGAATCTTGTGTTATCAACGCTTAACTAGAATAATAGCTGGCAATCATAGCACTTTTACCATCGCTTCAATATTGGTGAGATTTAGGCATGCCAGGCGGGACAAGAACCTGTTCGTGAATTCGAGGGTATTGGGGCTGAATGGTTTAATCGGTGTTTGCTTGAGTGCGGAAAACGTATCGAACTGGAGTAGTTAATGAATATTCATGAATATCAGGCCAAACAATTGTTCCGGGAATTCGGCATACCGGTTCCGAACGGCGGGCATGCCACGTCGGCGCTGCAGGCCGAACAGGTTGCCACCGACTTGGCCGGTGACGGTTGGGTGGTGAAGGCGCAAATCCATGCGGGGGCCAGGGGGAAAGCCGGCGGCGTGCGCTTTGCCAACAATGCCGCCGAAGTCAGGCAGCATGCCGACCAAATGCTCGGAACCCGCCTGGCGACCATACAGACGACCGCGGAAGGGTTGCCGGTGGAAAGCGTCATGATCGAACAAACCAACCCGATCAAACGGGAGTTTTACCTGAGCCTATTGGTTGATCGAGCCACGGAGCGGGTGATGTTCGTGGCCTCGGCCGCGGGCGGCATGGATATCGAAACGGTGGCCAGGGAAACGCCGGAACAAATTATCAGCAGCCGGGTGCATCCGGCCGCAAACCTGCAACCTTTTCAATGCCGGCAGGTCGCCAAGGCCCTCGGCTTGCAGGGCGACCAGGCGAAAAACGTCGGCAAGATTATGCAAGGCATGTATCAATTGTTTCTGGCCAAGGACGCTAGTCAAATCGAAATCAATCCGCTGGTGGAAACCGAGGCCGGTGAAATACTGGCCCTGGACGCCAAAATCAATTTCGACGACAACGCGGTGGCGGCCCATCCCGAAATTCTGGCGCTGAGGGACGAAGGCCAGGAAGACGCCAAGGAGTGCAAGGCCAAACAGTTCGATCTCAATTACGTCACGCTCGAGGGCAATATCGGCTGTATGGTGAACGGCGCCGGGCTGGCGATGGCGACGATGGATTTGGTTAAATTCAAGGGCGGCGCGCCGGCCAATTTTCTCGATGTAGGCGGCGGCACCAATGCCGAGAAGGTGGCGGAAGCCTTCAAGTTGATTTTGTCCGACGCCAACGTTAAGGCGGTGCTGGTCAATATCTTCGGCGGTATCGTGCAGTGCGACGTGATTGCCCAGGGCATTCTGGCGGCGGTCAAAGAAATCGACCTGACTGTGCCGGTTGTGGTCCGCCTGGAAGGCACCAATGCCGAGCAGGGCCTGGCATTGTTGAATAAGTCTGGACTGGGGTTGGTGACGGCGGAGGATTTGAATCACGCGGCGGAACAGGTCGTGGCATTGGCGGGAGGCAAGGCATGAGCATATTAGTCAACAAACAAACCAAATTGATCTGCCAAGGGTTTACAGGTAAGCAAGGCACATTCCATTCCCAACAAACGTTGGATTACGGCACGCAATTGGTCGGCGGCGTAACGCCCGGTCGCGGCGGACAAACTCACCTCGGCGTGCCGGTGTTCGACACCGTGCAGGAAGCGGTCAAGGCAACCGGCGCCAATGCCACGGTCATCTATGTGCCGCCGTTTTTCGCCGCGGATGCCATCCTGGAAGCGGTGGATGCCGGCATTGAGTTGATCGTCTGTATCACCGAGGGCATTCCGGTATTGCACATGCTGCGGGTGAAAGCGGCGATGTCCGGGACCGGTTCGCTGTTGGTCGGGCCGAACTGCCCCGGCGTGATCACGCCGGGCGAATGCAAGATCGGCATCATGCCGGGGCATATTCATATGCCGGGCAAGATCGGCATCGTTTCCCGTTCCGGCACCCTGACTTATGAAGCGGTGCATCAAACCACCACGCAAGGTCTGGGACAAAGCACCTGCGTCGGTATCGGCGGCGATCCGATTCACGGCATGAATTTTATCGACGTGCTGAGCCGCTTTCAGGAAGACGAGCAAACGCACGGCATCATCATGGTCGGCGAGATCGGCGGCAGCGAGGAAGAGGAAGCGGCCGACTTCATCAAGGCCAATGTCACCAAACCGGTGGTATCCTATATTACCGGCCGCACCGCGCCGCCCGGCAAGCGCATGGGCCATGCCGGCGCCATCGTCACCGGCGGCAAGGGCACCGCGGAAGGCAAGGTGGCGGCATTGCAAGCCGCCGGTGTCGAGGTGGTCGATTCGCCGGCCGATCTGGGCCAGGCGATGATGGATTATTTATAAATTTGTAGGCGAAAATACGCTTTCTTGAACATTGAAAAATCGATGACATTGAAAATAGCCCTGGCGCAGATCAATACCACGGTTGGCGATATTCAAGCCAACAAACGGCAAATCATAGAGACGGCCCAGCATGCCCGGGATGAACTGAAAGCCGATATCATCGTTTTCCCGGAATTGAGCGTGACCGGCTATCCGCCGGAAGACCTATTGTTTAGAAAGGATTTTATCCGCCATGCGCGGCAGGCGGTGGACGCCATCGCCGAAGCGGCAACGGGTATCGATATCGTGCTGGGGTTGCCGGTACAGGAAGGCGACCGTTTATACAATAGCGCGATGGTTCTGCGTAAGGGCGGGATACTGCGAACCTACCATAAGAAGGCCTTGCCTAATTATGGTGTTTTCGACGAACACCGTTATTTCTCCTCCGGGGAGCAGGTTTGCCTGTTTGCCGCCAAAGGCCGTATTTTGGGACTGACCATCTGCGAGGATGTTTGGCGCCATGACACCATCGCCGTCAACAGGCAATCCGGCGCGGAAATCATCCTGACCCTGAATGCCTCGCCTTTTCATGCCGGCAAGATTAATGAACGGGAAACGGTGGTATGTCGGCAGGCCAAGGCATCGGCTGTGCCGCTGGTGTATGTCAACCAGATCGGCGGCCAGGACGAACTGGTTTTCGATGGCGCGTCGTTTGTCGTGAATGCCCAGGGGGAAGTTGTGTTTCGCGCCCCGGAATTCAAGGAACAGGTCAGCGTGGTCGAATTTGACGGCACCGTGCCGGCGAAAGGCGAATGCGCTCCGCTTTACGCGGAAACCTCCAGCGAATACAAGGCGTTGGTGCTGGGCGTCAAGGATTACGTCAGGAAAAACGGTTTCGACGGGGCCTTGCTGGGTTTATCGGGAGGCATAGACTCGGCGCTGGTATTGGCGATCGCGGTCGATGCCCTGGGTGCGGACAAGGTCGAGGCGGTGTTGATGCCGTCGCGTTATACCCAGGACATGAGCAACGAAGATGCGGTGCAGGAAACCAAAGCGTTGGGCGTCAAGCACCATATTATCCCGATCGAACCGGCGGTCGAGGCCTTTGGCGGCATGTTGGCCACTATTTTTGCCGGCGCCGAACGCGATACCACGGAAGAAAACATCCAGGCCCGCTCCCGCGGTATCGTCTTGATGGCGTTATCGAATAAACAGGGCAAGCTGCTGCTGACGACCGGTAACAAAAGCGAAATGAGCGTCGGTTACGCCACGTTATATGGCGACATGGCCGGTGGTTTCGCGCCTATCAAGGATGTTCCGAAACTGTTGGTGTACAAACTGGCTAGATACCGCAACAGCTTGTCGCCGGTGATTCCGGAACGGGTCATCACCCGGCCACCTTCGGCCGAATTGGCGCCGGACCAGATCGACGAGGATTCCTTACCGCCCTATTCCGTGTTGGACCCGATTCTGGAGATGTACGTGGAGCAGGATAAGTCGTCGCAGGAGATTATCGACGCCGGCTTCAAACCGGAAGACGTGCATCGCGCCCTTTCTTTAGTCGACCGCAATGAATACAAGCGCCGGCAGGCACCGCCGGGCATCCGCATCACGCCCAGGGCGTTCGGCCGCGACCGGCGTTATCCGATTTCTTCGGGCTATCGCGGCGCGCATGAATTTAAGTAAATAGTCACTGTTTTTTACAACACGAAAGTATGAATATATCGCCTGAATTGATCGGCTATGTCGCCGCGGCCTTGACCACCTTGTCGTTTTTGCCGCAGGCGATTCTGACCCTCAAGACCCGGGACACCGAATCGTTATCGCTCAGCATGTACAGCGCCTTTACGCTGGGCGTTCTGTTGTGGTTGGTTTATGGATTGGTGATTGCCGATAAAGCCATTATTTTCGCCAACGCGATTACCCTGCTGTTGGCCTCCTTCATCCTTGCATTAAAGGTGCGTAACACGCTGTTCCGCAAACGCTAGAATTGACATGCTTCCCATACTAGCCGTTTATTGTCCTTAGCAATAGGCATTGCAGAAGCGCTTCCCCGGCTGTCATCATGCCGTCACAAGAATGTCATTCGAATTTCATTAAACCGTTACCTTGATGTCATAAAGAGTTGTTATTTTTCTCACCATGAAAAATTGTGGAGAAAAAACGATGACTCTTCAGTACCGGTCCGTCTGGATTTCCGATACCCACCTCGGCACCAAGGGTTGCAAAGCCGAATATCTGCGTGATTTTCTCGATCATGTGGAATGCGAAACCCTTTATTTGGTCGGCGACATCATCGATTTGTGGAGCTGGAACGTCAAATCCGGCTTTTACTGGCCGACCCTGCATAGCGACATCGTGCAGCGGGTCATCGACAAGGCCAGGCAAGGGACGCGGGTCATTTACATTCCCGGCAATCATGACGAGCCGTTTAGAGAGCATGCCGGCATGCTGTTCAACGGCATCGAAGTCCATCTCAATGCAATTCACGCAACCGCGGATGGGCGCCGTTTTCTGGTCATGCACGGCGACGAATACGACAGCATCGTTTGCCATAATCGTAGCTTGGCTTATATCGGTGGCGAGGCCTATGAATTGCTGCTGGTCGTCAACCGCTGGTTCAACAGCCTGCGCAGGTTACTGGGGTTTAAATATTGGTCGCTGTCTGCCTATTTGAAACATAAAGTCAAAAATGCCGTCCAATTCATGAATAATTATCAGCATGTGCTGAGTTTGGAAGCGCATAAGCAAAAAGTGGACGGCGTGATCTGCGGCCATATTCACCATGCCGATATTTCGCAAATGGAATTCGGCAAAATCTACTGCAATACCGGCGATTGGGTGGAAAGTTGCACGGCCTTGGTCGAGGACGATGCAGGGCAATTGACGGTGATTCATTGGCTGGAAGACAGTTATCGCTTGTTGGATGCCGCAAACCAGGAACAAGCCGCAAAAATGCCTAGCGCGGCTTGACCATGCTGAAAAAGTCGCTGTTGATGACGCTAGGCGCCATAATTTTCGTAATCGGCATGATCCTGTTTCCTCTGCCGGTACCCTTCGGTTTGCCGACCATGATCGTCGGCATGGCGATCATGTTCAAGGCTTCCGATAAAGTGAAACGGAAAGTTATCCGTTGGTCGGATAAAAACCATCATACTCGCAATGCCTGGCAAAAGGTCAGGGATTATCGCCGACGCAAAAGAGCCTCCTTGCCGGAGTAACGGTTTGTCATAAAAATTTCAAAAAAACTTCATCTTGTTGTCACAGTGCGGACCTATCCTTGGCACTGAATTTAAAGAAGAAAAATAGGCAACTGAGCGGGGAGGAAAGCCGATCCTCATGAGGATAACGAAATGAAGCTGATTAATGCCGTCCATAAATACGACGTTTTCATGTTTAACCGCCTGATCAACGCCGGCGTTTACCGTCAGTTGGCAAGGTTCGCCCGTTATGTCTCGCATAGCGGAGACGGGCATTTATATGTTTTGCTGGGAGCATTCATCTGGGTAGCGGAAGGATGGCGCAGTCTCTTTTTGCAGGCCGCATTGTTTGCGTTCCTGGTGGAAAGGCCGCTTTATTTCCTGCTGAAAAACGGTTTCAAGCGCAACCGGCCGCCGGCGGCTTTGAAAGGTTATAACAGCCTGGTGACGCCATCCGATCAATTCAGTTTTCCTTCCGGCCATACTTCGGCAGCCTTCATGATGTCGACGCTGGTCGGATTTTTCATGCCCGCGTTGTTGTCGCCGCTCATGCTTTGGGCGACCCTGGTTGGTTTTTCCCGAGTCGTCCTGGGCGTTCATTTCCCTACCGATACCCTGGTTGGCATGGCGTTGGGCGTCGGTGTCGCAATTTTTAGTCTCAATCTGATTGTTCTATGAAAATATTTTACGGAGTGCAGGGGACCGGTAACGGTCATATCACGCGCGCGCGCGTGATGGCAAAGGAACTGTATGACGCCGGCTGCGAGGTCACTTTTCAATTTACCGGCCGGCCCCAGGACAAGTTTTTCGATATGGAGGTGTTCAATGGCTATCAACATCGCGATGGATTGACCTTCAATACCGACAAAGGTCAGGTCTCCTATCTGAAAACCGTGCTGCAATCGAAACCGATCCGTTTTATCCAGGATGTCAAATCGTTGGATTTATCGGCTTACGATCTGGTCATCAGTGATTTCGAACCGGTCACGGCCTGGGCCGGAAAAGCACAGAAAAAAACCGTGCTGGGAATCGGTCATCAATATGCTTTCGCGCATGCGATACCGCGCACCGGTTCCGACCCCTTGGCGGACTTGGTGATGAAGTATTTCGCGCCGGTCAGCCACGGCGTGGGTTTGCATTGGCATCACTTCGGCCAGCCGGTGCTACCGCCGATTATCGAAACTCCCGATTTACCGAAGGGAATTCAGCATAATAAGGTTGTCGTTTATCTGCCGTTCGAAGACCAGAACGAGGTGATCAAGCAGTTATGCCCCTTCGAGAATTTTGAATTTTACCTTTATTCGCCGGTGCCGGTAGCCAGCAAATATCGGCACATCGTTTGCAAGCCGTTGTCCCGCGACGGTTTTCAAAGAGATTTGTACGATTGCATGGGGATTATCAGTAACGCCGGTTTCGAACTGGCCAGCGAATCGCTGCAATTAGGCAAAAAAATTCTGGCCAAGCCTTTACATGCACAGATGGAGCAGATTTCCAATGCCGCGGCCTTGCAGCAATTGGGTTATGGCCAGACCATGAACGAGATGGACAGTAAAATCATCGAAGACTGGCTGCATGACCCCCATGCCGTGCGCATTACCTATCCCAATGTAGCCCGGGTGATCGTCCGGTGGATCGAGGACGGCATGCCCAAGATCGATGCCGATTTTACCGAACAGGTCTGGGAAAATGTCGATGTGTTGAAGATCAAGCATGAGTGATGTTGATAAATTAAAAAATGCGCTCATGAGATTGTTGGCAGGTCTTTTAACCCCGCCTTGTCACGCACTGACAAGGCGGGGTTAAAATATCGATAGTTTTTTGCGGATTAGCTTGTTTGTTAGTTAAGTTTGTCTATTATTGCATTGAATTTGAGGCTATTTTTTAACAAACCGCATCTGAATTATTCGTTGCAGGTTTTTGAGGACTTTTCTGAATAGGATGGAATGCAACAATGATCAACTTGACCAAGTTAATGACTATCGGCGTGATTGGCATGACCAGTATTAGGGCCGACGCAATCACGCTTCAACTAGATTATAGTTATGATAATAATCATTTTTTTGACACGCCGTTGAAACGGGGCGTTTTGAATAGCGCCGCCTCTTATTTCGAAAGCCGTATTAGCGATCGTTTGGGCGCCATCGCATCAACCAATAGCAATCGTTTTACCGCGACATTTGTGAACCCAAGTACGGGACGTACTACCGAGCTACAAGATTTCGATGTGGCGGCGGATACCCTGGTCGTTTTTGCCGGCGGCCGCGATTTAGGCGGTTCTTCATTAGGCGTGGGCGGCCCGGGAGGATATAGTATCAGCGGTACCCAACAGTATTTCGATGCCAGCATATCGCGGGGACAAGGGGATGGAACGATAATCTCCGTGTCAGGTGATACGGCCTATGATTTTGCTCCCTGGGGAGGGTCTATCACTTTCGATACGGATAGCGCCTGGTATTTCGATTCCGATATTGGAACTGTCGAAAACATCGGGCCACAAAATGATTTTTTCTCGGTTGCGTTGCATGAATTGTCTCATTTGCTGGGATTCGGGGTTTCCGATTCCTGGTATAACCAAGTGACGGAAGGCGTTTTTACCGGGGACAATACGAACTCGGTTTATGGCAGCGATGTTCCTTTATCGGTTGGAGGAGCGCATTGGCAGGACGGGACGATAAGCCTGGTCGATGGTATAGATCAAAAGGCCGCGATGACCCCTTCGATCATTAGAGGATCCAGGAAGTATTTTACCGACCTCGATCTGGCTGGTTTACAGGATGTCGGTTGGCAGATCAGCGCGGTTCCGGTTCCGGCGAGCGCCTTCTCATTTTTAACCGCGGTTTTCTGTTTGGCGGGATTTCGGGGCAATAAGGCTGGTGAAAGAAATGTTGATTAAATCGGCATTTTTGTGAGTGCCTGGGGGCACGAGCAAAATCAATCGCGACATGCGATAGATTTCAAGGCAAAGGAATGCCGCATGTTCCTTGATCGGGCGCTGAGAACTCTGAGAAGGGGTGATTGAGCGCCGAAACACTTAATGATTGCGTGAATCCGCATGCAGGATTCTGTGTAATTCTACTTTCCTATCGCCGCAGTAAAAAACAATGCGGATTGACGATGCAACGTCTCAAAAATCCATAAAAGCTGTAGATAGGAAGTCCGCGAGAAGCTATGGCCTCAGGCAAAAAAACCGCGGCCAAGGCCGCGGTAGAGCTTGCTTATCTTACAGGAGAGCGTTGAAGACGCAAGCTTCAATCTTCATCGTGATGACCGTTGTGGCCGTTGCGATCCTTGCTGATGGCGATGGTCATGTCATTGCCGTCATTGGCA
Source organism: Methylomarinum vadi (assembly GCF_000733935.1). Classification (NCBI taxonomy): domain Bacteria; kingdom Pseudomonadati; phylum Pseudomonadota; class Gammaproteobacteria; order Methylococcales; family Methylococcaceae; genus Methylomarinum; species Methylomarinum vadi. The sequence goes on from NZ_JPON01000001.1 coordinate 2,805,429, forward strand.
TGTTGAACATTAACAAACATGGTTTTTGGCATGGTACGTGGAAAATAAATGCCTGTGCCTTCAGCGCCTGGAGTAGTTAGTGTACCGAATAAAACGACCTGGTCGGCGACGCCGTCTTGGTTTTTATCGGTAGTCGGCGCAGCCCAAATATCGCTTTTGCCGCTGTTGTCTTCGACGATATAGAGATTGCCGTTGATGTCGGAAGCAAGATTGTCCGGGCTTCTCAAACCGTAGGAAGATACAACGCTTTCATCATTGATGTTACCAATATTGACGCCGACGAATTCGGTGACTTCAGGCGTGTTGGTATTCATTGGAATACGAAGAACGCGTTTGTCCGTTGTCGTTGCGAAATACAGGTTGGGCCCAACTATTTCGGCATCTTCAGGGCGAAGATAATCGGTGGCACCGGCTTCATCGGCCGCTGCACGGGCGTTAACAGCGGGATCGGTGCTTACGTTGTTTTGGCCGGGGATCAATGCGAGCCATTCGCCTGTGCCGGTGCCATCGATTACACCCGGTAGGACGATATTCAGGGCATATAAGGTACCTGAAGACAAATCGCCATAATGATCCGGTACGAATTTGTAGATGGAACCACCGTTAAGTTCGTCGCCGACGTAAATGTTGCCGTCTTTAGCGGCTGCGATGCCTTCGTGGGACATACGGCCGACTGCCGGGCGGTCGAAGCAGTGCAGGTCTAAGCCGTCGACTTGGCATTCGAAAAGGCGGCCTCCTGCGCCATTTTCTTCGGCGGCAAGAATGGTACCCCATGGCGTCCATTCAATTCCGTCCATGCGGCTGAAACCAGGGTCAATGCCGAAATCGTCAGCAAAATAGGTCATAGCTTCGCCTGTCTCCAGGTCGATGGCGGTGATGGCGCCCATCCCGTTGCCTGTTTCTTGAGTGCGGTACAAATAACGACCGACATGGGCTCCAGTTTCATTCACTGTGTTCATGTCGTTCCAGTCATTTCCGCCGGGAACAGCGTCATGCTCAACCAGTGGAGTACAAGCGCCGGTTTCATCGCTGATCACGGTTTGAGAAAAACCTTCAGGCAGTGCAAATGGCGCACAAGCTGGTTCGCTGCCGGTTATAGCAGATGCGGATTGCGGGTCAAAGGAGAAGGGGCCTTTGATTACATTTTTGTCAGCGAAAGCTGGTGAAGAAATGGCTGCGGTAATGGCAACCGTAAGTATTGTTTTTTTCATGATGTCACCTCAGTTAGTGAAGTAGTGTTGTATAGCGAAATCAAATTATGCTTGAAAAATATGACGTTACTTTGACTGTTCAGTAACAATTAGGTGACATTGCCGCTGTGCTCAACGCATGAAAGCCTGGAATAAAAACAATAAAGTTGCGGTTTGGAAAGAGGGGGTGAAAAATGGGTGGCGGATAATACTTACTTCCATGTAAGCAAATCTGAGGTGCGATCAGTTCGCGTGCTTGCGGTTGAATTCCGCGATCAAGGCGCTTGGTTTTTGTTCCTTGTTATGCTCGTTCAGCACATAAATTACCGTTTCGCCGTTAGGGCCGGCGCCGATCTGAGTGTAACGCAAAGGGGCTTCGCCGACGGCTAAAAAAGCCTTTTGATCGTTCCAGTCGCCGAACACATAAATACGTCCGTCTTTGACGACTTCGCCATAAAAGCCTTCGGCGATGCCCGCCGTTTTGCCATCGTATAAATCGACCGAACCCAGACCCGTACGCATGGTTTTATCCTGTTCGGAAAGGCCGAAGACTAATGTTTCGCCGCTCGGACCTGCACCGATGCGAGTCAGGCGGAAGGGGGTTTCGCCGTTTTTAATGAAGCCGGCATAGGTTTTAAAATCATCGAATACATAGATACGGCCTTCCTGGTGAACCTGGTAATAGTCGTTGACATTGTAGTGTGGCGCATCCGCAAATGAGTAATGACAGGATAGCGCGATGCTTAGGGCGGACAGGCCCAAAGAAAATTTTTTGGTCATGGAATGTTTCTCCGACTGAATAAAAAGCCTATAGCGGGCACAATTAAACAAAGTATTATACGAGGTTAAATATTACAGAATTGTGACCGAAGGGCTTACAATATTGCGTCAAATCGTGGGTTGGAAGACAAAAAAAGCCAGTCTGTCATAAAGTTGTCATATTGACTTCATATTATTGTCAATCTTTATCGGCACAATAGCTGTACCTTAAAACCTAAATTTGAGAAAAAAATGAAACTATCTTTCCAATTAAAGTCATTAGCTACGGGGTTGGGTTTTGTCTCTGCCTCATTGTTGAGTGGTTCCGTGGCGGCCGTACAAACCGTGGATGCGGATGTCCCCGCCTATGAGAAAGCCAGCGGTATTTCCGGTAACTTGTCCAGTGTCGGTTCCGATACTCTGGCCAACTTGATGACTTTATGGGCCGAAGAATTCAAAAGAACCTACCCTAACGTCAACATTCAAATTCAAGCAGCCGGATCTTCCACCGCGCCACCGGCCTTGACCGAAGGGACTTCTAATCTGGGCCCTATGAGCCGCAAGATGAAAGACAAAGAACGCGATGCGTTCGAAAAGAAATACGGTTATAAGCCAACCGCTATTCCGGTCGCGATCGACGCGCTGGCGGTTTACGTCAACAAGGAAAATCCCATCAAAGGCTTGTCAATCCCTCAAGTCGACGCGATTTTCTCTTCCACCCGCAAATGCGGAAACGACACCGATATCACTACCTGGGGTCAAGTTGGCCTGGAAGGCGCCTGGGCGGAAAAATCCATCCAGTTATACGGCCGAAATTCGGTTTCGGGTACTTACGGTTATTTCAAGAAAAAAGCACTGTGTAAAGGTGATTACAAGAATAACGTGAACGAACAACCCGGTTCCGCTTCTGTCGTTCAATCCGTGACGTCTTCCCTGAACGGCATCGGTTATTCCGGTATCGGTTATAAAACGTCGGGCGTTAAGGCCGTTCCTCTGGCAGGCAAGCATGGCGGTGAATTCGTCGAAGCGACGCCTGAGAATGCAGTGTCAGGAAAATATCCGTTGTCACGTTTCCTTTATATTTACGTCAACAAACAACCCAATCAGCCATTGGCGCCATTGGAACAGGAATTCGTCAAAATGGTATTGTCGCAAAGCGGTCAACAAGTGGTCATAAAAGACGGCTATATTCCATTGCCGGCGAAAGTAGTCAGCAAAGCCCTGACTTTAATAAAATAAAACTTAATATTCCGATTATAGGATGACTATGAAGGAATTCAGGCAGGGATGCCTGCCAAGGGATGGGGTGCATTGACACACTTTTACTTCCCCCTCAATAGTGAAGGTTGGTCAGGCAAGACAGTGGGCCGAGGGTTGCAAAGGCAATTCTCGGCTTATTCTTTTCTGTCAAATGGCATTATGCTGACATAATGTTGCATTCTTAAGTGTTTCGATATTTCTTATGACCGAAGGTAATTCGACAAATAGCACCGCAATACAGAGCGTGAGTAATTACTATCAAAAATGGCGCTTGCTCAAAGACAAACTGGCCGAATATGGTGTCGTGGCCGGCGGCTTGGGCGTGATCGTGGCCATCGTTCTGATTTTCTTTTATTTGCTATACGTGGTGTTTCCGTTATTTGTTTCGGCGCAAGCCGAAGGGGTTGGCGATTATGCCGTGCCGGAATTGCCTTCAGGCAAAACGCTGTTCCTGGCAATGGAGGAGCAGAACGAAATCGCCGTGCGTTTTACCGATAACGGGACAGCAATATTTTTTCGAGTCGATAGCGGCGAACCGATTAAAACGGAAAAATTGCCCATCCCCGAGGGCGCTAAAATCACCAGCTTTGCCCATGGCACTTATGATCAAGGCGTTGTTATTTATGGGTTGTCCGACGGAAGTGCCGTAGTGGCGAAACAACGTTACAAGGTGACGTATCCCGACAACAAGCGTTTGATTACTCCGAGCTTGGAATATCCGTTGGGGCGGGAGGCGATTGTCCTGGCGGAAAACGGCAGTCCGGTAATGCTTGTGGCCGGACGCTTCGGCGAAGACGAAAGCACCATCGTGGCGAAAACGGGTGATGATCGACTATTGTTGACCAGTTTCAGCCGCGAGGAATCGTTGTTCGAGGATGAGGCAACCCTGGAACGTAGCGATGCCGAAATTCAGATCGCTGCCGACCCGATTGATTTTCTGTTGCTCGATAAGGAACAACGCAATTTATATTTGGCCGGCAAAAATGGCGATATCACCTATGTCGATATCAGCAACAAGCAAAATCCGCAAATCAAACATAAGTTGGATGTGCTGGAACCCGGCAAGCACATTACGGCCTTGGCATTTCTGAATGGTGAAATTTCTTTGTTAATCGGCGATTCCGGCGGCGTATTGTCGCAATGGAGTTTGGTGCGTGACGAGGAAAACCGAATCAGTCTGCAAAAATTCAGGTCATTCAAGGTATCCGACCGGGCGATAGCAACCATCAGCCCGGAACAACGCCGCAAGGGGTTACTGGTAACCGATACTAACGGCTTGGCCGCTATTTACCATACCACGGCGGAAAGACGTCTGATTCAGAAACAAATCAGTCGGGCCCGACCTGTCGCAGTGGCGTTGTCGCCCAGAGCCAATGCCTTTTTGTTGCAGTCGGCCGATGGCAGAATTCATCATTGGACGGTGGAGAACGAACACCCCGAAGTGTCGTGGGCGTCGATCTGGCAGGAAGTGTGGTATGAAAGTTATCCTAAGCCCGAATATGTCTGGCAGTCGTCGTCGGCCAGCAACGACTTCGAGCCGAAAATGAGTCTGACGCCGTTGGTGTTCGGTACGTTGAAAGCGGCCTTCTACGCCATGTTGGTCGCGATTCCGTTGTCGTTGATGGGGGCGATTTATGCGGCTTATTTCATGGCGCCGCGCATGCGCCAATTGGTCAAACCCAGCATCGAAATCATGGAGGCGTTGCCGACCGTGATTCTAGGTTTCCTGGCCGGCCTTTGGTTGGCGCCGTTCGTCGAGGAACATTTGGTCGGCATTTTTTCCATGTTGATGATCCTGCCGCTCGGCGTCATGGTTTTCGCTTTTTTCTGGCAGCATGCTCCGAAACAGGTACGGCATGCCATTCCGGAAGGTTGGGAAGCGGCTTTGCTGATTCCGGTTATCATGATCAGCGCCTGGCTGGCATTTATCGTCAGCCCCGGTTTCGAGTCGTTGTTTTTCGGCGGCGACATGCGGGTATGGATGAAGAACGAATTCGGCATCGGCTACGACCAACGCAACTCGTTGGTGGTCGGTTTGGCAATGGGCTTCGCGGTGATCCCGACTATATTCTCGATCGCCGAGGACGCCATCTTCAGCGTGCCGAAACATTTGACCACCGGATCGCTGGCGCTAGGCGCGACGCCCTGGCAAACCATGACCAAGGTGGTATTGCTGACCGCCAGTCCGGGGATTTTTTCCGCCGTGATGATCGGATTGGGCCGCGCCGTGGGCGAAACGATGATCGTGCTGATGGCGACTGGCAACACGCCGGTCATGGATTTGAGCATATTTCAGGGCATGCGCACATTGTCGGCCAACATCGCCGTCGAGATGCCGGAGTCGGAAGTCAATAGTACTCATTACCGGGTGTTGTTCCTGGCGGCCCTGGTGTTGTTTATGTTTACTTTTGTTGTTAACACGTTGGCTGAGATTATTCGCCAGAATCTGCGTCGGAAATACAGTTCGTTATGATTAAAACATGGTTTAAAAGCGGTTCGCCATGGGTATGGCTCAATGCTGCCGCGGTCAGCACCAGCCTGATTCTGGTCGTAGGCTTATTACTGTTGATCGCTTCTCGGGGACTGGGCCATTTCTGGCCGGCCGATATCGTCGAATACCATTACCAGGATCAAAGCGGGAAGAGTGTCATCGTCGGCGAAGTGGTCGATAGCGCGATCATGACGGCGAGCCAGGCCAAGGCGGCGGGACATCGGATTTTGAATAACGCCGATTATCTGGAACAACGCCTGATCAAGACCGGAAACCGGGACTTGACCGGCATGGATTTTCGCTGGATTCAAAGTCAATATATCCAGCAGCAAGCGTATCCCGAGGAGATGATCGTCATCGAAAGACGGGAATGGGGTAATTTCTACGGCCGCCTGCAGGCATTGAAGGAAAACGGCCGCATTATCGCCGAGGGCGAAAGAGCCTATGCGGTCGTTCAGGCAAGGATCGACAGGGCGTTGGCTCTGTACGATGAAATCGAGCATTTGCAGAAAAATGAAATCGGCTCGATCAACTACGGTCTGGAGCGCTTGCGCTTGAAACAACGCAGCCTGGAATTGAAGGGCGAGTGGAACGATACGTCCGAACAGGAATTCGCCGAGCAAAGGGCCGAATTCGACCGGCAATACAAAGAACTGCAAGGCAAGATCGGCGAACTGAACCGGCAAATCAGGCGCGATAGCCTGGTAGTGGTCGCCGCCAACGATCGCCGTCTGGAAATACCGTTGGAAAAAGTCGTGCGCCTGATTCGCCCCAATGCGATGAGTTTGGGCGAAAAAATCATCGAATATCTGGTTAAATTCGGCGAATTCGTTAGCGACGACCCGCGCGAGGCCAATACCGAAGGCGGAATATTTCCGGCCATCTTCGGCACCATCATGATGGTGCTGTTGATGTCGGTGTTCGTGACGCCGTTCGGGGTCATTGCCGCGGTGTATCTGCGCGAGTACGCCAAGCAAGGTTTCGTGACCCGGATCATACGTATTGCCGTCAATAACTTGGCCGGGGTGCCGTCGATCGTATACGGCGTGTTCGGCTTGGGGTTTTTCGTTTACATCTTGGGCGGCAATATCGACCAATTGTTTTATCCCGAAGCCGCTCCGGCACCGGTATTCGGCACCCCGGGCTTGATGTGGGCGTCGCTGACGCTGGCCCTGCTGACCCTGCCGGTCGTAATCGTCTCCACCGAAGAAGGCTTGTCGCGCATTCCGAAATCGATACGCGAGGGCAGTCTGGCGCTGGGCGCGACCAAGGCGGAAACTCTGTGGCGCACGGTGTTGCCGATGGCCAGCCCGGCCATGATGACCGGCTTGATCCTGGCGGTGGCGCGCGCGGCCGGCGAAGTGGCGCCTTTGATGTTGGTCGGGGTCGTCAAGCTGGCGCCGACCTTACCGCTGGACGGCAACTTCCCATTTTTGCATCTTGACCGAAAATTCATGCATCTGGGCTTTCATATCTACGATGTGGGCTTTCAAAGTCCCAACGTCGAGGCGGCCAGGCCCCTGGTTTATGCGACTTCGTTACTACTGGTCCTGGTGATTATCGGCCTGAACATGTTTGCCATCGCCATCCGGAACCATTTGCGGGAGAAATACCGTGCCCTGGAGGGGTAATCCTTCACCGAATTTTAGAAGTTTGAGACTATGAATATGACGACAGAACAAACTCGTACCCACGTACTCGATATCAGTTCACTGACCCGTGGCGGTAAGAGGCAAGCTGGACCGGTGGAAACTTGTTTGCAAGTGCAGAACCTGAATTTATTTTACGGTGAGAAACAAGCGCTGCATGGCATCAATATGGATATTCCCCGCGGCAAGGTGACCGCCTATATCGGCCCAAGCGGTTGCGGTAAATCGACGCTATTGCGCAGCATCAATCGGATGAACGACCTGGTCGATGGTGTCAGGATCGACGGAAAAATTCTGCTCGACGGCGAGGATATCTACGATAAATCGGTCAACGTGGCCGATTTGCGCCGGCGCGTGGGCATGGTGTTCCAGAAACCGAATCCCTTTCCTAAATCGGTATACGAAAACGTCGCTTATGGTCTCAGGATCCAAGGCATCAATGACCGCCGTACGCTGGATGAAACGGTGGAACGCTCGCTACGCGGCGCCGCGTTGTGGGACGAAGTCAAGGACCGTTTGAACGATAATGCCTTGGGCATGTCGGGCGGCCAGCAGCAACGCTTGGTCATCGCGCGAGCCATCGCCATCGAGCCGGAAGTGATTCTGCTCGATGAGCCGGCTTCGGCCTTGGACCCGATCTCGACACTGAAGATCGAGGAATTGATCAATGAGTTGAAACAGCAATACACTATCGTCATCGTTACGCATAATATGCAGCAGGCGGCGCGAGTGTCCGATTACACGGCATTCATGTACATGGGAGAATTGATCGAATTCGGCGAAACCAGCGAATTGTTCACTAACCCGAAGAAAAGACAAACAGAAGATTACATTACCGGCAGATACGGCTAAGGGGGCGCGACTATGGATACCAAAAAAATAGGGCATCATATTTCCCGAAAGTTCAACGAGGAAATGGAAGACATCCGCAATAAGGTCCTGACCATGGGCGGGCTGGTGGAACAGCAAATCGATCTGGCGGCCAAGTCCTTCATGAACTGCGACTTGGAATTGGCCGAGAAGGTGATACAACAGGACGAGATGGTCAATAACCTGGAAATGGATATCGACCAGGAATGCACCGAAATTCTGGCGAAACGGCAGCCTGCCGCGTTCGACCTGCGCATGTTGATCGCCACGATCAAATCGATTTCCGACCTGGAACGCATCGGCGACGAGGCAGCTCGGATCGCCAAGATGACGATTCGCCTGGAAAATACCGAATATTATCATGAGCAATATCATGAAATTCAGCACTTGCTGGAAATGGTCAAGGACATGTTGAACGGCGCGTTGGACTCCTTCGCCCGGTTGAGCGTCGACGACATCGCCAGCATTACCAGCCAGGACCAGAAAGTCGACCGCGAATATGCCAGCATCGTGCGCCAGTTGATCACGCGCATGATGGAAGATCCCCGCCATATCACCCGCACCTTGGATATTCTGTGGACCGCGCGAGCGCTGGAACGGATTGGCGATCATGCCTGTAATATTTGCGAGCACGTCATTTACATGGTCAAGGGCGAAGACGTGCGCCACATCAGCCAGGATGAGCTGGAAAAAGTGATGAGCCGTTAGGGTATTAGTACAAAATAATGTCCCGGAAAGCTCCATGTAATCTTATCCATGCCCCCGTGCTGAAGCATGGAGCCAAAAAGGGAAATTATTAACAATCGAGTCATTAGCTGTTCTCTTCGTATAAAATATGGAAGCTCCTGAGTATTGGGACTTCCGTTGTCATGACAGCGATTTTCATGTCGTACAAGGCGGGCGTGTGCGACATGGTCGAGACATGCCGAGCGATCGCGTCGGCCTGATCGCTCCAATTTCTTTCCGGCGGTGTTCTTTTGCCTTATTGTGGCGCATAATTTTATCTGTTATTTCACTACAGCGGAGATACGACATGGGAAGATATGATGAAGCGGAACCTAAACTTTCCCCGGCCATCCTGGCCGCCGGTATAGTTGTCATAATCGTCGCGGTCGTTGCTTGGATTTATGTCGGCAATGGGCAGGACGAACAGGTCGTCAGTGAATTGACATTGCCGTCGTCCGAGCCGGCGGAGTTAAGTGATCAGCAAATCTTAACCGATGACGAAACGTCGGAGGAAGAACCATTGGCGGAGTCCGAACCTGCGCAAGAAATATCGACCGAACCGCTGCCGCCGTTGGAACAGAGCGACGAATTGGTGCGTCGGGAAGTATTGGCGTTGTCGCCGGATTTCGTCGGACAAGTGCAAACAACGGAACTGATCCCAAAATACCTGCAAGTCATCAATGACTTTTCCCAGGGACAGCGTTTATATAAACACATAAGCTTTCTGCAACCGCCCAAGCCGTTCATCGCCGAACAAGACGGCCAAGGCTGGTATATGACGGAAAAAAGCTACCGTCGCTACGACCGCCTGGCGAAAGCCTTTGCCGAGCTAAATGTGGATAAAACCATCGAGGCTTACCGAAAATTGCGGCCGTTATTGCAGCAAGCTTATGAAGAATTCGGCTATCCCCAACAATATCAGCTGGAAGATCTGTTCAAAAAAGCGGCCGCGGAAATGATCGCCGCGCCGGTCGTCGAAGGCCGCGTGGCACTGATTAAACCGACCTTGCGTTACCATTTCGCCGATAAAAAACTGGAATCGCTCAGCCCGGTGCAAAAACAGATGTTGAGGATGGGGCCGGAGAACACTCGTATCATCCAGAAAAAACTGCGCGAACTGGTGCAGGAGTTGGTGCGCTTGCAGGCTGAATGAGGCATTTTCTTTGTCACGATCATGAAGAAGATTTTATTACACCAATAATGAAAGTGGCAGTTGAAGGTACGGTCATTCGCTTGGCAGGACGCCGATACCTGTTTGTCGAACAATCGCATCCCCTGATCATCGAGAACTTTCATAATCGCACATAACAATGAGGCGTTTTTGGTCTATTATTCGATGGAAAAATAGTGCCCGGTCTGAGAACAAGGAAAAAACGCGGAGCGGAATTCATGTTCAAGCAACTAATTCGTAGGCTGCGACCCGGCCAAGCCCCAACCATTCGTTTGCCTACCGAAGAAGATAAACTTCGCTTGGTGGAAATCTTCAACGCGGCGCGCCAGTCGGCCGGGTGTTTTAAATGGGTGCCGATCGGGTTGGCCGAGTTCAACCGCCAGACCCATGGCGAAGCCATCCATATCGCCGAAGTTGGCGGACACATTGCCGGTTTCGTATCGGTTTGGGAAAAGGAAGGATTTGTCCACCATCTCTATATTTGTCCCCGCTTTCAGGGCCGGGGTTAGGGCTCCGCTTTACTTAGAATGTGCGAATTGCAATACGGACGGCCGTTGTCGCTCAAGTGCATCTGCGCCAATGAACGGGCGCTCGGATTCTATCGCCGTCATGGCTGGGTTTCCAAACAGTGCGGCACAGGACCCGATGGGCCGTGGGAGCGGTTATGGCTGAAGAGTGGACGGCGAAATTAGCTGGATTGTCCCGTAATTAGTCGCAAGAGACTGAATTGGCCGATTTGACTGCGGCTCGTTGCAACACCGATTGCTTGACTGACGATTTAGCGTTTAAGATTAAAGCAGCGGTTAAGCAAAATGTGGGGTAATGGCATGGGCGATGCGATTCGAGTTGTGGTGCTTGGGACCGGGCAGATGGGGGCCGGCATCGCCCGCTTGCTTCTAACAAAGCCGGCTCTACAACTGGTCGGCGTATATGCCAGAAGAACCGAGCGCCAGGGCCTCGATTTAGGCATGGCGATTGGCTTGGATCGGGAGCTTGGCATCGCAATTACCACCGATCTAACCGAATTACTCGCGCAAACACGGCCGCAAATCGCGTTCCAGGCAACCTGTTCGACACTGCAAGATGCTTGGCAGGAGCTGGCCATGCTGATTGAACACGGCGTTGACGTTATTTCGATCGCCGAGGAAATGGCCTATCCTGCGGCGACTTCTCCGGTCAGGGCAGTGCAATTACAGCGGCTTGCCATCGAACACGGCGTTTCGCTGCTAGGCACCGGCGTCAATCCCGGTTTCGTGCTGGACTTATTGATCATCACGCTGACCGGCGTCTGCGCCGAGGTCGAGAAGATCACGGCCACGCGCGTCAACGATTTGTCTCCGTACGGCCCTACCGTATTGCGGGAACAAGGCGTCGGCCTGACGCCGCAGGATTTCGAACGAGGAGTCAATGAGGGCAACGTGGTTGGTCATGTCGGTTTCGAACAATCGCTGCAAATGATCGCGGCCGCGCTGGGCTGGCAGCTGGAGCGGATCGAACAAACGCGCGAGCCCATAATCTCGACAGTGATCAGGCAAACGCCTTTCGTTACGGTCGAGCCCGGCCAGGTGGCCGGTTGCCTGCATACAGCCACAGCCTATCGAAATGGCAAAGCCGTCATTCAGTTGATTCATCCGCAACAAATCCTTCCCCAACTGGAAGGCGTCGCAACCGGCGATCGTATCGAGATCAGAGGTTCTCCGAACATCAACCTGGCGGGAAGTCCCGAAATACCCGGGGGGCTGGCCACCCAGGCCTTGGCGGTCAACATGATTCCTCAAGTTGTGCAGGCCGCTCCCGGCCTCTATTGCATGGCCGACCTGCCGGTGCCGGCGGCGATGCCGGGCGGCGCCGGTTTCCGGAGTTTCAGGCACGCTACATCGGGAGAACAGGCATGAGCGAGCGAATCGAAGCGGGCGTCTGGGTCGAGATTCACGACATCGTTTTGGAAGCGGGAGAACGGGCGCCGCAGGTGCCGGAAGATACCGCGCGCATCCCGTTGGAGATGAGGGTCAAGGGTTTTTTGAGCGAACCCGCCGAATTGGGCGGGGAAGCCGAGATCGTCACCGCGGCCGGCCGTCGTCTGCGCGGCAAGTTGGTTGACGTCAATCCGGCCTATCGGCACGGCTTCGGCCCGCCGATTCCGGAACTGTCGACGATAGGGCGGGAGTTGCGCACCTTGCTGGGGCAACGGGAGATAAGCGATGACTAGTTATCAGGCCGTCATGGCGCAGCGTAACGAGATCATGCGTCAGTCGGTCGGCATCGATTATCGAAAATACGCGACCGGCGTGTTGGCCTTCGATTATGAAGCGCTTATGGCCGATACCGGTTACGATCTGGAGCGCGTCCGCCAAGTGCAGCAAAGAACCGCGGTCGGCGACACGCCGTTGGTGGAATTAAAAAATTTGACCCGGCTTTTGCGGCTGTTTTCCAAACCGGGATATGGTGCGCGGTTGTTCGTCAAGGACGAGGCGGCCAACCCTTCCGGCTCGTTCAAGGACAGGCGGGCCTCGCTGTCGGTGTTCGAGGCCAAGCGGCGCGGTTACCCTGGCGTGATCGCGGCGACCAGCGGCAACTACGGTGCGGCGATCGCGTCGCAGGCGGCCAAGGCCGGCTTGCGCTGCATCATCGTGCAGGAGGCCTTCGACAGCCGGGGCATCGCCCAGCCGGAAATCGCGGAGAAGACCCGTGCCTGCGAAGCCTACGGCGCCGAGGTCATGCGTCTGTCGGTCGGACCGGAGCTGTTCTACCAGTTTCTGAAGTTATTGAAAGAGACCGGTTATTTCAACGCCTCGTTGTACACGCCCTATTCGATCCAGGGCATTGAGACACTGGGTTACGAGCTGGCGCGGCAAGTGCGCGAACAAGAGCATGTTTATCCCGACGCGGTGGTCGTGACCCATGCCGGCGGCGGCAATCTGACCGGCACCGCGCGCGGCTTGCTCAAGGTCGGCGCGAACGAAACCGAGGTCATCGCCGCCAGCGTCGATCTGTCCGGCCTGCACATGGCCTCCGACCACGACTTCAACCGCAAGTCGTTCACGACCGGTCACACTGGTTTTTCGCTGCCGTTCACGACCTGGCCGGATAGGGCCGATGTGCCGCGCAATGCGGCCAGGGCCTTGCGTTACATGAACCGCTTCGTGACCGTGACCCAGGGCGAGGTGTTCTACATTACCCAGGCGTTGGCCGAGCTGGAAGGCCTGGAGCGTGGACCGGCAGGCAACACCTCGCTGGCCGCGGCCTTCGTTATTGCCCAGCAATTGCGGCAAGACCGGATCGTCGTCGTGCAGGAGACCGAATACACCGGCGCCGGCAAGCATCCGTTGGCCCAGTTGAATCTGGCCAAGCGCATGGGCATAGCCATCAGTCGCGGCGATCCCAAAACGTCGAAGCCCGGACAAAGCATCGTCATACCCGAAACTCCCGCGCAACTGGATGTCGTCGACGTCGACCTGCAGCGGGTGCGGCGCTCCTATCTGCAGCACGCCCTACAATCTGAGGATAAAGAAGCTAAACTGACGGAAGCCGATTACACCTTTCTGGCCGAGGAGACCCGGTTGGATATCACCAACGTAAAGGAGATCTGCGATGAGTTCATTGGACAGGCCCGATGACTTCGAGACCCGCCGCGAGCATTTGCGCGAGCTGTCGGACGAGGCGCTGCATGCCCGCTTTTGGCACTTGGTTCAGGGCATCGTCGAGCCGCTGGTCGAGGAAGCGCGCACTCACACCAGCCCCGGCATCGAGCGCTCGGTGCTATTGCGCATGGGTTTCACCAGCGCCGAGGCCAAGCAGCTGATCGACGGCATGCAGGAACAAGGTTTACTCGGCCACGGCGCGGGACATTTGCTGCTGCAGTTGGCCAAGCGCAACAACTTGACGGTGCGGGAAGCCGGCGAAGCCCTGTTGCAAGGCGACTATTGGGGGGAGTTGCAACCATGAAACTCGACCCGGACAACAAACTCGATATCCTCGAAGTGCTGCAAGACCTCGAACACTACCGGCCGCGGCGCAAGGGCTGGGTCTGGCGCAAGCACGTCCCCGAGCAACGCATCGGCCCGTTCGTCTACCAGGACAGTTCCGAAAATCTGAAAAACTCGGTGCCGCTGCCGGCCGCGGAATATTTTTCCGATATCGATCCCCAGTGCGACCTGATCATCACCACCGAAATCGCCTCCGGCCGCTTCGAGGACGATTTGCGCCGCATGCGCATGGCGGCCTGGCACGGCGCCGACCACATCATGGTGATCCGCACCACCGGCCAGTCCCATATCGACGGTCTGATCGAGGGCACGCCGGAAGGCGTCGGCGGCATTCCGATTTCGCGCAAGCAGATCCGGGCGTCGCGCAAGGCGCTCGACGCCATCGAGGACGAGGTCGGCCGGCCGATCAATTTCCATTCCTACGTCAGCGGCGTCGCCGGCCCCGAGATCGCCGTGCTGTTCGCCGAGGAGGGCGTCAACGGCGCGCACCAGGATCCGCAGTACAACGTGTTGTACCGCGACATCAACATGCACCGCTCCTTCGTCGACGCGGCCGAATCGAAAAAGATCATGGCCGATGCCGGCATTTTACAGCTCGACGGCGCGCACAACGCCAACGCCACCGCCAAGGAGGCGTGGAAGGTGACGCCGGAGCTGTTCGTGCAGCATGCCGTCAACACCGCCTATTCTATAGAAGCCGGCATGGACGCCGGACAGATCGCGCTGTCGACGGTGCCGCCGACAGCGCCGCCGGCGCCCAAGCTACGCCTGGACCTGCCCTATGCCGTCGCGCTACGGGAATTGTTCGAAGGTTACAAGTTCCGCGCCCAGCAGAACACCCGCTACATGGAGGCGGACACCCAAGAAACCACGGTGTCGCATGTGCTCGACACGCTGATCTCCCGGCTGACCGAGACCGATATTCAGAGCACGATTACGCCAGACGAGGGCCGCAACATCCCCTGGCATTACAATAACATTGCCGGCGTCAATACGGCCCGGCAGACGCTGATGGGCCTGGACGGCCTCGACCAACTGCTTGAAGTCAAGCAGGACGGACCATTTCGGGAGCAGGTGCGCGAGCTGAAGGAAAGAGCGTTATTGTTTCTTGAGGAAATCTTGGATGCCGGCGGCTATTACACGGCGGTCGAGGCCGGGCAATTCGTCGATTCCGGTTATTATCCCGAGCGCAAGGGCGACGGCATCGTGCGCGAGCCCGACGGCGGCGATTGCGCGAATACCGTCATTGCCCGCGAAGACGACTACGGCGCGCCGGTGTGCAGTCATTTCGGCCGTAACAGCTATGCCGACAAGGCTGGCAAACCCTGCGCCGATTACGGCGGCTGTACGCTGTGCGATCCCGCCAAGATTCGCTATATCGACGAGGTCGACGACGAAGACAACGTGCTGCAGCGGCTCAAACAGCCTCTGGCCGAACGGGAGCAGGGCTTGCTGCGTCCCGAGGTCGAGAAGCACGGCGACGGCGTCGTCTGCCTGACCTTGTTCATCCCGGACGAACCGCATACCGCCAAGCAGGCGGCGCTGGAGCTCGCCCTGCACATGGGACTGAACAATCCGGAAGTGATCAACCAGCGCATCATGCATCCGGCCGAAGGCAGCCTGTTCGAAATCAAGGGCACGGTCGACCTCTATATCGAAAAGCAGGCGCTGCCGGCGTACAGCCAGATCCGGCCATTAACGGATAACGAGATCGAAGCATGGGTGCGGCCGCGCGACATCCACATCGTCGCGGCGACGGTGGGCGAGGACGAGCACACCGTCGGCCTGCACGAGATCCTCGATATCAAGCACGGCGGCATCGAAAAATATGGTTTTCATTGCCATAACCTGGGCTCGTCGGTCTCCATCGAACAGGTGCTGGATAAAGCCGAAGAGACTGATGTTGGCGCGGTGTTGATCTCGGTCGTGATCACCCATGCCGATGTCCATAAGCAGCACATGCGCAATCTGGCCCGTCAGGCCAGCGAGCGCGGTTTAGCCGGCAAGGTGTTGTTGATTGCCGGCGGCCCCCGCATCGACGATAAGCTGGCGCGCGAATGCGGACTGGATGCCGGCTTCGGCCACGGCGCCACCGGCCGCGAGGTCGCCAGTTTCATGGTGCGCCGCTGGCGCGAACAAGCCGCCTAAACGATGGCTTATCCGTTGCTCGACATCGACCTGGACAAGATCGAACATAACGCCAGGGTCATCGTCGAGCTGTGTTCGGCGCACGGAATCCGGGTCAGCGGCGTGACCAAGGTCGTCTGCGGTCATCCGGCGGTAGCGGCGGCGATGCTGCGCGGCGGCGTCGCCGGCCTGGCCGATTCCAGGATCGAGAATATCCGCCGCATGCGCGCGGCCGGCATAGACACGACTTTCATGCTGCTGCGGCTGCCGGCGTTGTCGAGGGTCGACGAGGTCAGCGACTGCGTCGATATCAGTCTGAATTCCGAGCTCGAGACGTTGCAAGCCTTGTCGGCCTCGGCGTTGCGCCGCGGCAAGGTTCACGACATGATCCTGATGATCGATCTGGGCGATTTGCGAGAAGGCGTCTGGCCCGATCACGCCGTCGAGCGTGCCAAGGCCTTGGTGCCATTGCCCGGCATTCGCTTGCAAGGCATCGGCACCAACCTGGCCTGTTTCGGCGGCCTGATGCCGACTCATGCCAATATGCTGTCGTTGGTCGAGCTGGCCGGTGAAATCGAGCGGGCCTGCGAAATCGATCTCACATGGATCTCGGGCATCAATTCCAGCGGTCTGAATTTGCTGGTTGAGGAAGGAATGCCGGAGCGCGTCAACCACGCCCGCATCGGCGAGGCGATCTTGCTGGGGCGGGAAACGACCGAGCGAAGCCCCTGGCCGAATACCTATCAGGACGCCTTCATATTGCAAGCCGAAGTGATCGAGTTGAAGCGAAAGCCGTCGGCATTCGCCGGCGAGCATTGCGAGGACGCCTTCGGCGGCCATCCCCATTTTGTCGATCATGGCAACATCCTGCACGCCCTGGTCAACGTCGGCCGGCAGGATGTCGCCGTCGAAGGCATCACGCCGCAGGAAGCGTTGACTGTCATCGGCGCGTCCAGCGATTATCTGGGCCTCGACGTATCGGCGCTGGCCGGCCGCATCGAGATCGGCGATATCCTTTCTTTCAATCTCAATTACGCCGCGCTGTTGGCGGCGATGACGTCGGCCTATGTCGAAAAGCGTTGTGTCCGGGGCCGATTGTTCGACGACAGGGTCCTATATGCCTAGAACTGATGATCCTAGCCGCCTGACCAAGGTCTATCTGCATCTGGACCGTTTGGCCGACAACATGCGACTGCTTCAGCAACAGGCCGGCGGGCGGGAATTGTGGCCCTGTATCAAGGCCAATGCATACGGCCACGGCGCCGATATTATCGCCCGTCATCTTTACCGGCTCGGTTACACGACGTTTTGCGTCGCCGATGTCGGCGAGGCGATGGCGTTGCTCGATGCCGGTGTGGACGCGACCTTCAT
Source organism: Methylomarinum vadi (assembly GCF_000733935.1). Taxonomy (NCBI): domain Bacteria; kingdom Pseudomonadati; phylum Pseudomonadota; class Gammaproteobacteria; order Methylococcales; family Methylococcaceae; genus Methylomarinum; species Methylomarinum vadi. The sequence goes on from NZ_JPON01000001.1 coordinate 2,823,029, forward strand.
CGTGCTGTCGGCGATGCTGACGGAACATATTCCGGCCCTGGTTAAGTACGGCTGCGAACCGGTGCTGTGCACGCACGAATTGGTCGACGCGTTGGCCGAAGAGGCCGAACGCCGCGGCAAACGCATCGCCGTGCATATCAAGGTCGATTCCGGCATGGGACGGATCGGCATCAGGCCCGAACAATTGCCCGAATTCGTGTCCCATTGCCGCGCTCGGCCGTCGTTGCGGTTGCGCGGCATCATGAGCCATTTCGCCTGCGCCGACGAGGAGGACAAGGCTTTCTCTTATCGCCAAATCGAGAATTTCAATAACGCCCTCGCTCAAACGCAATGCGATAGTCTGGTGATCAGGCACATGGCCAATAGCGCGGCGATCTTCGATCTGCCCAAGGCCGGTTTCGACGCGTGCCGGCCGGGCATATCGATCTATGGCTTGCGCCCTTCCCACGACATCCTCAATCCCGCCGTGAATCATCTGAAGCCGGTGTTGGAATGGAAAACCCGGATCGTGTATCTGAAGGAGGTTGCCTCTGACTTCGGCCTCAGTTACGGCCGCACATTTATCACGGACAAGCCGTCGTTGATCGCGACGGTTCCGCTCGGCTACGGCGACGGTTTTAGCCGTCGCCTGTCCAATAACGTCGACTTGCTGATCGGAGGCCAGCGATGCCCGCAGGTCGGCCGCATCACGATGGACATGAGCCTGGTCGACGTGACCGAACTACGCGGAACCGTCAACATCGGCGACGAAGCGGTCATCATCGGCGAGCAGAACGGCCTGGAAATCGGCGCCGACGAGTTGGCGGCAAAACTCGGCACGATCAATTACGAAATCGTCACCGCCATCTCCCAGCGCTCGCCGCGAATCGTCGTGTAGGAGCGCCGCCCCGGCGCGAACAGCAATGTTATTAATGATTTTGATCACTATGAAGATCATGAAGGCCATGAAGCGACTTTCAACCGGATCGATGAATCATGTAGGGTGCTGCTGAACGCAGTGAAGCGCACCAAGCCTCTAGGCAATCCAAACGTTTGCTGTTAGATTCAACTTATCACGGATAGTGTGATTAGAATCCAAACGGGAGGCGGCCATGCCATTCAACTTACGTAAACGCAATTTTCTGAAACTGCTCGACTTCAGCGCCGAGGAAATTACCTATCTGATCGATCTTGCCGCGCGGTTGAAGGCGGACAAGGCGGCAGGCAACGAACAACAAAGGCTCAAGGGCAAGAACATCGTGTTGATCTTCGAGAAGGATTCGACCCGCACCCGCAGCGCCTTCGAGGTCGCGGCCCACGACCAGGGCGCCCTTGTGACTTATATCGGCCCGACCGGTTCGCAGATCGGCGTCAAGGAGTCGATGCGCGATACCGCGCGGGTATTGGCGCGCATGTTTGACGGCATCGAATACCGCGGCTTCGATCAAGCGACCGTCGAAGAATTGGGAAAACACGGCGTGCCGGTCTGGAACGGTCTGACCGACCAGTATCATCCGACCCAGGTGTTGGCCGATTTGCTGACAATGAAGGAACATTGCGAAAAGGAGCTGGCCGAGATCGGCTTCTGCTTCATCGGCGACGGCCGCGGCAACATGGCGACATCGCTGATGGTGGGCGCGGCGATTTTAGGCATGGACTTCCGTCTGGCGGCGCCGGCCGAATTGCAGCCGAACTCGGATTTGCTGGCCAAATGCCGGGAATTGGCCGAACGCCGCGGCGCGCATTTGTCGATCGGCGACGACAAGGAAGCCGCGGTTAAAGGCGTCGATTACATCTATACCGATGTCTGGGTGTCGATGGGGGAACCGGAGGCGGTCTGGGCGGAACGGATACGCTTGCTGGGGTCTTATCAGGTTGATCGGCGGCTGATGCAAGCCACGGGCAATGCCGACGTCAAATTCATGCATTGCCTGCCGGCTTTCCACAACCGGGAGACCAAGGTCGGCGAGGAAATCTTTCAGAAGTTCGGCCTGGACGGTATCGAAGTCAGCGAAGAGGTGTTCGAATCGCCGGCCTCGATCGTGTTCGACCAGGCGGCCAACCGCATGCATACGATCAAGGCGGTGTTGGTCGCGACGCTGGGCGATTGAGATGCGAATCGTCGTCGCCTTGGGCGGCAATGCGCTGCTGCGCCGCGGCGAGGCATTGAGCGCCGCCAATCAACGCCATAATGTACGCATCGCGGCGCAGGCCATCGAGCCGTTGGCGCGTGAACACGACCTGATCATCACTCACGGCAACGGCCCGCAGGTCGGCTTGCTGGCCTTGCAGGGCGCTGCTTATAAAGAAGACGAAGCCTATCCGTTGGATATACTCGATGCCGAAACCGAGGGCATGGTCGGCTATTTGATCGAGCAGGAGCTGAGCGCTTTGTTGCCGCCGCAACGTCAGTGCGCGACCTTGCTGACCCAGATCGAAGTGGATGCCGAGGATGCCGGTTTCGAGCATCCGACCAAGCCGATCGGACCGTTTTATCCGCTGGAACAGGCCGACAAGTTGGTGCGTGAGCGGGGCTGGAGCATCGTCCGCGACGGACCGCATTGCCGCCGCGTCGTCCCGTCCCCGAAACCGCAACGCATCCTGGAATTGGGCGTCATAGAATTGCTGCTGCAGCAGCATGTCGTCACGATCTGCGCCGGTGGCGGAGGCATTCCGGTCGTGCGGCGGCAAGATGGAAGCCTGGAAGGCGTCGAGGCGGTCATCGACAAGGACCTGGCCAGCTCGCTGCTGGCGCGGGAACTGCGAGCCGATGCGCTGTTGCTGTTGACCGATGTCGATGCCGTTTATACGGATTGGCCTTGCGAACAAGGCAAAGCCATCAAACGCATCTCGCCCGAAGCCTTGCGCCGCTTTTCCTTCGCCCCCGGTTCGATGGGGCCGAAAGTCGAGGCCGCCTGCCGCTTCGTCGAGCAGACCGGCGCCATCGCCGGCATCGGCAGGTTACAGGATGCGGGCAAAATTCTGATTGGCGAAGCAGGGACAATGATAGGCAGGGATGCGGAGGAAATTGAGTATTGGGAAAGCCGTTGATAGTGAGCTGCTTTTGCCAAATGATTGGGACAATTTCGCAAATTCCGAAACCGTCATCCGATTGAAGCATCGAATTTGTCGGGCATAAAAAGCATGCCCGACCTACGAGGATCGATAACATGATGGAATCGCGCTTAATTATCCATCATAAGGTTTAAACCACCGGCTTTAGCCGGTCAGCTTTAGCTGCGATAATTTGCCCAAGGAGGTGGCGATGGACTATAGATACGGCAGCCATACGGTTTACCAAATTGAGTATCATTTTGTTTGGGTTACGAAGTATCGTTATAAAGTGCTGAAGGATGAAATAGCCGAACGAGTGAGAGACTTGGTGCGGCAGACATGCGAAGCCTTTGAGATACGGATTATCAAAGGTGTCGTGAGCAAAGATCATGTGCACATTTTGGTGAGTGCGCCGCCGACTATGGCCCCAAGCGAAATCATGAGGCGAATCAAGGGACGAACTTCGAGCTATCTGTTCGAAGAGTTCCCGCACTTGAAAAAGCGATATTGGGGTCGACATTTTTGAGCCCGCGGTTATTTTTGCGCCACAGTGGGGCAAATGACTGATGAGATGATAAAGCAATATTTGGAGCATCACTTTGAACCTAATCCAAACGATAATTTCAAGATGGAGCCCGACTAAGACGCGTCGTTTAGTCGACGCGTATCCGGACTTTCAGTCCGTTATTGGAACCCACCCGCTTGAGCGGGTGGTTGTTTAGTCAAGCAATCCTCAGCACCATAAATCCAGGTATCTTGCCGTTTTTCAATTCCACTAAAATCTGTAGGTTGGGCTGAATGAAATGAAGCCCAACGAGGACACCGTCGAGAAATGTTGGACTTCGCTATCGCTCAACCTCCCCAGTAGGTCGGGCAACCGCTTTTCGTTGCCCGACATATTGGCGCCAATGATTCGGACAATTTCGCAAATTCCGAAACTGTCGTCCGATTAAAGCATCGAATTTGTCGGGCATAAAAAGCATGCCCGACCTACAAGGATCGGTAATGTTATGGAATCGCGCTTAACCTAGCCATTACGCCCTCCAGCGTTATCGCAAGTTTCTTTCCGTTAGGAACGACTCGATCAGGCTGCTCAAGGCAGGTTCCCCAACTTCGGCGAAGCGGTAATCGACACGCAGCACCGGTTTGTCGATCTCTATCAAGGATGCCAAATCGCAGGGGGTCGCGACGATGACGGCATCGGCATCGGCCCGGTTGATCGTTTCCTGCAAGGCGTGTAATTGCTCGGCATGATAGCCCATTGCGGGCAACACCTTACCGATATGCGGGTAGGTGCGGTAAACCTCGGCGATCTTATCGGCCGCGTGCCGGCGAGGGTCGACGATCTCGCCCGCCTGGGCCTGAATGGCCGCGACATAGCCGGCGCCATAAGGCATCCCTCCGTGGGTGATGGTGGGGCCGTCCTCGACCACCAGCACCCGTTTTCCCCTCACGGATTCGCCATTATGCAATTGCACCAGCGACGCGCCGCGCACGATCGTCGCTGTGGGATTGATGCGGCGGGCGGCCTCGGTGGCGCTTTGAATGTTGGCTTCCGACGCGGAATTGACCTTGTTGACCAAGACGATATCGGCCATGCGCAATACCGCTTCGCCGGGGTGATGGGTGTCTTCGTCGTCGGGGCGCAGCGGGTCGACCAGCACGATATGCAGGTCGGGGCGGATGAAGGAGAAATCGTTATTGCCGCCGTCCCATAAAATCACGTCGGCCTCGTTTTCCGCCAGGGCGACGATCTTGGCGTAATCGATACCGGCATAGACGATGTTGCCCAGTTGCAGATGCGGTTCGTATTCCTCCCGTTCCTCGATAGTGCAGTCTGCGTCGGCCAGGTCCTCGCGGGTCGCGAAGCGCTGCACGGCTTGCCGTTCCAGATCGCCGTAAGGCATCGGGTGGCGGATCACCGCGACACGCAGGCCGTGTCGTTTCAATAGATGGGAAAGCCATTGCGTCGTCGGCGATTTGCCGCAACCGGTGCGTACCGCGCAGCAGGCGATCACCGGCACTTTCGCCGTCAGCATGGTCCGATTCGGACCCAGCAGGACGAAGTCGGCGCCGGAGGCCAAAACGATCGATCCTTTATGCATGACTTCGACATGGAGGATGTCGCTATAGGCGAACACGACTTGATCGATCCGCCTTGCCCGGCACAGGTCGGGTAATTCGCTTTCCTCGACGATCGGAATGCCGTCCGGATAAAGCGGACCGGCCAAAGCCGGCGGATAACGGCGGCCGGCGATATCCGGGATCTGCGCGGCGGTGAAGGCGACCACCTCGTAGTCGTCATCGTCGCGATAGACGATGTTGAAGTTGTGAAAATCGCGACCGGCCGCGCCCATGATGGCGATACGTTTTCTAAATTCTTTCTTTGCCATGTGCCAAGTCGTTTTGTTGCTGCGGATGACGCCGGGTTGGCCTTGTTAGTGTTAGGCCATCATAAAGTCGGTTGTTCTCCGTGAGCGAAGGTGCGGTCATGGATGTCCTGACAGGCGACACAACGGCGGGCGGTGGGATACGCTTGCAGGCGCTTGATGACAATGGGTTCATGACAGTCGCAGCATTCGCCGTAGCTGCCTTCGGCGATGCGCATCAGGGCCGCGTCGATGTCGCGGATTTCTTGAATATGGCGGTCGATCGAAGCCAGTTCGGTATCCACCAGCAGGTCGGCCAGCGCCGCGTCGCCCGTGTCGTACACTTTGCCGGCCAAGTCGCCGAATTGTGCTTGATCGGCGTTGAGCAATTCCTCGCTGATTTCTCGCCGCAAGGCCATGAAGCGATCGTTTAGTTTGGTCTTGAAGATGTTGATCTGCTGGGTGTTCAATTCAACGGTCATTGCTTCTTCCTCCTCGCGTAATTGTTTTATCCGATGATGCGCCGAGGAACGGAATGCTGTCAAGAGAGTCAAGCAGGTCGGGCAACCGCTTTTCGTTGCCCGACGAATTGGCGCCGACAATCGGGACAATAGCGGAAATACCGAGCGTTTCGCCCGATTGAAGCATCGGTATTGTCGGGCATAAAAAGCATGCCCGACCTACGCTATTCTCCAAACGACTCGTCGCCTCCGGTTTCAGTGATTACGGTCCAATTCGAGGGATATACTCCGAGTCGTACGAAACGATGAAAGCTCGAATGCGGCCATGCGCCGGGATGTGGCGCCAGGCCATGTTTGACCGGATTCCAGTGAATGTAATCGCAATGTTTTTCGAAATCCCGGTCGTCGCGAATTTGATGTTCCCAGTAGCGTGGTTGCCAAACGGTTTGCGCCCTTTTGCGTCGTTGGGCCGGGGAGACGGGTGATTTATAGTCATCCGGACAGCGGCGGGTAAAATAATTTTTTATTGCGTTCCAGCGCATCGGGTAATTGTTGTCCCCCGGCGGTAGCGTCCAAATACAATGTAGATGATCGGGCAGCAGCACAAAAGCATCGATCTTGAAAGGGTGGGCCGATTTCACGGTTCGAAAGGCCGCACGTAATAAATCGACATTGTCCGGCGTACAAAGAATTTTCCGTCGTCGAAACGTCACCACGGTGAAAAAGTACGTGCCACCGGGAGTTTGTGCGCGACGGTAGTGCATAGCAAGCGTTCTCTTAAGTAGGTCGGGCAACCGCTTTTCGTTGCCCGACGAATTGGCGCCAACAATCGGGAAAGTAGCGAAAATACCGAGCGGTTCGCCCGATTGAAACATCGGCATTGTCGGGAATAAAAAGCATGCTCGACCTACAAGGTCTATTATTATTTGTGCTCCTGGTCCGAGATATTGAAGGCGAGTGCCGAAGATGTTTGACAGCCGACAATGGCTGGCGCTTCGTGAATAAGCTCTTCATTTACCAGCGCCTCCACCTGGTTGTCGATATCCACGAAGCGGAGACGTTTGGCCACCCTGCCCGCGATGGCGAGAAGGGTGGTAAAGGTTTTGGAGTAGGTGTCCTTACCATCCATTGTGATGTGCCAACCACAGGAAAAAACGAGCCGCGCACCGGGCTTGGCGTAATTGAGGACGGCTTGCGCCGTTCCGGAAGCATAATCATCGATGCCCCATGGAACGAGGACGGTCAATACGCCGTCACAACCTTCGACCGCTCGTTTAATGACCTCCCGGTCATTCGTGGCGCCCGGAACGATGGAAATCTTGTCTTTGAATCGGTCGAGCTTTTCCACGCTTCGTTCCCGGCAGACGCCGACGACGTCATAACGCCGATCGAGCGCATGTTGAACCATGTACTGACCGAGTTTTCCGGATGCTCCGACAATACAGACTTTTTTGATAGCCATAAGCTCGCGTAGTTAAGTTAAGAAAGTGAGAAAAAGGTCGGGAAAACGCTTGTCGTTGCCCGACGTGTCAGCGCCAATAATCGGGACGGTAGCGGAAATACCGAACACTTCTCCAAATTGACGCATCGATATTGTCGGGGATAAATAGCATGCCAGGTAACGAGGCGACGGACATCGATATGGGTGTTATCCCGGATACAGTTGAAGAATCCCGAAACCGCTTTGCGGCCCGCACAACATCCAAATTTCATCAAAGGGATGGCCGTTCGGCACGACAATTTCCTCAAAATGATCTTCGAAGTCTTCCCGCTCCCAAATAGGAGTCGCACTTCGTAACAATAACCACACTGGAGAGGAGAGCCTTCATACTCTTTCTCTGCCTTCTGCCGAAGTAAACGATTGAGCGGTCCGATAATTCGGTGGTTCAATGGGATCATACGAGAAGCCAATATGTCTCCTTCGGTCGGTGCCGACCGTCCTTTGCGTCCAAGAAGCTGTTTTGCATCTGATTCAGTGCCGTAGACATGGCTTACCTCCAGATAAATTTGTTTATTGTCCAAAAGGCATATACCGTCGGGCATCGGTGGTTCGAGCAAATTCATGAAATGAAGGTTGCGCTTGAATTCATGTGAATAAGCTTTGGCAAACTTCTCGATCGCGCCTCGTTCTAGTGATTGTTTCTCGTTCATACACTAAGGGCATAACTAATATTTGAGGAAATTCACCCTCATAACGTGATATAGACAGACAAGTCTGTCGAATTTATTGGTATATTTTCCTGCAGAGTCTATTTGTTAGTTTTATTCCCTGTCAATGAAAGAAAACGTCTAATTAGTCGATAACATCAAGGCCTTAAGTCGACTTTAACCCATCTTCAACACCTTCGCCCCACGTATCTTCCCGCTTTTCAATTCCATCAATGCCTGGTTGGCCTGCTCCAGTTCGAACAACTGAACTTCGGGATGCAATTTCATGGCCACGGCCAGATCGAGAAATTCGATCACATCGCGGCGAGTGATGTTGGCGACGCTTTTGATTTCCTTTTCCAGCCAGACATGTTCGGGATAGTCGAGTTTCAGTAAGGCCTCCTGGTCGGCTTCCTTGCGGATCGCGTTGATCACCAGGCGGCCGCCGGCGTCGAGATTGGCCAGCGCCCCGACCACGGGCGCCCAGACCGGCGTCGTGTCGATGATTGCGTCCAATTTGTCCGGAGCGAAGTCTTTGCTGTCGCCGGCCCAAACAGCGCCCAGTTGTAGGGCGAATTCCCGTTCGTCGGGGTTTCTGGCGAATACATAGATGTCGCTGTGGGGATAGCGTTGTTTCGCCATTTTCAGCACCAGATGTCCGGATGCGCCGAAACCGGTCAGGCCGAGGCGTTGGCCGTCCTTCAGATTGGTTAGGCGCAGCGAGCGGTAGCCGATCGCGCCGGCGCACAACAACGGAGCGGCTTCATAGTCGTTGAAAAAGTCGGGAATAGGATAGGTGAACTGTTCGCCGACGGTCATATATTCGGCGTAGCCGCCGTTGGCGTCGCGGCCGGTCGCGGCGAAATGTTCACACAGGTTCTCGTTGCCGGCCAAGCAGAACTTGCATGCGCCGCAGGCGGAAAAGATCCAGGCGACGCCGACTCGCTCGCCGGGTTTTAAGGTATCGACCTTATCGCCGACGGCCTCGATACGGCCGACGACCTGATGCCCCAGAATGACCGGCAGCTCTGGCGGGGGCGTGCGGCCCTCGATTTCGTCCAGTTCGGTATGACAGACGCCGCAGGCCGAGACCTTGATCAAGACCTCGTGTTCGTCGGGTACAGGCATGGGAACCTCGACCAATTCCAGCGGCGTCGGATTCTCGTTGAGGTTGCAGAGGTTTTTCAATTGCATCGCTTTCATCGTATCCCGCTCCTATGTCTAATTTGGCGGATGGGTCATTAAAAATGATACGCCAAAAACAACCAATAGGTAGGATGGGTTAGGCGCGTCAGCAAAAAACATAAATGAGTAACGTGTTTTGCGACCGCCGTAACCCATCGACATTAACCGATTGAAAAACGCCAGCCATTGTGCTGGAATTGAATATGGATCGTTTGTAAACGCAGCGGCGGAGGTAGGCCATGAACGAAGTGCAGCGCATGTTACAGGACATCGCGATGGAAGTCCGGCTGACCCGCCGCGAAACCGGTATAGACGCCTTCGACGAGCACGTCATGGCGGCGATGAAAAAGGTGCCCAGGCACGAATTCGTTCCTCTCGAATTGCAATATCGCGCCTATGACAACGGCCCGCTGCCGATCGGCATGGGCCAGACCATTTCTCAACCTTATATCGTCGCGTTGATGACCGATTTGCTGAACAGCAGGCCCGGCGACAGCATTTTGGAAATCGGCACGGGCTCTGGCTATCAGACCGCGATTTTGTCTTGTCTGGTCAAGCAGGTCTACAGCGTCGAAATTGTCTCGACGCTAACCGATAGGGCGCGGAAATTACTCGACAAGCTAGGTTATGCCAATATCGAATTGACAACTGGCGACGGCTACAACGGTTGGCCGGAACACTCTCCATATGACGGCATCATCGTCACGGCCGCCGCGCCGGAAATACCTCAGCCGTTGATTCAGCAATTGAAGCCAGGGGCGCGTCTGGTGATTCCGGTCGGCTTGCCCTATAGCTATCAGGAGTTGATCGTGGTCGAAAAGCAAGAAGACGGTAAGATCAAACGCAAACCGATATTGGGCGTCAGTTTCGTGCCGCTGACCGGCGAACACGGAAGTGAGCGGGTTGGTCACTTTAGGGCCTAGGAGCAGAGCAATGAACGACACACATTTTGATATCAAGGATTTGTCGCTGGCCGACCAGGGGCGCGGTCGTGTCGATTGGGCCTTGAGCGAAATGCCGGTGCTGCGCCAACTGCAAGAGCGTTTCGCAAAGGAAAAGCCGTTGGCCGGCGCGCGCATCAGCGGCTGTTTGCATATCACCACCGAGACCGCCAACCTGGCCCGCACGTTGGTCGCCGGCGGCGCCGATTTGGTGTTGTGCGCCAGCAATCCGCTCAGCACCCAGGACGATGTCGCGGCCGCCTTGGTGCGGCATTACCGTGTGCCGACCTTCGCGATACGCGGCGAGGACGGCGAGACTTATTACCGCCATATCGGCCGGGCGTTGGATCACAAACCGCAGTTGACGATGGACGACGGCGCCGACCTGGTCAGCGAACTGCACAAGACCCGTAGCGAATGCTTGCCCGACATGATAGGCGGCACCGAGGAAACCACCACGGGGGTGATCCGGCTGCGGGCGATGGCCAAGGATCAGGCGCTGCGTTTTCCGGTCATCGCCGTCAACGACGCGATGACCAAGCATCTGTTCGACAACCGCTACGGCACCGGTCAAAGCACGCTGGACGGCGTGATCCGGGCGACCAATATCCTGCTGGCGGGCAAGACCTTTACCGTGGTCGGATACGGCTGGTGCGGACGAGGCATCGCGATGCGCGCCAAAGGCCACGGCGCCCATGTCATCGTCACCGAGGTAGAACCGCTGCGGGCCTTGGAAGCGGCGATGGATGGTTTCCGCGTGATGCCGTTGACCGAGGCGGCGGCCAGTTCCGATTTCATCGTCACCGCGACCGGCGACAAGCATGTACTGGACCGGCCCCATTTCGACGTCATCAAGGACGGCTGCGTGATCGCCAATTCCGGTCATTTCAACGTGGAAATCAACATTCCCGCTTTGGAAGAAATGTCTGTCGCCAAACACAGACCGCGTGCCAGCGTCGAAGCGTATACGCTCAAGGACGGGCGCACGGTCCGTTTGCTGGCCGAGGGCCGGCTGGTCAACCTGGCCGCGGCGGAAGGCCATCCGGCCACGGTGATGGACATGAGCTTCGCCAATCAGGCCTTGAGCATCGTCTATCTATGGGTTCATGGCAAGGAGTTGGGTAATAACGTGCATCCGGTGCCGGCCGAATTGGATCGGCAAGTCGCCAAGATGAAGCTGGCGGCGATGGGAATCGCTATCGATAGGCTGACGGCGGAGCAGCAAAGATACCTTTCTTCCTGGCGAGAAGGGACCTGATGCAAGTCCGGGCCGCAGTAGCAGCAGATTATCCACTACCAGCCACAGGTCGGGTGAAATCGGTCAGGGGCAGCGTGGTCGATGTCAGCTTTTCCGGCCGGCTGCCGGACATCGACCAAATGTTGCGCGCCGGCACCGAACAGGACGTCGTGCTGGAAGTGGCGGCCTATTTGAACGAAAACGACGTGCGCTGCATCGCCTTTCATTCAACCGAAGGCCTGGAGCGTGGCGCGCCGGTCAGCGATTCGGGAGATTGTTTGTCGGTGCCGGTCGGCGACGCGGTGCTGGGTAGGATGATCAACGTGTTCGGCGAGGCGATCGACGGCAAGGCGCCGTTGCAAGGCGTTGCAACCCGGCCGCTGCACCGCGAGCCGCTGAAGCTGAGTCAGCGTAGCGTCGCCTCCGAGGTGTTCGAGACCGGCATCAAGATCATCGATCTGTTGGCGCCGCTGGAACGGGGCGGCAAGGCCGGTTTGTTCGGTGGCGCCGGGGTCGGCAAGACCGTCGTAATCACCGAATTGATTCACAATATGGTCGGCCATTATCGTGGCGTCAGCGTGTTCTGCGGCATCGGTGAACGTTGCCGCGAGGCGGAAGAACTGTATCGCACCATGGACGAAGCCGATGTGCTGAAGGATTCGGTGCTCATCTTCGGCCAGATGAACGAGCCGCCGGGCGTAAGATTCCGGGTCGGCCACGCCGCGTTGTCGGTGGCCGAATATTTCCGCGACGAAACCCGCCGCGACGTATTGCTGTTGATCGATAATATTTTTCGCTTCATCCAGGCCGGCTCCGAGGTCTCCGGCCTGATGGGCAGGATTCCGTCCCGGGTCGGTTATCAGCCGACGCTGGCGACCGAACTGGCGGAACTGGAGGAGCGCATCAGCAATTCGGCCGGCGGCAGCATGACCTCGATACAGGCCGTCTACGTACCGGCCGACGACTTCACCGATCCGGCCGCGGCGCATGTGTTCGGGCATTTGTCCGCCTCGATCGTGTTGTCGCGCAAGCGCGCCAGCCAGGGCTTCTATCCGGCCGTCGACCCGTTGGCGTCGCGTTCGAAAATGCTGAATGCGAGCGTGGTCGGCGAACGCCATTATGCGATCGCGACCGAGGTGCGCCGGGTGTTGGCCGAATACGACGAGCTGCAGGACATCATCGCGATGCTGGGCTTGGAGGAACTGAGCGAAAACGACCGCGCGACGGTGAATCGGGCGCGGCGGCTGGAGCGTTTTTTGACCCAGCCGTTCGCGACCACCGAACATTTCACCGGCCGCAAGGGGCAATTGGTCGGACTGCAGGATACCCTGGACGGCTGCGAACGAATCCTGGCCGACGAGTTCGCCGACACGCCGGAACAGCGTTTGTACATGATCGGCGCGATCGCCGAGGTTGAACGATGAGATTGAAACTGTTGCTGCCCAGCGAGATCCTGATTGACGAACCGGTGCGCAAAGTCATCGCGCAGGGTCAAAACGGCTCGTTCTGTCTGGAGCCTCGCCATGTCGATTTCGTCTCGGCGTTGGCGCCGGGGATTTTGCAATACATCGACGCCGAGCGGCGCGAGGTGTTCGTCGCGGTCGACGAAGGCATCCTGGTCAAATGCGCGGACGAGGTGTTGATTTCGGCCTACAATGCGGTCCGGGGCGAGGACCTGGCGACGCTGAAAGACACGGTGGAGCGGCGTTTCCGCCAGCTGGACGAGAGCGAACGCACCGCCCGCAGCGCATTGGCACGGTTAGAGGCCGGCGTGGTCAGGCGCTTTACCCAGATGCAGGAAGGACATTGATGACGAAATCGAAGCAAAAACCGGCGGAAACGGAGCTGACCGAGTCGGTGGACAAACAAGCCAAACGCAAGCTCAAGGCCCGCCGGGACGGCAAGCACAACGTCTGGTTCGGGTTGGGCATGTTCGGCTTGGTCGGCTGGTCGGTGGCGATTCCGACGTTGGCCGGCATCGCCCTGGGCGTGTGGATAGACAAGCGTTGGCCGAGCCAGATTTCCTGGACATTGACGTTGATGTTCGTCGGCGTCGTGCTGGGGTGTTTGAATGCCTGGCGCTGGATAGGCGAGGAGAGCCGCGATGACTGAAAACCTGATGCTTTATGGTGTGGCGCTGATGTGGGGCCTGTTGTTGGGCGGGTTTTATTTCGGCGGGCTGTGGCTAACGGTAAGGCGACTGCCGACCGTCAAGCATCAGGCATTGTTGATGATTGCCAGTTTTCTGCTGCGCAATGTGTTGGTGGCGATAGCTTTATACCCGATCGTATTGCAGGGCTGGCAGCCTACCTTGATATGCCTGGCTGGCTTCATTATCGTCCGCGTGCTGCTGAGCCGGCGGATCAAAGGTCATATCAGGGCGGAAAACGGAGGCTGAAGTTTATGTTGACGAATCCAGACCAACTCATCCTGTGGCAATACGGCATCATCAAGATCAATGCGACGCTTGCCTTTACTTGGGGCGTCATGGCGTTGTTGGCGCTAGTCAGCTATATCGTAACCCGGCGTCTGGCTGTCGACCCGCCGTTGACGAAGATGCAGAATCTGTTGGAAGTAATCGTTTTTCACGTCAATCTGCAGATCCGGGAAATCAGCCGGCAACGGCCGCTGCGTTATTTGCCCTTGATCGGGACGCTGTTTTTGTTCATCCTGCTGTCCAATCTGTTGGCCATCGTGCCCGGCTATATACCGCCGACCAGCTCCCTTTCGACCACAACCGCGCTGGCGCTGTGCGTGTTCGTCGCGGTGCCGGCCTACGGTATCAGCCAGATCGGTTTGTGGAATTATTTGAAACAATACTGCCGCCCCACTTTTTTCATGTTGCCGTTCAACATAATCGGCGAATTCACCCGTACATTGGCCTTGGCGGTCCGCTTGTACGGCAACATCATGAGCGGCGTCGTGATCGGCGCGATATTCTTGAGTTTCGTGCCGTTCTTCTTTCCGGTACTGATGCAGATCCTCGGCTTGCTGACCGGCACGATCCAGGCCTATATTTTTTCCGTACTGACGATGGTCTATATCGCCTCGGCCATCCCGCCCCATGACGATAAGGAATCCAAGAATAAAACTCCAGGAGACAAACATGAATGAACTCAGCCTGATCGGCATGATGTCGATCTTTACCGCCGGCATTACTATCGCGATCGGCTCCATCGGCCCCGCTTTTGGTGAGGCACGGGCGCTTGCGCAAGCCCTGGCGGCGATAGCGCAGCAGCCGGACGAAGCCAACACGATCACACGCACCTTGTTCGTCGGCCTGGCCATGGTCGAATCGACCGCGATCTACTGTTTGGTCATCTCGATGATCCTGATTTTCGCCAATCCATTCTGGGAATACGCGGTCGCCCATGCCGGAGGCTGAGCATGGCTATAGACTGGTTTACCGTCGCCGCCCAGATCGTCAATTTCCTGATTCTGGTCTGGTTGCTGAAAAAACTGCTGTTCCGCCCGATCATGAACGCGATGGAGCGGCGCGAGCTGGGCATCAGCGGTCGTCTGCGTCAGGCGCATGAACAAATGGGCGAGGCCGAGGCCCTGCAACAGCAATACCAGCGGCAGTTGCAACAGCTGCAAGCCGAAAAAGAGGCTGCATTGGATCAGGCCAAACAGGAGGCGGAAGACGAGAAAACCGTCTTGCTGCAGCAACTGAATGAAGAGCTTCAGCGCAAGAAGGCGCAGTTCGACAGCGACATTCGCCAGCAACAACAGGAGCTCGACGAGCAAATCGCCTCGGCGTTGACCGACAAAGCCTTGGCGCTCAGCGATCACATCTTGACCCAGTTGGCTGATCAAACGGTGGAACAACGCATCATCGAACAATTTCTCGGTCATCTCGCCGCGTTGCCGCAAACCGAGCAAAGCGAGATAAAGCAAACACTGCATCAGCACGGTGCCACATTGATCACCCGTTTTCAGCCGGATGATGCGACCAAGCGCAAACTGCTGCAATGGTTTCTCGATTTTGTTCCCGACTGCAGTTTGATATTCATCCAACGCGACACGCTGATTTGCGGGATCGCGCTGGAGGCAGGCGGACGCAGTTGGGAATGGACCATAGAGCGTTATCTGGGCGAACTGGAAACGGAATTGATCAAGCTTCCCGGCAAGACAATATGAACGGACAATTTCAACGGGCTGTGCTCCAGGCCGAGGATCATATTGACAGAGTCCTGCAACAATCTCGTTTCGCGTTGAAAGAACGGGAAGTCGGCCGGCTGATTCAGGTCAGTTCCGGCGTCGCTCGCGTGCGCGGCCTGCCGAACACCCAGGCGATGGAATTATTGCGCTTCGAGAACGGCGTCATGGGCATCGCCTTCAACCTGGACCCGAACGAAATCGGCGTGGTGTTGTTGGGTGAGGAAAGCGACTTGACCGCAGGCAGCCGGGTCGAGCGCAGCGGCCGGGTCATCGACGTGCCGGTCGGCGAAGCGATGTTGGGGCGGGTCATCGACGCGCTGGGTCGACCGCTGGACAATACCGGCCCCGTCGCGGCGAAGGAACGCTGGCCGATCGAACGCGAGGCCAGGCCGATCATCGAACGGGCGCCGGTGTCGGCGCCCTTGCAGACCGGCATCAAGGTCATCGACGCGTTGATCCCGATCGGCCGCGGCCAGCGCCAGTTGTTGCTGGGCGACCGCCAGACCGGCAAGACCGCGATCGCGATCGACACGATCCTGAACCAGCACGACAAGGACATGGTCTGCATTTATTGCGCGATCGGCCAGCGCGGCGCGGCGGTGGCCAAGGCCATCCAGCGTCTGCGCGAGCACGATGCGCTCAAATACACGGTGGTGCTGGTGGCGGCCGGCGAAACCACGCCCGGATTGCTGTATATCGCGCCCTATGCGGCGGCCAGCATCGGCGAGTGGTTCATGCAGCAGGGCCGCGACGTGCTGGTGGTCTACGACGACCTGACCCGTCATGCCCATGCCTACCGCGAGTTGTCGTTGTTGCTGCGGCGTCCGCCCGGCCGCGAAGCCTATCCCGGCGACATCTTCTACCTGCATTCGCGCCTGCTGGAGCGGGCCACCCATCTGAAGGACGAATACGGCGGCGGCAGCCTGACCGCGTTGCCGGTGATTGAAACCCAGGCGCAGAACCTGTCCGCCTATATCCCGACCAACCTGATCTCGATCACCGACGGCCAGGTGTATCTGTCGCCGGTGTTGTTTCAAAAGGGCGAACTGCCGGCGGTCGATGTCGGCAAGTCGGTGTCCCGGGTCGGCGGCAAGGCGCAGTTGCCCGGCTATCTGGATATTTCCGGGCCACTGCGGCTGGCCTATTCGCAATTCGAGGAGCTGGAAACCTTCGCCCGTTTCGGTACGCGCCTGGACGATGCCACCCGCCAAAGCATCGAGCGGGGGCGGCGGGTCAGGGAAGTGTTGAAGCAAGACGAAAGTAGCCCCTTGACCGTATTCGAACAGATCGTGACATTACAGGCGCTCAATGCCGGTTTATTTGACCCGTTGCCATTGGTCTCGATCAAGAAGGCCGGCTTGCGGTTATGCGCCGAGCTGGCCGAACGTTTTCCGGAACAAAGGCGGCGTATCGAGGCCGGCAAACGGCTCTCGGCCGAAGACAAACAGCATTTGCTGGCCTTCGCCCATGCCGCGCTGGAATCTTTTGAGGATCATCGCCATGAAGACGCTTGAAGCGCTGCAGCGCGATATGGCGACCACCACCGACTTGCAGGAAATCGTGCGCACGATGAAAGTATTGGCCGCGGTTAGCATCCGCCAATACGAGCGGGCGCAGGAGTCGCTGCAGCACTATAATCGCTCGGTCGAATTGGGGCTGCAGGCATTGTTGCGGCAACAGACGGGACTAGTCAGCAACGGCAGAAAACAGGTTTCTGAGACGCTGGGCGTGATCGTGTTCGGCTCCGACCACGGCTTGTGCGGACGCTATAACGAAAGCATCGCCAGCTTCACGCTGCAGGAACTGGACAAGTGGCGGCAGCAAGAACGCCGGATACTGGCGGTCGGCAGCCGGGTGGAAGCCGCATTGCGAGGCATGGGGCAAGAGGTCGAGGATTGCTTCTGGGTGCCGGGGACGGTCGGCCATATCACCGGTACAGTGCAGAAAATCCTGTTGCATATCGATACGTGGCAACAACAAGGCATCGAGCAAATCATGTTATTTCATCATGCCCGCAGACAACGAGGCAGCTATCCCCCCGAAGTGCGCCAATTATTGCCGGTCGATTTAGGCGACAGCGAACATCGGCGCGAAAAGACCTGGCCGTCCCGGTCCCTGCCGCAATTTACCTTGAACAGGGAGGTGTTGCTGCGCGCATTGATCAAGCAGCATTTGTTCGGATTGTTGTTCAATGCCTGCGCCGAGTCGCTGGCCGGCGAACACGCCAGCCGGCTTATGTCGATGCAGGTCGCGGAAAAGAACATTCAGCAGCGGCAGGAAGACCTGACGGCGCTTTATCGCCAGCAACGCCAGGACCAGATCACCGAGGAATTACTGGATGTCGTGTCCGGATTCGAGGCAATGCAGGAGGAATAGAGTTGAGTTTGAGTTCAGCAAAGTGGGGTAGGATGCGCCGAACAACGTGAAGCGCATCGATTTTTAAATGCTTTGTGATCTGCCCCGGAAAAGAGTATTTTTAACGTATTACAACGTGGAACCAAACCAGAAGGAGAAAAGAATGAGTCGAATCAATATACCTCACGTCGGCGCGCCGGACCCCGAACGGGAAACCTCGCCCATCATCGATGAATTCGATGACCGCGCCGATGTCATCAAACAACAGCAACCGGGCGAACCGGTTTGCCTATTCAACGGCAAAAGCTATAAACACGGCGAGCAAGTTTGCAGCGGCGATGTTAGGCTGCGCTGCGATTACGGCGCCTGGGTGAAAACGGGCTCTTGCGATCCGGATAATCCTTGATAGCCGTTTTTTGGGTTCATGCCTAAATCGCTGCGGCGGTTTAGGCGTGATGTTACACTTTGAGTTTTATATTAAGAGAGGATCTACAGCATACAATTTCTTGTTTCGATGTAATATTTTCAACAGCCACGGGCTGTGCAAACAACCATATCATTCATTACTGAATGAAGGAGAATAACGATGAACCGAATTCAATGTAAAGTGGATGGTGTTGCAAAAGGATTGATCATTCTGACTTTGGGCCTTGGGGGACAAGTTCAGGCGAAAGAAAATAATTGCTGGGCTAGGTTTTACGAGGATGCCAACTATCATGGCAAGCAGTTGTTGATTCAAGGCCCGGATCAATTGGCTAATTTACAGTCTGTGAACGGTGAAAATTGGGATTTGAAAATCGATAGTCTCAAAGTCGGCTCTCAAGCCCGAGTCACGGTCTATGAAAACCCTAACTTCAAATTAACCTTGACTGAAATGGCCAATTATCCGCAATTGATGCGTTCCCTGGGTATCACGGAGCAAGACATAAAAGAGGATTCGGAGCTGATTTTCAACGCCGACGCAAATATTCACAACCTCGCGGATTTCAATTTTCACGATAAGGTCCGATCGTTAAAAGTTGAATGCATTAAAAAAAATGAGCGTTTGCGATCAATCGACTGAAACGTGATTCCACGCCCCAGAGCAGTAGGGGATAAGCGCAGCGCCATCCGCCCCGCATGAAAAAACAGAGCATATGCCCAGCTACCGACGCAATCGCATTTCTGGAGGAACCGAATTTTTTTACGGTCAATGTGCTAAAACGTAAATCCCACTTGCTTGTTGAGCGCATTGAGAAACCTAGGGAAGCCGTTCGAATAACGAAGAAACATAGGCCTTTTCATGTTGATGCTTGGGTAGTATTGCCCGAGCATATTCAATGCATATGGACGTTGCCACAGGATGACCATGATTTTTCTGGACGGTGGCGTTCAATAAAAAAGGCGTTTTCAAAATCGATCCCTAAAACAGAATATCGCTCTAAAAGCAGAGTTAAGCGTCACGAGCGAGGAATTTGGCAAAGGAGGTTTTGGGAGTATATGTGTCTGACAGCAATTCGATGGTCAATAGAAACAATCATTCCGGCATGGAATGCCGGAATCCAGTGCTCATGGATGAGCTTTGATGCAAAAGGATTTATTGCGAATCACTTACGATTATGAGTAAGGAATGGCCTTACTCAAGTTTTCATCTGATGGTTAATAACGGTATTTACTTGCTTGATTGGATGGATTTTAATATGGATTGATTGAATATGGGGGAAAGGGACGAATAACGAATCTCAAGCGGCGGATGACGCTTCGCTTATCCGCCCTACGGCTCTACGGCTCTACGCTTTGTCGAGCAATAAGTTCTTTTATTTCGCTGTAGCTTAATCTTATCGATTTCTCTGTTGTTGGATTTTTAATGGTTATAGATTTACTTCCTCTATTAATTATTTCAAGCCCAATGTATTTAATAAATTCTAAAAGTGAATGGTGTTCATTAATATATTTGCCTTTCTGAGATAAAATGACTATTAGTTGGTTCTTGAAATTTACGTTTTTTTCAGAAAAATTATAATTTTTTGTAATATTATTCTTGTATAGCTGAATAAAGGAGTTGTCAATGCATATAAATTCTCTTTCTGTGTTGACAGTTAGGTTTCTCAGGAGTAAATGAAATCCTTGTGTCGGTCTTATTCTATTATTAATTATCCATCATAAGGTTTAAACCACCGGCTTTAGCCGGTCAGCTTTAGCTGCGATAATTTGCCCAAGGAGGTGGCGATGGACTATAGATACGGCAGCCATACGGTTTACCAAATTGAGTATCATTTTGTTTGGGTTACGAAGTATCGTTATAAAGTGCTGAAGGATGAAATAGCCGAACGAGTGAGAGACTTGGTGCGGCAGACATGCGAAGCCTTTGAGATACGGATTATCAAAGGTGTCGTGAGCAAAGATCATGTGCACATTTTGGTGAGTGCGCCGCCGACTATGGCCCCAAGCGAAATCATGAGGCGAATCAAGGGACGAACTTCGAGCTATCTGTTCGAAGAGTTCCCGCACTTGAAAAAGCGATATTGGGGTCGACATTTTTGAGCCCGCGGTTATTTTTGCGCCACAGTGGGGCAAATGACTGATGAGATGATAAAGCAATATTTGGAGCATCACTTTGAACCTAATCCAAACGATAATTTCAAGATGGAGCCCGACTAAGACGCGTCGTTTAGTCGACGCGTATCCGGACTTTCAGTCCGTTATTGGAACCCACCCGCTTGAGCGGGTGGTTGTTTAGTATTGGTAATATTTCAATTTCGTCTTTTGCTCTTAACTCAAAATTATCTCGCAACATGTCATGCAGTTGAATTTGACGTTCATTTCCATCTTTGCTTTTTGTTCTTATGATATAACAGTAATTGCAAGATAAGCACTCAATTTCATCGTTATCGAATAAGTAATAATAACGAACGGGACTGTATTCTGGTTTAAATCGACGTTTTGACTTTACTGTTGAATAATAAACTAAGAACTCATTGTTAAAATAAAATTCGTTGCTCAGTTTGCTATATTTGTTTTCGAATAGCTCAAATATGATTTTTTTCTTTTCGTCAATTGTAATATCAAAAGCATCGGAATTGATCAATTCTAATGCTTTTGAAGTAAATTCATCTTTTTTCATATAGTATTCAATTTATAGATTCCTGAATCAGTGACTTCAATTATTGGTTGGGAAATTAATTCTTGAGTTTTCCAAAATTCGGAGATTTTATAACGCTATCAATAAAGTCGAGTTTAACTGAGGATTATTGAAACTTTTTTTCGTAGGTTTTGAGAAAATAATAGGGGTATGGCGTTTTTTGGGCAAAGAGAGATTAAACGCGGTGTTGCCACGCTGATGGTTTGAAGCTGAAAACGTTGAAGGGTTAACCGGCGGCGAGTTTTGTGTAGGTCGATTCAAACGCGATAAAGCCGGGGCAAGCGTTGGAAAAGCGCAGTTTTAACCGGCGACCGGTACGGATCAAACGGGCGGCCAGATACATGAGTTCTTGAATGACGGTTCTGATGCGGCGTCGTTTGGCCGGATGCCGAATGGGGCTTTGTTGCCCCAGTAAGCCGATCAGGCCGATCCAGCGCAAGATATTGTAGCTGTAGGCGCTCAGGGTCATGATGACATCGTTGGTGGCGAATTTGCCCGAAGGCAAGCGTTCGATGTCCAGATCCGTTTTAAACTCGCTGTGAAATTGCTCGGCGGTGGCATGATCACGATACAGTTGAACGATCAATGTGTCGTCATATTCGGTAGAAGCTAGGCTTGTCCACCAGCCTTCCATCTCGATCTCAGGGAACAGCAGGAGTTGTCCCTTAGCCGTTGTTGTTCGTTCGGTGATTTGCATGACGCGACGACAGGAATAGGTTTGGCCGTTTCGGGTGTGTTCCTCCGTGACACTAAATAAGGCCACCCGTTTGCCTTCACGTGGTGTGTCCCATTGTCCGTGTTGCTCGGCGTAGGCTAGCCAAGCATCGGCATTCTGTTTACGGGGATTCCATTTGATGATGAACTCGGCTTGCTCGTCTTCCTGTAAGACAATTCGGTTGTCGAGAGCGTCATGCCCGCTATCCAGGCGAACAAGTAACGGCAAGGGTGTCAGACGCTTGGCTGCAGTCAGTCCGCGCTCCAAGGAATAGAGGAATTCGTATTGGCAATGTTGCTTGCCTTCGCGCAGTTCGTTGCCAAGACACCAGCCTTCTTGGCCCAAATAAAGCGCGATGGGGGCATAGCCGTCGAATCCTTTATAGGTCCGGGAGACGCCTTCCTTGCGCGTTTTTTCGTTGTTCATCGGATAAACATCGATATCCAGCGCCACATGACCAGTGGCTAACGGCGTTACCGGGACTTGCGCGTGGGCCAGAAAATCGATGTTGCTCTGATAAACGAGCGGCAATAGTGCCTCGGCGTGTTCGTCCAACCGTTGTCTAAGGCGAGCGCTGGAGGGGACTTGTTGAATCGACAGCGCGGTTTTGAAATAGTCGTCGTCGCGGTAATTCTCAATCGCTTCGAAATCGCTCTTGCCCAGGCAAAGCGACCCGATCATGCTTTTGATAATATCGGCATGAGCGATACCGTGGCGCAATGGAATACCCTTATCCAGCACTTGATTGAGTTGGCCATACTGATTCAAACATAAGCCCACTAAGGCTAATCCGGAATGGCTGGTATAAAATTCAGTTTCTGACTGCTCCAGGATAAATCGTTTCATGATTCACTGAGTGGGTGAATGAAGAAATAACGACATTATCCCAGATTAAGCTTGTTAAATCATTAGGATAGAAGAGATTATCACTTCTTAAGTCACGGATTCAGGAGATTTATATGATCGGTGTTAAAGCGTGTGAGCCTTGAATATAAAATTAAATAAGTCACAATCATACTCTTGTAGTGAGGTAGGGCACATAAGCGAAACGTGGTCCGCCGCATGAATTAATAAAACACTCACTTAGTTATCGATGCAATCGCATTCCTGGAGGGACTTTTTTATGGTGAATTTGCTTGAACGTCAGTCTGAATTGTTTGTTGATCATATCCATATACTCACTAACCGTTTGTTTCTACGGCCGTCGAAACGACTGTAGCCATTTGGTGGCTATTTCTCGAATAAAAGTTTCAGCCTCACATTTTGTCATTGGATTTGAGGTTCTTGGTTTGCCGTGGTATGCGTGTCGAGCCCAATCACCAGTAACTGAAGGGTTGTGTACCGCGTCTCTAAAACGATTAAATTGATTTTGGGATATGTCGAACTGATGATGGAAATTGGTTCTATTATTAGGGTGCCCTTCTGCAAGCTCGTATATCTTATAAAGAGTTTCTGCAGTCGGTTTATTTACAGTTAGAAGCTTAATTACCTTCGATGCTCTTAAACTTAAATATGCTGGCTCAAGTTTTGAACGCTGGCGCTCTAATTCAGCTTGATACTGTCGCTCGTCGTGATCTGCTTTCCATTGCTCTAATTCGGTAGACGAAAGCCCTTTTGGCGGAGAAATTGATATTGTGGGTGTACCTACAGCCGTTGTTATGATACATGACTCCAATTCTAGGAATGCATGACGCCGCGGCGGGTTTGTGGAATAATCTATAACTGATCCAAGCACAAAATCGGGATCTATTTGTGTTGGTCCTTTAAACGCATCTCTCACGGCTTTAGCTTTTTCAAATGCAGCCTCTGCAGTTGAGCACGTATCAATTTCAGGTGAAGCCAATGCCGGATATTCTATGCCTTCAACCAGCTTGAATCCTAAACCAAATAGCAGGTCGGAAAGATTCCTCTTCTCAAGACCAGTTTTCTGAATTTCTATTGCCCACTTCACATCTGCGGTCTTATTAGTGATACGGTATCAAAGCGTATATCACGTACCGTTTATTGCCAGGTAAAGGAGGCAATAAATTTCAAAAAACGGTAAATTCGCCTTAATAAATTGATATCCATCGGTTAATTTATCTATTACGTGAAACCTAATCATAACCGGATCTTTTACGTTAGAAAAGTGGCGGATTCAACAAACCAACTGCCCCTGAGTCTCCGCCACTCCAATCGTCGTCACCGTACCGGAATTGAAAGCCAGGTAATCGGACTCGATGCCGTCGGAGAAGATCACGCCGTTTTCCGGCATTTGCGATTCGAGTTTTAACGGTGTGTCCGGGGTGATCGCGCCGAAGACCAGTTCGACGACGGTGGTCTTGCTGGGGAATGGTTCGCGGACGGTGAATTGCAGGCGGCGTTCGTGCCAGGCGAAGCCGTTATTCAGTTCGTCGGGCATGCTTCCGGCCACGCCGTAGGCGCCGGCTAGGATGGACTGGAACCAGCCGCTGGAGCCGAAGCCGGTCGAAATGATGATGCCCGACGAGGATTGGTTTTCCCGGCGGCCGTTCCAACTTAGGCTATAGCGGGCCGAGCTATGGCTTTTCGGGCCGACGAACAGGTCGTTGACCGCCAGCATGCGTTGGCCGTCGTTGGTCTTGGCTTCGGCGAAGGTGATGGTTTTGCAATCGGCCTTGCCGGTCAGCGTACGGGTCACAGCGTTTTGCAGATCGCCGATTTCGAACGGCAGCAGCTTGCCGTCCCAGCGCTCGGGGTCGGGGTTGATCGCGATAACCGGTTGGCCGGACAGGTATTTTAAGGTGTTGGCGACCAGCCCGTCCTGGCCGATCACGACGACGATATCGGACGGGCCGAATTGATACTGGGGCAACAGGCGGCGCTCCAATTGCTGGAAACGGCCCAATGTTTTGAGTATCCGTTCGGCCTCCTGCAGGCGGCGTTGATACAGGTCGTGTTCGACCAGATAATCCCGAGCGTCGACCTGGTTGTGTTCCAGGTAAAATCGCGCCTGCGGCCAAGTGTTGAAGCGTTCGATCAACTCCTGCAACCGCGTTTGCCGGGTCACCAGAATAAAACGGTATTGGTTTTTGCCGTTCATGCCCGGCCCGCCTTTTTCAGCATTTGTCCGAACAAGTCAGGAGTGATGTTCAACTCGCCGATCTTACCGGCATTCTGCGCCAAGGCTTCGAAGGCCATTGCCATCAACTGTTCGGGCTGCATTTTTGCCAGCGCCATCGCTTTCAGGTTCTCCACCGGCAATTCTCGGAAGGCTTTCATCCTGGCACTAATCGCGTAGGCTTCGGCATCGGCTTGTTCGCGGCTGTTTTCGGCGTTTAATTCGACCAGTTCCTTGCGCTGGGTTTCGGCGCCGATTTCGGCCTGCAGGCGTTCGCGTTCGGTCTCGGCCTTGCCGCGCAGAATCGTGCGTTCGTTTTGGATGCGCGATTCTTCGATTTCTTGTTCCTTTTGTTGCACCGACAGTTCGGTTTGCAGTTCGGCCTCCTTGATCGTGCGTTCCTGCTCGACCGCAGATTTACGCCGATCGTAGATGGCGTCGTCGGCTTCTTTCAAGATGGCTTCCCGAGCTTCCGCCTCCAAGGCGCGGGCCGTTTCCGGCGTTGGTTGCACGGCGCTAATCGAGACGTCGAGCAGGGCGATACCCAGATCGGTCAGCGGGGATTCCCCGGTCAGTCGCTGCCGTATCAGCGATACCAGGGACTGGCCCTGTTTCAATGCCTCGCGCAAGGCGGTGGCTTGTATCTTGTTTTGCACGATCGCTTGCACGATGCGGATGACTCGATCGGAAAGCTTCAACGGATCTTCCGAGACATAGCTCTGACCGTCGTTTTTCAGATTGAAATTGAGCATCTCGGCCATCTTTTCCGGTTCGGCGATTCGGTAGGTGATTTGGCCCTGCACCGTCACCGCCTGAAAGTCGGCCGTCAGCAGCTTAAAGATGAATGGCGCTTCCTGGGCATTGACCGGCACCGCGGCGATCGAAGCGGTGGCATAGTTGTAGAAAAAGCTCAGGCCCTTGCCTTGTTTGCGCACCCGGCCGTCGACTGTCTTTATGACGAAGGTGGAGGAGTCCGCCTTGAAATATTGTATGCCTAGCATGATGTTTCTCCTGTTTGTGTCTAAAGGTCACTTATCAATAAATAGTGTCTTATAGACATAAATATGTCAAGTTATAAGTGTCAAAAAGTCACAAAATGTTTGTCACATCCCTTCGGGCAAGGTAGGCTAGTGTTTCCGCAGGGTGGGGTAGCGCCTTAATCGATCCCACAAATACATGACTGAAACAATGGATGAAAAAGAATTTTTAGCGACATACGACAAACGCCAATTCGATAGCCCGCTGCTAACCGTCGATGCGGTGCTGTTTACTTTCCATAAGGAAGCTCTGAAAGTGTTGTTGGTACAGCGCTCGAATCACCCGGATTTAGGCAAGTGGGGGTTGCCGGGCGGGTTCGTCGATTTGGCGCAGGACATGACGCTGGAAGATACGGTACTGCGCAAGCTGCGGGAGAAAACCGGCGTCGAGCCGCCTTATCTGGAGCAGTTGCGGACCTTCGGCAATGCCGAACGGGACAAGCGCGGCTGGTCGGTGACGGTGTGCTATACGGCGTTGATCGCCCATCAGGATTGCGCGACGCATATCGCCACGGTGTCCGATGCACGTTGGATCGCTATCGATACGGTCGTCGATATGGACTTGGCCTTCGATCATCAAGTTATTATTCACCAGGCCCGCGAACGCCTGAAGCAAAAGGCGTTGTATTCGATCGTCCCGGCCTATGCGTTGCCGGGAAAATTCACGCTGCCGGAACTGCAACACCTGCATGAGGTGTTGATCGGCAAGCCGTTGCAGAAAAAATCGTTCCGCCGCCGCATCGAACAGGCTAAGCTGTTGATCGATACCGGCGAAAAACGTTCGGAGGGTGGGCGGCCGGCGACCTTGTATCGCATGAAGGAGGCATCGGGAAGTTACACCTTCGTGCGTAATCTCGAGCATTGACGGAAGCGACAGAGTCGAGTGCGCAGCGTTATCCACAAAAGCTGTGGATAAGTCTGTGTATATGATGTCCAAAGCGGGCCTTAATATCCGTTTTTGTTACAGTTTTGTTAAACTGGCTAATAATTATTCAGGATAAAACAATTCATAAAAATCAATTTGTTATGTTATTTGTTTCCTGTTTTGTTAGCTTTTGGTAAAGAAAATGCCCGATAGTTTCTATTTTGTGTATATCGAAGCTGACGAGTGAGAATTGACATGTCATTTTTTAAACTGGTTTTGTAGGCCGGGGCGGTTTAGAGAAATTGCAGTATCAGCCGCCAAGCGTCGCATTTCTGCGCCAGGTTCATCGCGGCATGGGCCGGACTGGTAGAAGGCAGGCGGCGATACTGTAGATAGGCGAATTCCTCTCCCAGCATCGGCAATACTTGTTTCTTATAGACTTTCTCCGCCAGCGCGCCGTTAAAGAAAACCTGTTTGATGGCGGGATGACGCTTAAAGAAGCCGATGAAATCGTTGGTTTTGATCGATTCTTCTGCGATATTGGAATCCAGGCTGCCGCTGCGCTGGCAACTGTGCAGCACGTCCCAGAGCGCGACGTGGTTGGCCAGTAATAGTTGTTGGCGCTGGCGGTAATCGGCGTCGCCCGGTCCCGAAAACAGCTCCAGCATGATCGGCCAGAAGGCATTGCGCCGGTGTCCGTAATATTGTTGTTTTTGTAATGAGGCGATACTGGGCATGGAGCCCAATATCACTATTTTCGCTCCGGCGTCGGCGATCGGCGCGAAGCCTTTTATTTTTGAATCGTCATTCATCTCCACAAGAAACCAATTCAACCCTATATGCAAATTTGCGATAATGCCAAGTTTTTTTCAGCAGAGTCAATTCATTCATGTGGTTTAAAAATCTAGCCGTCTACCGTTTTACCGAACCTTTCACCACTTCCGTCGATGAGTTCGAGGAAAAACTGCAGGAAAAACGCTTTCGTCCGTGCGGCAGCCACGACGAGAGCAGTTTAGGTTGGACTGCGCCGTTAGGAAAGGGGGCGGAACAATTGGTGCATGCCGCTAACGGTTTTTTCATGGTCGCTCTGAAAAAAGAGGAAAAAGTCGTTCCCGCCGCCGTCGTCAATGAAATGCTGCAGGAAAAAATCGACGACATCGAAGAACGGGAGGCGCGCAAGTTGGCGAGGAAGGAACGCACCCGCATCAAGGACGAATTGATTTTCGAATTACTGCCCAAGGCTTTCGCCTTTTCCCGTAAAACCTATGCCTATATCGACCCCAAGGGCGGTTGGATCGTGGTCGACGCGGCCGCGGCGAAAAAAGCCGAGGATCTGCTCAGTACGCTGCGGCAATGTTTGGGCTCGCTGCCGGTGGTGCCATTGAACACGGCGGAAAATCCGGTTGCCATCATGACCGATTGGCTGATGAATCAAACGTCTCCGGGGGACATTAGTATCGAAGACGAATGCGAATTGCGATCGCAGTCCGACGAAGGCGCGATCGTGCGTTGCAAACGTCACGATCTGACGTTGCCGGAAATCAAAAATCATTTGGACAACGACAAGCAGGTGATTAAACTGGCCCTTAACTGGGCCGATCGTTTGTCCTTCTTGCTGGACGAACATCTGGCCGTCAAACGCTTGAAATTTCTCGACTTGATACAGGACCAAGTGGCTGATATCGATGCGGGGACGGACGTCGAACGTTTCGACGCCGATTTTTCCATCATGACGATGGAGTTGGCCAATTTTTTGCCTCGTCTCGTCGAACTATTTGGGGGCGAAAATCAGACTTAATGACTCGTTGATTAGATATGTACCTCAGGCCTAGAGCTTTAATTCGCGGATTTCTGTATGGCGCGGCATTCGCCGGCATGGCGATGCCGTTATGGGCGGTTACCTTGCCGATGCCCGAGCGCCCGGAAGATAGCCTGATTGGCGATTATCCACATAAAGCCACCTATGCCACCGCCAAGCAAGAAGACACGCTGTTGGATATCGCCCGGGAATATGATATCGGCCAAAATGAAATCATCCTGGCCAATCCCGGTGTCGACCGCTGGCTGCCCGGGGCCGGAACGCAAGTCAGAATTCCGACCAGTCGGTTACTGCCGAACACGCCGCATGAGGGGCTAGTACTGAATTTGCCGGAATTCCGCTTGTATTATTATCGTAAAGCGAGCAAGAATCAGCCAGCGACCGTGACGACCCATCCGATCAGTATCGGCCGGGTCGATTGGAATACCCCTTTGGGTAAGACGTATATCAGTGCCAAAACCGAAAATCCGGTATGGATTCCGCCGCAGTCGATCAAGGAGGAACATGCCGCCGATGGCGAGATTTTGCCGGATGTTTATCCTGCCGGCCCGGACAATCCGCTGGGTCTTTTTGCCTTGCGTCTGGCGATACCCGGTTATCTGATTCACAGCACCAACAAGCCGTTTGGCGTCGGCATGCGTGTCAGTCACGGCTGCATCCGCATGTATCCGGAAGATATCGAAAAACTTTATCCGGAAATCAAGGTGAAAACACCCGTATACATCGTCAATCAACCCATTAAAGTCGGTTGGTTTAACGATACGCTGTACATTGAAGTGTATCCCGATCTGGAGGATGACGCGCGCACTTATGAACAAAGGCTGGAGGCGGCGCTGGATTTAATCGAACAAGCCAATAACGGCAAAATTCCGGTGCTGAATGGCGCCAAGCTCAGGTCTGCTCTCGAAAAAAGCGATGGCATACCGGTCGCCATTTTCGAGCGTCCCTTCGAGACGGAGGAGTTCGAATTCGAACCATAAAAAAAAGCCCGCCGCATCGCTGCAAACGGGCTTTTGCGGGAATAAGCGGTTCTTGCTTATTTCATCATGGATTTTTTGAACATACGGTCCAGTTTAGTGTTGGTCTCCTGGGCGTATTGCGCTGCGCGGTTAGCGGCCGCTTCCGCTGCCGCAGCTTTAGCCGCCGCTTCGGCAGCCGCAGCTTGCGCGCTGGCCGCATCGGATGACGCGGAAGAAATTTGTGATTTCAATGTATCGATTTGCGATTGCAGGTTGTCGATATCGGAGGTGCTGGCACAACCAGTCATCAGGCCTGCCACTGCGAAGATCGCTGCTAATTTTACGGCTTTCAACATGTTATCTTCCTTATTTTTATCAGAAATGAAATTTATAATATAAACCAAAGTTTAAATCCCACTTAAATTCTGCCCTGTTTTTTGGACAGTTTCCAGTATTATTTTATTTCCACCCTCGTTCCCTTCTTTAAGTATCGGCTCAAGCGGTCTATTTGTTCATTCGTCAACGCGATGCAGCCATGGGTCCAATTCATCAATTTATGTATTTGTTTATCCGCTTCGCCTAACCCATGAATCCCGATTTGTCCACCTAATACGGTGTTTTGCGGCGGCGTCTTTCCCGACTCATGCGCCGCCAGGATTTTTTCGTAAGTGGGGCGAGTGATCAATCCCCAGGCCAGGCCTTCCTCGGCATTATGCCTGTTAGGGTAGTTGAAGCCAAAAAAACGGTAATAAGGACTCTTGTTGTTGATCCAGGCAATCCGGAATTTTCCTAACGGCGTAACATCATCGCCGACGTGGGTTTTGAAGCCGGAGCCATTGCGACCGATGGCGATATTATCGAAAACTTTTAGCGTTTTATTTCCTTGTTTGACCTGTAGCTGTAATTTTTGCGTGTCCACCAGTATCCAAATGTCCTCCGCCCAAGAGTTCGATGAAAATAAAACACCTAATAAAATCCCCGCCAACAACCCTTTTCCCAACATAAAACTCTACAAATCGTTAAAAATTTGGTGTACTTTACAGCTACCGTTAATTGTCGCATTTAGGATGGAGCATGCAAGTAGAAACAATAAAAACCACTCCCTATGAGGACCAGAAACCCGGCACTTCCGGTCTCAGAAAAAAAGTCACCGTCTTTCAACAAAAAAATTATCTGGAAAATTTCGTTCAATCGATATTCAATTCACTCGACGACATTCAAGGCAAGACGTTGGTGCTGGGCGGCGATGGCCGTTATTTCAACCGCCAAGCGATTCAGACCATTATCAAGATCGTTGCCGCGAACGGTTTCGGCGAGTTGATCATCGGTCAAGGCGGCTTATTATCGACCCCAGCGGCTTCCAATATCATCCGCAAATATGAGGCATTCGGCGGCATCGTGTTGTCGGCCAGCCATAATCCGGGCGGGCCGAACGAGGACTTCGGTATCAAATACAATGTCAGCAATGGCGGGCCGGCGCCGGAAAAATTCACCAACGCATTATTCGAAAATACCAAGACAATCGGCGAATACCGGATTGCGCGAGTCGACGATATCGATCTCGACACGATCGGTGAACGGCAGGTCGACGGTCTGAAAATCACCATTATCGATCCGGTGGCCGATTACGCCGAACTGATGGCGAAAATCTTCGATTTCGATTTGCTCAAGCAAAGCATCGGCTCGGGTTATCTGACGTTGCGCTTCGATGCCATGCATGCCATTACCGGCCCTTACGCCAAACATATTCTGGAAGACGTTTTAGGCGCGCCGTCGGGTTCGGTGTTTAACGCTACCCCGTTGGAGGATTTCGGCGGCGGCCACCCCGATCCTAACATGGCGCATGCCAAGGAACTGACCGAAATCATGTTTTCCGATCAGGCGCCGACGTTCGGCGCGGCGTCCGATGGCGATGGCGACCGCAATATGATCATGGGCGCAAACGTGTTCGTGACGCCCAGTGATAGTTTGGCCATCATGGCGGCCAATGCCCGGCTGATCCCGGCTTACCGCAAGGGCATCAGCGGCGTCGCCCGTTCCATGCCGACTAGCCAGGCGGTGGACCGCGTAGCCAAGGCCGAAGGGTTGCCTTGTTTCGAAACGCCGACCGGTTGGAAATATTTCGGTAATCTGTTGGATGACGGCCAGATTACCTTGTGC
Organism: Methylomarinum vadi; assembly: GCF_000733935.1. Taxonomy (NCBI): domain Bacteria; kingdom Pseudomonadati; phylum Pseudomonadota; class Gammaproteobacteria; order Methylococcales; family Methylococcaceae; genus Methylomarinum; species Methylomarinum vadi. Next base: position 2,854,674 of record NZ_JPON01000001.1, read on the forward strand.
GGCGAAGAAAGCTTCGGCACCGGTTCCGACCACGTGCGCGAAAAAGACGGCTTATGGGCGGTATTGTTTTGGCTGAATATGATTGCCCGCAGACGCCAATCGGTTGCCGACATCGTTGAGGAGCACTGGCAAAAATACGGTCGCGACATTTATTGCCGCCATGATTACGAAGCGGTGGAAACGGATATCGCCAATGGCATCTTCGATCATTTGCGCGGCCAACTCGCCGGTTTGGCCAAGCAGTCGTTCGGCGATTATACCGTGCAATATGCCGATGAATTCAGCTATACCGATCCGGTCGACCACAGCGTCAGCCATAATCAGGGGTTACGCATCGGATTTACCAACGGTTCGCGCATCGTCTTCCGCCTCTCCGGTACCGGCACGGTCGGCGCCACGTTGAGAATCTATCTGGAAAAATACGAACCCGATGCCAGTAAACACGATCAGGATGCTCAGGATGCGCTTAGTGATTTGATCGATATCGCCGAACAATTGAGCGAAGTCAAAAAACGCACGGGCAGAACCGCTCCTGACGTGATTACTTGATCAAAATACAAGACCGAGGCGATTTGACGTTGCTGTCGAATTGCCTCGCAAGCGTCTATTTTCTCCCTGTCCTTGCTTCTCTAACCGTTTGATGCTCCCGCCCGCCAAACGATGAACAAAATCGTCGATTCGTTGTCTTCATCGATAGCAGCGGACCGGTATTTTCTCTTCATCCTGTCTCAATGCAAGTCATGTATAATGCCTAGACTGATCGACGCTAAAATAATAGTGTCAGGCAATGGGCGGTAGCACCGATCGTAAAAAGGGTGCGACCTGTTCGATGAAATTAGGATGATAGATGAGCGAAATATTACAGCAACTGGCCCAAGTCTTGGAGCAGCGTAAACAGGAATCGGCGGATAAATCCTATGTCGCCAGCCTTTATGCGAAAGGGTTGGACCATATCTTGAAAAAAGTGGGCGAGGAAGCCACCGAAACGGTGATCGCGGCGAAAGGCGGCGATAAGGACCAGATCATTTACGAAACGGCCGATCTCTGGTTTCACAGCATGGTGATGTTGGCGAATCAGGGTTTGGGTCCGGATGACGTATTGCGGGAATTGCAACGTCGCTTCGGTTTGTCGGGTTTGGAGGAAAAGGCCCAACGTAACAAATAACAACCGGGAGATTCAAATGGGCGTTAGTGTAACTCAGTTATTAATCATATTGTTGATTGTCATCGTCTTGTTCGGCACCAAGCGATTAAAAAACCTCGGTGCCGATTTGGGCGGCGCGATCAAAGGATTCAAAGCGGCGGTCAAGGAAGGCTCCGAAGACAATAAAACCATTGCCGACAAAGAAGGCGAAACCTTGGAAGGCGAGGTGACTTCCAAGGAAAAGGATAAAGCGTAAACGGCTATGTTCGATATCGGCTTTTGGGAGCTTTGTCTGGTCGGCTTGATCAGTTTGTTGGTGATAGGGCCGGAGCGATTGCCCAAGGCGGCCCGCATCGCCGGGTATTGGGTAGGCAAGACCCGTAATATGGTGGCGGCGGTTAAAGCCGAGATCAAGGAAGAGCTGCAAGCCGAGGAAATGCGGCAGATCCTCAAGGAGCAGTCTGCGCTGGAAGAAATTCACAAGGTAATTGAGGAGGGGGAGGAAGCGATCAAGGACGTGAAGCATTCGACCTCCGCGATTACGCGGGAAAACAATAAAATAGACTAGCCTAGCTTTTCAATGTAGTGCCATAAGTCTTCACCCATTGATTAATATACATTAAAAATCATGCCGCTTTCCTTTGCTTGTAGTGCCATAAAATGATTTATTTATTATATATCAATATCTTACAGATTTCGATGATAAGGCTTGGCTAGGTATGAGTCAATTCGAAGCAGAGCCGGGCGAGGAGCAGCCCTTTATCAGTCATTTGGTTGAATTGCGGAACCGTTTGTTGCGCGTCGTGTTGTTCGTTTTGGTCGTCTTTCTGGCGGCGGCGCCGTTCGCTAATGAAATTTACGCTTACCTGTCTGAACCGTTGCTCAGGTTCCTGCCGGAAAACAGCACGATGATCGCGATCGATGTTGCCTCGCCTTTTTTTACGCCGTTTAAGTTGGCGTTGGTGGCCTCGGTTTTTGCGTCGATGCCGGTGATACTCTACCAGTTATGGGCTTTCGTCGCGCCCGGCCTGTATCGGCATGAAAAGCGTTTGATTTTGCCGCTATTGGTCGGCAGCACGCTTTTGTTTTATTTGGGCATCGCCTTCGCCTATTTTGTCGTTTTTCCGTTGGTGTTCGGTTTCTTGACGGCGGCCGCGCCTAGCGGCGTCGCGGTGATGACAGATATCGCCAAGTATCTGGATTTTGTCCTGACGTTGTTTTTTGCCTTCGGCTTGGCGTTCGAAGTGCCCATTTTTACGATTCTGCTGGTTTGGACCGGTTTGACGACGCCCAAAAACCTGGCCGAAAAACGGCCCTATGTAATCGTCGGGGCCTTCATCGTCGGTATGTTCCTGACGCCCCCGGATGCGATTTCTCAAACCCTCTTAGCGGTGCCCATTTGGCTATTGTTCGAATCCGGTCTGCTGTTCTCGCGTTTTTTTGTTCGTAAGTCCGAAGACGAAGAGGCGGTGGGTTAAATCGCGCCGCGCTCCTGCAATAGCGAAGAAATATTCTCCGCCAACAGTCGGTAACCCTGGGCATTGGGGTGGACCAGGTCCGATTTCAGCGACGGAGTGGCCAAAATTTCCGGCAGAGTTTCCAGGTCGTTGGCGATTTGTAGCGAATCGCTGATCCGCCCATACAATTCCGCGCTGCTCATCAACAGCAATCCCGGCTGCGGCACGCCCAGCAATATCACGTCGATATTGCGTTGCCGGGCTGCGGCGATCATTTGCCGGATATTGTCGGCGGTTTGTTGGGTCGGCAGGCGCCTGATGAAATCATTGCCGCCATGAATCAGGATTAACAATTCGGGTTGGTATTCGTCCAATAATTCGGGTAGTCGGGTCAGGCCGTCTCCGCTGATTTCTCCGGGGATGCCGGCGTTAATCACCTGCCGGTCTGTGAGTTGGCTTAGGATTGTCGGATAGCTTTGTTCCTTATTGACGCCGGTGCCGTAGGTTAAGCTGTCGCCGAATGCCAGGATGACGGCGTCATCCGGCAGTTTGTTCAAGCGGGGCTGTTGTTCGCAGCCGCCCAATAGCATGATAATGGCAACGATAACGAGTGATTTCATGAGGCTCCCATGGTTAAAAATGTGCTGATTACCGGCGCCGCCAGAAGAATAGGGGCGGCTTGTGCGCGCCTGCTGCATGCCGAGGGTTTTAATATTTGTTTACATTATAGATCCTCCATCGCTGAGGCGGAGTCGCTTCGCGACGAATTAAATCAACGGCGGGCCGGTTCGGCTATCGCCGTCCAGGCCGATTTAATAAACATGGATGAATTATGGGGGCTGGCCGAGCAGGCGAAGGCGGCATGGGGTGGTATCGACGTGTTGGTCAATAATGCGTCGACCTTTTATCCGACCGAGATCGAGGAGGTGGCCGAGCGGGATTGGGAGGTGCTGCTGGGCAGTAACCTGAAAGCGCCTTTTTTCCTGGCGCAGGCATTAGTGCCGTCGCTGCGGCAAAGGCAGGGCTGTGTCGTCAATATCATCGATATTCATGCCGAAAGAGGGCTCAAAAGTTACCCGGTCTACAGTATTGCAAAGGCCGGCCTGGCGGCGATGACCCGTTCGTTGGCCAAGGAGTTGGGGCCGGAAGTCAGAGTCAACGGCATCGCGCCGGGCGCGATATTGTGGCCGGAAGACGATATGGGCCAGGAAATGAAGGACGAGATTTTGCAGCGGGTGACTCTGCGGCGTTGCGGAGAGCCGATGGATATTGCCCGGGCGTTGCGTTTTTTGATCAACGAAGCGGATTACGTGACCGGGCAGATTCTGGCGGTGGACGGCGGCAGAAGCTTATTCTGCTGATTGTCGGGCGGGAGCGATTTTTTTCTGGTGCAAGCCGGTTTTGTCGTATTCGTCCCACATTTGCCGATAACTTTTTCCGGTGATTGGGTGCAATTGATCGCCGGCGATCTCGGCCAAGGGTTCCAGGACAAAGGCGTAGCGTTCGATTTCGTCGCGCGGTACCCGCAGACGGCCTTCGTTGATAATCTGGTCTCCGTAAAGGATCAGGTCAAGATCGAGGGTGCGGGCGGAAAATTTTTGTGAATCGCGGGTGCGGCCATGGTCCAGTTCAATTTGGCGCAATATCTTGCCGACTTGTTTGGCTTCCAATGCCGATTCAAACTTGACCACCAAGTTATGAAAGTTTTCGCCGCTGAAGCCGACCGGTTCAGTTTCGTAAATACTGGATATGACCAGTTTGCCGAAATGTTTGTTCAGTGCATCGAGGCTGGAGGGAATGTTGTGTTCCTTATCGATATTGCTGCCGATACTGATATAGCCCGTCGTCATGGCTTTTTTTCACCTCGCTCGATAATGATGCCGACATCCTTGGCTCGGGTGATCGCCCCTTTTTTGTTCAACACGATCCTGATCCAGGGGATGTTGAATTCTTGCCGCAGCATGGCGGCAATTTCCTCAATCAATTTTTCGACCAGAAAAAATTCGCTTTGTTCGACAAATTCGACCACTCTTTCGGTCACGGCTTTATAGTCCAGGGTGTGGGCAATGTCATCGGTTTCCGCAGCTTTACTGATATCGTAGGCCATTTCGATGTCCAGCACAATGGTTTGTTTGATCTCTCTTTCCCAGTCATAGATGCCGATGACGGTGTCGATTTCGAGGCCGCCCAAAAAGATGATGTCCATTGGTGTTTTCCGGTTATTATATTGCGTTAAAGAATTACCAGTATCGGGGAAACGCCGCTGGGAGACAAGTTTTTGGAGGGTATTGAATATGATTGAGTGGTTGCTTGTGCCGGCGGCCTATTTGTTTGGTTCGGTGTCTAGCGCGATTATCGTTTGTCGGTTGATGGGGCTGGAAGATCCGAGAAATCAAGGGTCGGGAAATCCTGGCGCCACCAATGTTATGCGCATCGGCGGAAAAAAGGCGGCCGCGATCACATTGTTGGGCGATGCCTTGAAGGGGCTGGTTCCCGTATTGGTGGCAAAGGCGATGGGGGCGGATAGTTTGGTATTGTCCTGTGTCGTGTTCGCCGCTTTTTTAGGCCATTTGTATCCGCTGTTTTTTGGCTTTAAAGGTGGCAAAGGGGTGGCGACGTCGTTCGGGGTCACGCTGGGTGTTACCTGGCTGTTGGGGATTGTCGTGTCGGGCACCTGGTTCATCGTCTATAAAATCGGCGGTATTTCCTCGTTGGCGGCTTTGATTGCCGCTACCTTGACGCCGGTATATGTTTGGTTGATTGTCGGCGATGCCAACCTGGTCATTACCTTCGTGTTGATTTCGACGATTTTGTTGTGGCGGCATCGCGCCAATATTCAACGCTTGCTGGCGGGAGAAGAGCGTTAACTGGTTTTAGCAGGGTTAAACGCTCAGCAACTCTTCTATGGGCCAGCGTGGCCGGGCGAAAATTTGTAGGTCTTCTTGTTGTCCGGCCAGCAGGCGTTGGCAGCCGGCATAGGCAATCATCGCGCCGTTGTCGGTGCAGAAATCCAGTCTCGGAAAATACAATTGCACCTTTTGTTGCCGCGCCATTTCTTGCAGATGGGCGCGGATCGCTTGGTTGGCGCTGACGCCGCCGGCGATAACCAGCGTTTTCAGGCCGGTTTGCCGGATGGCGCGTTTGCATTTGATGGTCAGGGTTTCGGCCGTTGCCTTCTGGAAGGCATAAGCGATATCGGCCTTGTCTTGATCGGTTTTGTCGGTATTGTTCAAGGTATTAAGGGTGAATGTTTTCAAGCCGCTAAAACTGAAATCCAAGCCTGGCCGGTCGGTCATGGGGCGCGGAAAATCGAAACGTTCCTTGCCGCGCTTGGCAAGTTCGGCCAGTTTCGGGCCGCCGGGATAGCCCAATTCCAGCATTTTTGCCGTTTTATCGAACGCTTCGCCGGCGGCATCGTCTAGTGATTCGCCGAGCAAGGTATAGCGGCCGATGTTTTCGACTTGGACCAGCATAGTATGGCCGCCGGATATCAACAGGGCGACAAACGGGTAGCGTGGCGGATTGGGTTCCAGCATCGGCGCCAAAAGATGGCCTTCCATGTGGTGTACGGCAATCGCCGGAACCCTCCAGGTCCAGGCCAGACTGCGGGCGGTGGCGGCGCCGACCAGCAGGGCGCCCATTAGGCCGGGGCCCGCGGTGTAGGCGATGCCGGCGATGTCGGTCGTTTTGACTTGGCCGTCGCTCAAGCATTGCTTGATTAGCGGAACCAGTTTGCGGATATGGTCGCGCGATGCCAGTTCTGGCACGACGCCGCCGTATTCGCTGTGCATCAACACTTGGCTATATAAGGAATGAGCAATCAGGCCGCGCTCGGAATGATAGACGGCGACGCCGGTTTCGTCGCAGGAGGTTTCGATACCTAAAATGTACATTGAGTTTGAATAAAATAATTTTGACGGGTATAATTGCGAGTTCTCTGTTGGGTTTGTCTCTCAACGAACTTAAAAATATTAACATAAATCGGATTATTAATAATGCCAGCAGTAAAAGTAAAAGAAAACGAACCATTTGATATCGCAATTCGTCGTTTCAAGCGCGCGTGCGAAAAAGCGGGTGTATTGTCGGAAGTTCGTCGCCGTGAATTTTATGAAAAACCAACGGCGGAACGTAAACGCAAAGGTGCCGCAGCGGTCAAGCGTCATCTGAAAAAATTGGCGCGTGAGCGTTATGCGTTGAAGAATCTGCGTCGTGGTCGTCCCCAAGTATAATTGTTGGTTTGCGCGCTATGGAATCATTAAAAGACCGTATCAAGGATGATATGAAGGCCTCCATGAAGGGGGGCGATAAAGGCAGATTGGGCGTGATTCGCATGATCATGGCGGCGATCAAGCAGATCGAGATTGATGAGCGGGTCGAGCTTGATAACGACGGCGTGATTGCTGTGATGGATAAGATGCGCAAACAACGCCGCGAGTCGATCAGGCAATATCGCGAAGCCGGTCGTGATGATTTGGCGAGTGTGGAGGAGAAGGAAATTTCGGTTATCGAAGATTTTCTGCCGCAAGCGTTGAGCGATGAAGAAATCGATGCAATGGTCGCGCAGGCCATAGCGGAATCCGGCGCCGAATCGATCAAAGAAATGGGCAAGGTAATGGGATTGCTGAAGCCGCAAATGCAAGGCCGTGCCGATATGTCGGTGGTGAGTGGCAAGATCAAGGCCGCGTTATCCGCTTAAATCTTTGATTGTCCGGTGTAATGTCCGGCAGCATTCCTCGTGAATTCATAAAAGATCTCCTGGTGCGGGTCGATATAGTAGACCTGATCGATTCGCATGTTCCTTTAAAAAAGTCCGGCAGCAATTTTGTTGCCCGCTGTCCTTTCCACAACGAAAAAACGCCTAGTTTTTCCGTCAGTCGTAAAAAGCAACTTTATCATTGTTTTGGTTGTGGCGCGGGTGGTGATGCCATCAATTTTCTGATGGATTACAACCATCTTGATTTCGTCGAGGCAGTCGAGGATTTGGCTTCGTTCGTCGGTATCGAGGTGCCTCGAGAGACCAGGGCTTATACTGCCGAGGCTGTCGGTAAAAATGCATCAGCCATTTATGACTTGTTGGCTCGAGTGGCCGCTTTTTATCAAGAACAATTGCGTGCGAGCGGTTGCAAGATCGCGGTGGCTTATTTGAAAGGACGCGGGGTAAGTGGCGAAATCGCCAAGCATTACGCTCTGGGGTATGCACCGGAAGGCTGGGATGCCTTGGTGGGCCGGTTTGACCGGAAGCTGTTGATGGAGGCCGGGCTGCTTGCCAGTAATGATGCCGGTAGGGTCTATGACCGGTTTCGCGGCCGTTTAATGTTTCCGATTCGCGATAAACGAAAGCGAGTGATTGGTTTCGGCGGCAGGGTTTTGGATGACTCGCTGCCCAAGTATATCAACTCACCGGAAACCGCGGTATTTTCCAAGGGCCGCGAGGTCTACGGGCTTTATGAGTTATTGGAAAAAAACAGCCGGCCTCGGCGCATACTGGTGGTCGAAGGCTATATGGACGTGATTGCTCTGGCGCAGTTTGGTATCGATTACGCTGTCGCGACCTTGGGGACCGCAACCTCCAGAAGTCATCTGGATCTGTTATTTCGTTTCAGTTCCGAAGTGGTGCTTTGTTTCGATGGCGACAATGCCGGGAGACAGGCTGCTTGGAGGGCGGTGGAGGCGGCCTTTCCAAGCTTGCGCGATGGGCGACAGGTCAAGGTCATGTTGTTGCCGCAAGGACAGGACCCGGATTCGCTAGTTCGAGAGGAAGGTGTTGACGGTGTTGCGGCGAGAATCGATGCGGCTCTGCCTTTGTCGGATTACTTCTTTGCGCATCTGACGGAAGGTCGGATGTTGAACAGCGTAGAAGCTAAGGCGCGCTTGTTAAAAGAAGCAAAGCCTTACCTGGAGCAAATGCCAGAAGGCTTTTTCAAAGATTTGATGTTTGTTCGCTTACGGGAATTGTCGGGCGGAAGTGGACTGGATGAATTGCAGAATCAGTCTAAACTTACCCCGAATGCGGCTAAGGTAAAGCGGGGGGAAAGTTTCAAATTGACACCGCTAAGGGTGGTTATTGCATTGCTGTTGCAAAATCCCCGTTTGGCCGAGGTGTTGGGGGATTTGCAACCTGATTGGGATTTGTTGCGGTTTTCAGGTAAAGAGCTGTTATTGGATATTTTGCGCACGATTGAGGTCGAACAGCCAGGCAATACAGCTATTTTGCTCGAATTTTATAGAGGGAGGCAATGGGAAAAGGAAGTGCGAGTGTTGGCGAACTTGGTAGTCAAGCCCGAGGGCGTCGTTCAATTCGACGAGAATGCGGAGTTTGAAGGAGCGTTTGCTCGGGTTGAAAAACAAGGGCGCGAACACTATATAGACTATTTGTGGGATAAAAAGACTAAAGAAGGATTGACGGCGGGGGAAAATGAAGTGTTGCTAAAACTATTAAGCAATAAGAGCGCTTAAATAAATTTGTGATTTGGTGCTATAATTTCCTGTTCGGTAGCGTTAGCTGCCGAAGGTATTTTGTGAGTGTAGAATGAATCAAGAACAACAGCAATCCCAACTTAAACAATTGATCGCTAAGGGTAAACATCAAGGGTACCTGACTTATGCGGAGGTAAACGATCATTTGCCTAGCGATATCGTCGATCCCGATCAGATCGAAGATATTATCGGCATGATTAATGATATGGGGATTCAGGTTTATGAAGTCGCGCCTGATGATGACGATTCTTTGATTAGCTCGGATGCTGCAGTCAGTACTGATGACGATGAAGATGTAGAGGAAGTTGCCGCCTTGGCATCGGTGGATAGCGAATTCGGCCGAACCACCGATCCGGTGCGCATGTACATGCGGGAAATGGGTTCGGTGGAGCTTTTGACGAGGGATGAGGAACTAAAGATAGCCAAGCGTATCGAGAACGGACAGCAGCAAATTATCGAGGGTTTGTCGCGTTCGGGTTTTATCATCGACTCGTTTTTAAGTTCCTTTGACGAAGTTCTGGAAGAGGATTCCAGCGTCAGATTGAATGACATGCTGACAGGTTTCGCAGACTTGTCCGAACCCGAGGATGTTAATAACGACGCGGATTCGGGCGACGACGATGACGATAGCAAGGTGTTGGATTATGACGAGGTTAAGGAGAAGGTCGATAAGCTAAGGACTGTCTACGAGCAAGTCCAAGAATCGATCCGGAAGAACGGTTATGACCATAAGAAGACCGAGCAACTTTTTGACGAAATGGCGCAATGTTTCGCCGAGTTCAAATGGACCCCGCAGTACCTGAAGAAAATGGTCAATGCGGCGGCCATAGTGACTGCGATGATCAGAGAAAGAGAGAAATTTATTCTCGATATCTGCGTCAAAAAGGCGAAAATGTCGAAGAAGGAATTTATTAATTCCTTTACGCAAAATGAAGCGAGTTCCAAATGGTTGGATCAATATCTTGGAGATGGGCATAAGTACGCGCAAGTGTTGCGGGAGCATGAAGAAGGCATCAGAAATGCGCAAAGCGAACTGGCCGAGATTGAGGATAAATATGGTTTGACTATTGCCGCTCTGAAAGATATCAACCGGCGCATTTCGATCGGCGAAGCCAAGGCGCGTCGCGCGAAAAAAGAGATGATCGAGGCGAATCTGAGGCTGGTGATTTCGATTGCTAAGAAATACACTAATCGCGGTTTGCAGTTTCTGGATTTGATTCAGGAGGGCAATATCGGCTTGATGAAGGCGGTCGATAAATTCGAATACCGCCGCGGCTATAAATTTTCCACCTATGCCACCTGGTGGATCAGGCAGGCCATCACCCGTTCGATCGCAGACCAAGCCAGAACGATCCGCATTCCGGTGCACATGATCGAAACCATTAATAAGTTGAATCGTGTGTCTCGCCAAATCCTCCAGGAAATGGGACGGGAGGCGACGCCCGAGGAATTGGCGGAACGTATGGATATGCCGGAAGATAAGGTGCGTAAGGTATTGAAGATCGCCAAAGAGCCGATTTCGATGGAAACGCCGATCGGTGATGACGAAGATTCCCATCTGGGCGATTTTATTGAGGATGCGAAGGTGTTATCTCCGGTAGAATCTGCTACAATCGCAGGCTTGCGCGAGTCCACGCAAAATGTTTTGGCCGGATTGACCGCGCGCGAAGCCAAGGTATTGCGTATGCGCTTCGGGATCAACATGAACACCGACCATACCTTGGAAGAAGTAGGCAAACAATTTGATGTGACCCGGGAACGGATCCGTCAGATCGAGGCCAAGGCGTTGAGAAAATTAAGGCATCCGTCGCGATCCGAGCAATTGCGATGTTTCCTTGATAATGATTGACGCAGCCGAGGTCATTTCGTCAGTATAAGGGCCTTTAGCTCAGTTGGTTAGAGCATCCGACTCATAATCGGCAGGTCCCCAGTTCGAGCCTGGGAGGGCCCACCACTTTTAAAAGGCCGCGAATGCGGCCTTTTACATATCTGTTAGATTTAGTCATGAGGAAATCACAGTGAGTAATAATTTTATATTTACATCGGAATCGGTCTCCGAGGGACACCCGGACAAAGTCGCGGACCAGGTTTCCGATGCGGTGGTAGATGCATTGTTGGCGCAAGACCCGAAATCGCGCGTGGCCTGTGAGACGATGGTCAAGACAGGTATGGTTATTTTGGCCGGCGAAATTACTACCGAAGCCTGGGTCGATACCGAGGAATTGGTGCGCAAGGTCGTCTGCGAGATTGGTTACGATCATGGCGAGATCGGTTTCGACGGCAAAACATGCGCGGTATTGAACGCAATTGGCAAGCAGTCTCCCGATATCGCGATGGGTGTCGATGACAGCGAAGATCATGAGCAGGGCGCTGGAGACCAAGGCTTGATGTTCGGTTATGCCTCCAACGAAACCGATGTGTTCATGCCGGCTCCAATTACTTACTCGCACAGATTGGTCGAACGTCAGGCGCAAATTCGTAAAAACGGCACGTTGCCGTGGTTGCGTCCCGACGCCAAGAGCCAAATCACGTTCCGTTACGAAGACAACAAACCGGTCGCCATCGACGCGGTGGTTCTGTCGACACAGCATTCGCCGGAAATCGGCGGCAAATTGCTGGAAGAGGCGGTGATGGATGAAATCATTTTGCCGACTCTGCCGAAAGAATGGCTGCATGCCGATACCAAATTCTTCATAAATCCCACCGGTCAATTTATTATCGGCGGTCCGGTCGGCGACTGCGGTTTGACCGGTCGTAAAATCATCGTCGATACTTACGGCGGTATGGCCAGACACGGAGGGGGCGCGTTCTCCGGTAAGGACCCTTCCAAAGTGGACCGTTCGGCGGCATATATGGCTAGATATGTGGCGAAAAATATCGTCGCCGCCGGTTTGGCGGAGCGTTGCGAAATTCAGGTTTCCTATGCGATCGGCGTGGCCGAGCCGACTTCGATCAGTGTCGAAACGTTCGGTACCGGCAAAGTCGGCGAGGACAAGCTGGTGGAAATCATCAAAGAGCATTTCGATCTGAGACCGAAAGGCTTGATCGCCCAGCTGGGTCTGTTGAAGCCGATTTATCGGCCGACCGCGGCTTACGGTCATTTCGGCCGCACCGAAGCTTCCTTTAGCTGGGAAAAAACCGATAAAGTCGAAGCCATCAAAGATTGGGTCGGCCTGTAACAAGATAGGATAGAAAGATGAGTGTAGAAGATTATAAAGTCGCCGACATCAGTCTGGCGGAATGGGGCCGTAAGGAAATCAGTATCGCCGAAACGGAAATGCCGGGTTTGATGGCGTTGCGTGAAGAATACGGCGCGCAACAACCGCTGAAAGGCGCCCGCATTGCCGGTTGTTTGCACATGACCATTCAAACGGCGGTGTTGATCGAAACGTTGACGGCGTTGGGCGCGGAAGTCAGATGGTCGTCCTGCAATATTTTCTCCACCCAGGATCACGCCGCGGCGGCGATGGCGGCCGCCGGTATTCCGGTGTTCGCCTGGAAAGGCGAAACCGAAGCGGAAGCGGAATGGTGTATCGAACAAACCATCCTCGGTCCCGATGGTTGGCGTCCGAATATGATTCTGGACGACGGCGGCGACTTGACGCTGATGATGCACGAAAAATTTCCGGAATTGATGGGCGACGTCATAGGTTTGTCGGAAGAAACGACGACCGGCGTGTTGCGTTTGTACGATATGGTCAAGAAAGGTACGTTGAAAGTGCCGGCGTTCAATGTCAACGATTCCGTGACCAAATCCAAGTTCGACAATTTGTATGGTTGTCGTGAATCGTTGGTCGACGGCATCAAGCGGGCCACCGATGTCATGGTGGCCGGAAAGATCGCCGTGGTTTGCGGTTATGGCGATGTCGGTAAAGGCTGTGCGCAATCCTTGCGTGGCCTGGGAGCGACGGTTTGGATTACCGAAATCGATCCGATCTGCGCCTTGCAGGCGGCGATGGAGGGCTACCGCGTCGTGACGATGGATGAAGCGGCTCCTGTCGCCAATATCTTCGTGACCGCGACCGGTAACTGCAAGGTCATCACCCACGAGCACATGAAGGCGATGAAGGATCAGGCTATCGTCTGTAATATCGGTCACTTCGATTCCGAAATCGAGATCGCCGCACTGCGCCAATACGCTTGGGAAAACATCAAGCCTCAGGTCGATCACGTCATTTTCCCGGACGGCAAGAGATTGATCGTGCTGGCGGAAGGCCGTTTGGTCAATTTGGGCTGCGCTACTGGCCATCCCAGCTTCGTCATGTCCAACTCCTTCTGTAACCAGGTGTTGGCGCAGATCGAGCTGTGGAATAACGCCGATAAATACGAAAACAAGGTCTATGTACTGCCGAAAATACTGGATGAAAAGGTGGCTCGTTCCCACTTGATGCAACTGGGTGTGAAATTGACAGAACTGACCCAGGAACAGTCTGATTATCTAAACGTCCCGGTTGAAGGACCTTATAAGCCGGATCATTACCGTTATTGATGCAATTATTGCCATTCGGCTTGTAAAAAAGGAGCTTCGTGCTCCTTTTTTATTGCAGAAGAGTCGAAGGCATCCATTAAGTTTTATCCTATGCGAGTTTCCAGATTACATGTCAGCCAGGCATTGACGCCAGGTGTATCGATCGATCTAAGCGATGACGAAGCGCATTATGTGCGCACGGTGTTGCGCCTGAAAAAAGGACAGCAAATCGTTTTGTTCAACGGCCATGGCGGTGAATTTTATGGCCGTTTAGCGCTGGTCAGTAAAAAAGAGGTGGTCGTCGAAGTAGAGCAATACAACGATCGCAGTGTGGAGTCCAGTCTGAGTGTCTCGCTGGGTTTGAGTATTTCTCGCGGCGATCGCATGGATTGGGCCGTGCAAAAAGCCGTTGAATTGGGCGTAGCGCGAATCACGCCGTTGTTGACTGAACGGTGCGTGATCAAATTCAGGGATGAAGAAAAAAAACGGCTGCGGTTACAGCATTGGCGGCATATCGTCCGGCATGCGGCGGAACAATCGGGACGGACCGTTCTGGCGGAGATGCCCGGGATCGAGGCGTTGGCTTCCTGGGCGCCGGCGCAACAAGGCCTCAAATTATTCCTGGATCCTTACGCAGAACAGTCACTGGCGAATTTACAACCCGGCAGCAATGGTTGCGTGACGCTGTTGTCCGGCCCGGAAGGCGGGTTCACAGAACAAGAGCGAGAGGATGCCAAGGCCGCTGGGTTTAAGCCGGTAAGGATGGGGCCGCGCATCATGCGGACCGAAACGGCCGTGCTGGCGGCCGTGACCGCGGTACAAACTTTATGGGGAGATTTTATCCGATGAGACAGCTGGCTTATTCCTTGCTGCCTTTGCTGCTGCTGGTTGCACTGGCTTCGCTGGCCTGTGTGTTGGGATATTTTGTCTTGCTGCTTACGGGCGACGTGGTTGAATTACGCAAAGTGATAAGCAAGGGAACGCAAGTACTGTTGGTGTTGAGTATTTTTCCGCTAAGAAAATGGTTGCAGTTATCCTGGTCGGACTTGGGTTTCGCGCCGCGTAGGCAATTTATCCGGCAAATGGGGCTGGGAGTGCTGCTCGGTATCGTGACCTTGTTGCCCGTATTGTTGGTTTTGTACGGTCTCGATATCCATGTGTTCGATGTCGGCAGGGAGTGGACCGTGATGAAAGGGATAAAAAAAATCACGGTCGCCTTGTTGCTGGCGTTGCTGATTTCTTTCGTCGAAGAGCCTTTGTTTCGTGGCATCTTGTTGGCGGCTTTTCGGCGCAAAATGTATTTGCTGGCGGCCATTTTGCTCAGTTCGTTCTATTATGCCGCGCTGCATTTCCTGAAAAGCAAAACCGATGTTCCTTATGATGAATTGACTATAACCAGCGGTTTTCGTTTGCTGGGTGAAGCATTCGTCAATTGGGTAAATCCGGAAATTCTGTCCGCGTTGCTGGCATTATGGGTGGTCGGCGTGTTTTTGGCCGTCATCAGAACGGAATTCGAAAACAGCCTCGGTATCTGCGTTGGCTGCCATGCCGGTTGGGTTTGGCAAATCAAGGTCAGCAAGGATTTTTTCGACACGAACCAGCAGTCGGATTATCTGTATCTGGTGAGTAGCTACGATGGCGTGGTGGGGCCGTTGGTGACTGTCTGGCTGTCCATGGCGATCGCAGCCTATTATCTGTGGAAAAATACCGGCAAGTGGAGTAGTGGGGCCTAAGCGGCCCCATGCCGTTCAATCGCGAAAGTTATTGAATTGCAAAGGCTGGCCGAGGTCTTCTTCCCGTAGCATTTGGATGACTTGCTGTAGATCGTCTCTTTTTTTGCCGGTGACGCGCACCTTATCGCCTTGAATGGCCGCCTGGACTTTCATCTTCTTGTCTTTAATCAACTTGACGATTTTTTTCGAGAGGGTGCTGTCCAGTCCTTGCTTGAGCGTAATGCTCTGCTGGGCGGTTTTGCCGCTGGTTTGCGGATCGCCGCTCTCCAAACAGCCGATGTCGATGCCGCGCTTGGTCATTTTGGAATACAGAATCGGCAGCATTTGCTGGAGCTGAAAGCCCGATTCTGCCTTCATGACGATACTGTCTTCCTGTTGCTCGAAGGTCGCGTTCGA
This sequence comes from Methylomarinum vadi, assembly GCF_000733935.1. Classification (NCBI taxonomy): domain Bacteria; kingdom Pseudomonadati; phylum Pseudomonadota; class Gammaproteobacteria; order Methylococcales; family Methylococcaceae; genus Methylomarinum; species Methylomarinum vadi. The sequence goes on from NZ_JPON01000001.1 coordinate 2,870,349, forward strand.
CCCTTTAAAGTCGAAACGGGTGGATACTTCCCTGTTGGCTTGATCGACAGCGTTGGTGACTTCATGACAGTCGAATTCGGATACGATATCAAATGATGGCATTCTTCTTGAATCATTAACTAAAATAAAGGAGTTTAACTATAATTTTGTTGTAGTTTTTTTTCAATGCATTGTAGAGTAAATACCAATGAAAATTCGGTTCCTTAACGCATTGCCGACGATAGCGGTCGTCCTGGTCATGGTTTCAGTCAGCGCTTGCTCAACCAGTAAAAATGTCAAAGGACGGGATTTTGAGATGTCATCGGTGGTTAAAAACGACATCGACCTGGTATCGGAAACCCATCAGCGGAAGGTGCTCGATTCGTTGAAGGAATTATCGGTCAAGCTGTACAAGCGTAATCCGTCCGAATGGAAGAAAGGCGGTTACGAGTCCTTGCAAGCCGCGGTCGATGCTTTGTCAGGAGATCCGTTTCCGGAGATCGAGGGTAAGCGAAGTGTCGATTGTATCCGTCTGGCATTCGAGGAAGCATACCGGGGAGACAGGGTCAGGGCATTTGTCGGCGGTTTGGAGACGATGGTATTGGATTCCTATGACGGCCATCGATCGTTTTATTTGCACAATATGCTGGAAGCCCAGAAGCTCTACGACAGCGCCCGCAATATCGAATTGGCGTCATGGTTGTTACGGACCAAGCGAAATAGTCGCGGAGAGCTGTATTTGTTGAGTTCCGGCGATAGCGAACATATCAATCTGAGCTTCGAACGTTTGTTCGGCAAGATGATCAATGCCCAGGATATGCTGGCGCAAATCATGGCCGATAGAACGCATAGACAAATCAAGAATGTGATTCAGGCGGTGGCGACCGCCTTTATTCCAATTTAGTTTTCCGTTGCGCAATAAAGCGTTTGATCGCGGCAATGCGCAGGTTTCTAATTGCCGCGCCAATTTGCGCTCCTTTCAAGCCGCTTTTTACGGCCTCGGACGTATCAACGGCGGCGGCTGCGGCAGCTGCCTCGGCCATATACTTGGCCTGAGGATAGGCTTTATGCTCGAATCCCTTGCGACCTCTCATATCGGCCTTGCAAGCCAGTAAAAAATCCTCCAGATTATGTTTGGGCTTGAATGCATTCAATGCCTGCAGCACATCGACCAAGGTATTGGCGCGTAGTTCGGTGACGCGGTGGCAGTGCGTGTGGTAACGCATGACCTGTTGGCTTAAGGTTTTGAAATGCTTGGGCACTCTTAGCCGCTCGCAGAACTGTTCTAATACCGGCAAACCGTTTTTTTCATGGGCATGGTGGAAAGGCCAGTCTTCGGTTGGCGTCAATCCTTTGCCCAAATCATGCAGTAAGGCCGCTAGCCGCACTTCGGCCTTGTCGGAAAGCAGGGCGGCTTGCTCCAGGACCATCATCGTATGGAGTCCGGTATCGATTTCAGGGTGGTATTGCGCCGGTTGCGGCACGCCGAACAGGCGCGCAATTTCGGGGAAGATCGAGTCCAGCGCCATACATTCCTTGAGTGTACGAAAAAATGCGGTAGGGGTTGGCTCCAGCAGGGCTCTGTGCAGTTCGGCCCAGACCCGCTCGGCGACCAGGTGTTCGGCCTCGCCGTTACGCACCATGAGCTCCATCAAGTCGCGGGTTTCCGGCGCTAAGGTGAAGCCTAGATGGGCATAGCGAGCGGCGAAGCGGGCAACGCGCAGAATCCTGACCGGGTCCTCGCTGAAGGCGGGAGAGATGTGGCGGAAGATGCGTTGCTCGAGATCGCGCCTGCCGTGATAGGGGTCGATGATGACGCCATCCTCGTCCATGGCCATGGCATTGATGGTCAGATCGCGGCGGATCAAATCTTCTTCCAAGGTGACATCGGGAGAAGCGTGAACGGCGAACCCCTTGTAACCGGGAGCCGTTTTACGTTCGGTGCGGGCCAGCGCGTATTCGTCATGGGATTGCGGATGCAGGAATACCGGGAAATCCTTGCCGACCGGTTTGAAGCCCTGAGCGATCATCGACTCGGGCGTTTCGCCGACGACCACCCAGTCCTTTTCCTTGACCGGTCTGTTTAACAGATAATCGCGAACCGCTCCGCCCACTAAATATGTTTTCATAGCCTCCGAAATGCTTGTTTTTGCAACTGTCTAACAGCGTAGTATAAAGTAGTCATGATGTTGCAGGAATAATATGACAGAAGAGAAAAGACATGTGGGAAATTTTTTTGTTCAGCCTGGTTTTGGGCGCGTTCGCCGGAGTCGTGGCGGGGGTGTTCGGACTGGGAGGCGGTCTGTTGATCGTTCCGGTATTGGCTTGGATATTTGAAGGCTATCGATTTGATCCCGACTTGATCATGATCATGGCTGTGGCGACTTCCTTAGCGACCATTATTCCAACCGCCACGGTGACGGTTGTTTCCCATCAACGTAAGCATGCCGTGATCTGGCAACGGGTGTTCCGCCTGGTGCCGGGGATCATCGTAGGCGCGGTAATGGGGGCGTTATTTGCCGATTTGCTCAGTAGCGGCGTCTTGCGCGGGTTGTTCATTCTCTATTTGCTGTTTATCGGCACTAATATGGCATTGCAGCGAAAACCGGTGTTGAATTTGGAACGACAAGGATTCTGGTTGGATTATTTCGCCGGGGGGGTAATAGGTCTGTTGTCGAGTTTATTAGGCATCGGTGGCGGGACTATTACCGTTCCTTATTTGCTGGGACAACGGTTGGAAATGAAAAATGCGGTAGCTGTTTCCAGCGCCTGCGGCTTGCCCATTGCCGTCGCTGGAACCTTCAGTTATGCCTTGCTGGGCTGGGGAGACACTTCCCTGCCGATGGGGAGTGTCGGCTATGTTTATTTGCCGTCGTTCATCGGCATCACCGCGCTAAGCATGCTAACGGCCCCATATGGGGTAAAACTTGCGCATAAACTGCCCGCACAAAAATTGAAGCGTTATTTTTCCGCCATCCTGTTTATTATGGCGTTGAAGATGATGTTTTAAAAAATTGGTGACAGGCGCTTATTGTAAGCGCCTGTGCGATAGTTACGTTAGGACATTAATTGGGACGGATGCTGATTTCGACGCGGCGGTTTTGCGCGCGTCCCATCGGGTCGTCATTCGATGCGACCGGGTAACGTTCGCCGAAGCCACGGGCCTGAATGCGGCCGTGTCGTACCCCGGAACGGACCAAGTAACTCGCAACGCTGTTGGCGCGTCGCTCGGACAGCTCCTGATTGTACATGTCGCTACCTGTGGAGTCGGTGAAACCGGCAACGTCAATGCTGGTTTTGTCGAATTCGTTGAGAACCATCGCGACCGAATCAAGGACCGGATAAAAATTGGGGCTGACATCCGAAGAGTCGGTGGCAAAGGTGATATTGCCCGGCATGATCAGCTTGAGGTTATCGCCTTGCCGTTGTACCCGCACGCCAGTTCCTTCCAAACGAGCGCGCAGCTGAGCTTCCTGACGGTCCATGTAATAGCCGATGCCGCTACCCAAGGCCGCGCCGGCCGCCGCGCCGATCAGGGCGCCTTTGGCATCGCCGCCGATCAGGGCGCCGCTGGCCGCGCCGACCGCCGCGCCGGTTCCCGCGCCCCAGCCGGTATTGGCGACTTTCTGCTCACCGGTATACGGGTCGATGGAACAGCCGGCCAATAGCGACGAAGCCAACAAAATTCCTGCAATTTTTTTCATAATAAAATCTCCAGTATTTGCAAATAATGAAAGTCTAAAAAGTTTAGCTTAATAATAGATGAATGATTGAATAATGGCACTTAAGGGTATGGCTGTAAATAACTTCCAGGAGCAGCTCTACCATTTCCGCGCTTTGCGTGGGAATAAAGATTGAAACGCTCTGCGGGAATTTATTTTTAGCATAATCCTGACTTTCATACTCAAAGATCTCCGATCGGTGCGGCATAAGCATCGGCAACAAGTTCATCGACATTGCTCCCGGTAAGGGATTGCAGGAATGCGACTAGGTCGCCGATGTCGTTTTCCGTCAAATGCAACGGTTTGATTGATGGGTCCAGGTTTTCATTGGCGATGCCGCCTTGGTTGTAAAATCGGACGACCTCTTCCAGAGTCGACAGCGAGCCGTTATGCATGTAAGGCGCGGTCAACGCAATATTGCGCAGCGTAGGTGTCTTGTATTTCCAACGATCCTTGGGGTTTTGCGTGATTTCGTAACGTCCCAGGTCGTTTGGTTTGGGGCCTGACACCGCTGCGAGCGTATCGCTGTCGACCTCGATGAAAACGCCCGGCGCTAATTGGACCTTCTGTTTGGCGGACGGTTTCAGCATCGCTTCGCGATAGCCGATGCCGGTATTGTGCAATTGATAGTCGCTGAATAAGACATGGGATCGCTCGATACGATGACAACTGCTGCAACCGGCTTTGCCTGAAAACAGCTTGAAGCCGCGTTTGGCCGATTCATTCACGGCATTTTCCCGTTTGCCGAAAAACCAGCGGTCGAAGGGCGAGTCGGCCGAATTCAGCGTGCGTTCGTAACTGGCGATGGCCTGGCCGATCGTTTCCATGGTCGGCGCCTTGTTGAACACGTTTTCGAATAAACCGGCGTAGTCCGGTAATCCCTTGATTTTGTCGATGACATAGCCGATCGATGGATTACCCATTTCGTTATGCGCCAACAATGGCCCCCAAACCTGTTGCTCCAGGGTGTTTTCACGACCATCGTGGAATAGCAGCGGCGCGTAGGCGACGTTGTAAAGCGTCGGGCTGTTGCGCCTGACGCTGCGGCCTTCGATGCCGACCGCAGTGGCGATTTCATTGCTGCTAAAGCCTTGTTCCGGGACATGGCACATTGCGCAGGAAAACGTATTGTTCAGCGATAAACGGCGGTCATAAAACAGTTTTCTGCCCAGCGCGACTTTTTCCTCTGTGACTGGGTTGTCGTCCGGGGAGAAGGGTGCCGGCAATCCTAACGGCGGATTATTGAAGTAATTCATTAAATCGGTAGCTTGGCCTCGGCGATGAGTCAGCGCTATTGAGTGGGTTTGATAGTCGGATTGGTCGTAGCGTTGCTTGTCGTCGCCGGCTTGAAACTGATCGATATTTTCTGGTTGGGCCGCAACGGATGTTTTACCGTTTTCCGCCAACAATGTTTTTACGTCGTTAATCAGCGTGTCGGCATGTAGAAAAGATACGCTGTAAATATTGCGCAGTTGTTTGTCTTTATCGATTAGATAGACGCGCAGGATATGGGAAAACGTGCCGGTAAAGTTGCCTTTTTCGTCATATATTTTTTGGATGCTCTGTTGATAATTATCTAAGATCGGTTGCAATTGCCGTTCCGATGCCGTGGTCAAAAAACGCCAATCTACTGTTTTATCGGTAAGTCCGGAACCATAATGGCGCATGGCTTCCGGCGTATCGTGCTCGGGGTTGAAGCTCAGCGTCAATAGTCGCAATTGTTTTGCCAGTTGCGGTTCTTTCAGCAATCTGCGCTTTATTTTATGAAACACCGCAGTTGCCAAAGGACAGCCGTTGACATCGCTACAGGTTGAATAAATAAAGCTGAGCAGCACGATTTTATCGCCCATGAGTTCGTGCAGTTGTTGGCTTTGATTGTCGCTAGATAACACCGTGCCGTCTGCAGCCCGGCCTATAACAGGCAAGGTATAACTTCCCGGTGTTGGCGCTTCGAACTGCAGGGGGGCGTATCCGGGAGCGAGAGTCTGTGTGTCTGCGTACAGAGTCTGGCCAATGAGCAGAACAGGCAGGAGAAGAGAGAATAAATTTTTCATGATGATCTCAAACCCGGTTGGGTTACGATTGCTTCGGCGAGACAGTCATTCGCAACCCAACTCGATTGTTTATCGACTCGCAGCTAACAAATCCAACGGTTTGGCGTTTTGTTGCCCTGCATATAAGGAATAAGCGCCGAACCGCATTTGATGAGGGCGGCCCAATTTTTCCTCGATGAAATCGATGGCGAACTGCTGAGTCAGCTTTTTGCCGTCCCAAGCAAACGATTTGAAATATTGCTCGTTATCCTTGCCTTTTTTGTCCCAGTTGGCCAATAGCGAGGATGTGTAGTACAGGCGCTTACCGTCCCAGCTGGAGGATACCATGTTGACCTGAGCGCCAATTTTTTGTTCGAACACTTGCTTTGGATGGAACGGATCGGAGATGTCGAAGGCTCGTGTTTTGCCGTCCATGAAGGTATTGACCCAGAGCATCTGGTCGTCGCTTTGGATGGAAATGTCGACCGGTAACGGAATCTTGCTGGGATCGCCGATATCGGCGACGTCTTTGGCTTGCCATTGGCCTTGTTCGTCTTCGTACAGCAGCCAGATCTTCGAAGTCAATGCCGTGGTCGTGAAGCAGTAATTATGGTTCGCTCCCCAGGCGCAACGGATTTCCAGCGGTGCTCCCGGGACGTCGAATACTTTTTTCGGTTTGCGCGCATGTAGATCCCATTGCACGACGGTATTGCCGAAACGTTTCATCGCTTCCGCATCACTCAGCATCTTTCCGAAATCCATCATGTAATTGGTCCAACCGGTGAAGGAGGATGTGAACATCGCATTGCGGCGAGGCAATACGCGGACATCGTAGCCGTAGCCATCGGCATAGTTGCCGGTTTTGATCGCGCTGCGCAAATCGCTGTCGGTCGGAGTCCAGTGGGTGGCGATATAGTCGCCGCTGTTGCTGTATTCGACCAAGCCGGTGCGGCCGCCATGGTCCTTGTTATTGGACAGGCCGGTGATCATCATGCGTCCGGGTAGGGCGTAGGTGGTATGCGGCCCAACCACGCCGCCGCTTTTACTGACGAAATCGGTAATGACTTTCGTTAGTTTAGGTTTGCCGGGATCGCTATGCACATCGAAGATAAAAATCTTGTTGGTGTCCAGTCCGCCCGCCCACAAATATTTTCGGTCGTCGGTGAAGCCGGAATGATGAGCTTCGTTGCGCCCGCCGACCGACAAGGTATTGACGACTTTGCCATAACTGGGCGACTTAGGATTGACGTCGACGGTGACCAGCTTGTCCTGTTCGTCGCCGATGCCTTCCATGCCAAGGGTCCAGATATAGACGAAGTCTTCCTGGCCGACTATTTTGGCCATATAAGGCGATTGGCAGGTTTCGTCGGCCGCCGCTTGGTTCGCGGTCAGCAACAGGGCAAAGCTTACGCAACTGGCTTTGAAAAACTGTGGCAACTTTATTTTAGTTATACTCGATTTATTCATGTTCCTTCCTCTAGTTGGTTTTTAGGTGTATGAGTGTCGGATGGTGTTATTCTCCTGTTGTCGGATCGATAATGGTTTTTATTTGAGCGATAGAATTGGCTGGAAATTCCCCGCGTTGCGCATGTTCCAGGATACTTTGTTCGTTCGGAGCAATGTAAATGCAGTAAACCTTGTCGTCGGTGACGAAGCTTTCCAGCCATTGTATTTGAGGTCCCATGTCGTTGAGGATGCAGCAGGATTTTTGCGAAATTTGCCGGAGCTCTTCGCTACTCAATTGGCCTGCGCCGGGTATTTGTCTTTCGATGATGTATTTGGGCATATCGGTTCTCCGAAATAAGTGACCGGTCGTCTTGCTCCGGCCGTTAAAAACAAACCAAACAGAATGAATAATATAACTATACAGCAACCCCACGATTCAGTTTGAACCATGGAGCATGTCCTATTTGGTTAGAAAAAAATCGTCCAATAGAATTTGCACGCATTCCTGTAAAGGGGCAACCGAGCGTTCGATTTTCATGCGTAACAGTGCTCCCTGCCAATTGTTAAACAGTAGATTTGCCATGTTCTTGGCGCTGTAATCGGTGCGGACGGTGCCTTGTTGTTGCGCGCAAGTCAACGCTTTCTCCTGCAAATGGCTATAACGCTCGATAGCTTGTATTAACGCTTTGCGGCAGATGTCGCTGGTATCGCCGATTTCCCCCATTAAATTGCCAAGCAGGCAGCCCCCTTTGTAATCGCTTCGCTTTACCTCGTCGATTAATTCGGCATAGTAACTTCTTAGCGCAGCAAGTCCATCTTCTTGCGAATTCAGCAAGTGGGCGTTCAGGCGCTGGATAAAAGGTTCGATGTAGTGCCTGACCGATTCGGCGGCAAATTCTTCCTTGCTGCCGAAATAGTTATAAAATGATCCTTTGGGGATTTTGACCGTATCAAGGATTTCTTTCAGGCCGGTGCCGTGATAGCCCTGCGACATCAGCATCTGCACGCCTTGGTCGAGTAGCTTTTCGCGTTTTTGCTCTTTGTTCGTAAGTTGTTGCATGGCTAAATTATGTGACCGGTCGTCTTAAAAAGCAAGTTTTTTTAATCGCAACGACAATTCACTGTCGTACTATTTCTCTTTATAAATCAATTTCTGCAGATAAAATCACCGTTATGGTATCTTATTCGTTTTAGCGTTCGGGCAGGTCCCGTCTAAGTATTTCAATCTATCGTTTTCTTGATAACAGACTATGAGCATTAAATCTGATAAATGGATACGCCGGATGGCGGAAGAGTATGGAATGATCGAACCATTCGCCGCCGGACAGGTGCGGGAATCGGAGCAGGGAAGGGTAATTTCGTATGGGACGTCCAGTTACGGATACGATGTTCGCTGTTCGGATGAATTCAAGATTTTTACCAATATCAATTCCGCGATCGTCGATCCCAAGGATTTCTCCGAAGACAGTTTTGTCGACGTGAAGTCCGATGTTTGTATTATACCGCCCAATTCCTTCGCGTTGGCGCGTACGGTGGAATATTTCCGTATTCCGCGCGATGTGTTGACGGTGTGCCTCGGCAAGTCGACTTATGCGCGTTGCGGAATTATCGTCAATGTCACGCCGTTGGAGCCTGAATGGGAAGGCCATGTAACGTTGGAGTTTTCCAATACGACGCCGCTGCCGGCGAAAATCTATGCTAATGAAGGCGTAGCGCAGATGTTGTTTTTCGGCGGCGACGAGGTGTGCGAAACGTCTTATAAAGATCGCGGTGGAAAGTATCAGGGGCAAAAAGGCGTGACATTGCCTAAGGCTTAAGATTTGGCTTATTAACATTCGTCCCCGGGACGCCCTTATGCATCAGCCGGTGAAGAGGGGGGGGAACGCCCGTTTAATGCAATTTGCTGTTTTGGAGGGTTATTGATTCCGGTACCAAGGTTGGCGGCAATTGTATGAAAAAGCCTTTGTTGCTTAGGCTGGCGATTACTTTGTTAACATCTTCCCGAGCAAGTTTGCGGTCGGGAGTGAGTTCCAGCTCCATGACAAATTGCAGTTGCCCTAGGCTTTTGAATAGGGGCTCCGGGATGTCGGAAAAATCGTCTTTTTTGTTCAGATATAAATAAAGTTCGTCTTTCTTCAAGCTTTTATAGATAAAACATTGCATATTGATGATCCTAATGTTGTCACAGACCGCTTATTTTAAGCTTTTTGCATAAAATGTTTTACCTCCATTATTCAGATTGAAAACGCCATGGCCGAAAAACCATTAGATTCGGAAAATTTCTTTAAGACCGCTTGTTACTTCGAGGGATCTTTACTTGTTGTAGCCGTCGTTCTGGGATGGATTGCAGATATCGATCCGTTTGAGAATCTGCATTTCTCGGAAAAAGCGATGTTTTATGGCGTGGCTGGAACACTACCGTTGTTCGTGATTTTTGTGGCAATGCAAAATTTGCAAATCGAGGCGGTTCAACAAGTCAGAAAGTTGTTGTTGGAGACATTAGGGCCGTCGATGCACCGTTACGGCTGGGCCGATTTGTTCATTTTGGCTGCGATCGCCGGTTTGTCTGAAGAAGTCTTGTTTCGTGGTGTTGTTCAGCCTTGGATCGAGGCAGGATGGGGGAGGAGTGCCGGGCTAGTGTTCAGCAATATCATTTTTGGCTTGGTGCATGCCGTTACGCCTTTATACGCGATACTGGCGACACTGGTCGGCATTTATCTGGGCTTGAGCTTGGATTACGGTGCCGAGAGGAATTTGCTGACGCCGGTCATTATTCATGCGGCATACGATTTTCTCGCGTTTTTGGTCATCATGCGTGCCTACAAGGCGAGTTTGAGTGAGGACAAGCAATGAGCGGGAGGAGGGAATATTCTAAAAAGGATTTGAATCCGCATTGGATGGTTGTGATCGCCTTCGTTTTATTTCTATGTGGTTATTTGTTTGCGTGCCATTATTTTGGTTCGGAAATTCAGATTAATATTGCGGATTCGCAACGCGTTTTAATAAGAACCATTCTGTATGCTCTGGCAATTGTGATATTTCCTGTGACCAGTTTGCTCCGTTACATCCTGCTTAGGCTCAATCAAACAATGCCCGGAGATAAGTCGGCCAAAAGCCGTTATTTAGTAACCATTATTGTGACTCAGGCGATGATCGGAACAGTTGCTGCTTTTGGCTTGGTGATGTTTGTGCTCGGGGACGATTACAACACCTTATATATATTCAGCTCGATGGCGGCGTTGGGGATTTTTTTGCACCGGCCGAAGTTTGAGGAATATAACGGCATTTTTATTTTTATTGAAGAAAGGAAATTAAAGGATTAGCACCCAACAACATGATGGGTGCTAATTTGATGATTATTAAGGTTGGCTTAGGGCGTCAGTGTTGCAAGTATCGGAATTAGCACCATCATTGGTTGGGCATTGTGCAACGATCTTCGCATTTGCCGCAGCTTCTCCATGTCCGCAATCAACATGACCGAAACCACCTGCGCTTACCCCTAGTCCTGTCGCGGGATCAACAGTCACGTCGTAGATTATGTTATCAGATGGAGTGCCAACGCCTGCGGGAACATAGTCAAGCCCTAAAGCGTCTCTGACTCGCCATGAGATGTTGTGATCGGCGCAAGATGAGTCTCCACTGACGCCTACTGCGCCAACTAATTTTCCTTCATCGTTATATAACGCAAGACCGCCGCCAAAAACATTAACACCACCCACTCTTCTGCCCTTCATTGGGTCTCTAAAAGTGCCGAATCGCTTCGCATTACCATGGTATGCCCATTTAGTGTCTACTGGGTTGCTGAATTGCAAGCCGAATAAACTACCTCCTGGCTGGGTTGCAGCCCATAAGTTAGCAGTGGATAAGGCTAAGCCGTCGAGAGCATTATTTGCGCCGCTTTGCAAGCTAAAGGCATTGGCTGTATTGGCTTTTTGTGCAGAAATTACACGGCTACCCAACCATTGATCGTTAATTTCTGTGCCTGATTTAGTGACGGCGCAGACTTTTCCTTCAGTATTAACGACTGTGGCCCACATGTTTAATCCAAAGCCGCCGTTCGTATTGGTTGCAACTCCGGACGTATCAACGGCTTGTTTGAGTGCATTGTCTAACTCTTTCCAAGTTACAGGACAATGAGATCTTGACTTAGCGAAAGCTGCGCCTGATCCAAGTACGGCTATGGATACAAGAGACAAGGTTATTTTATTTATTGCCATGTTGCTAAACTCCTACTAAATAAAAAAATTGGATGTAGCTAATTCGTCTGCCTTTGCCAGACTGCGATTATATTCTATTGCAAAAATTACATCCCGGTATATTGTCCTTTAGTACAATTTTTAGATTCACTCGATATTTATATTATTGAATAGATAATTTAAAGATTCTTAATGTGCGTTGTTTTTCAGGATATTATGAAGAAACCATATTTGTATTTATGTCTTATATTTGTTCTGGCTTGTTCCTCTTTAAGACCTCACGAACCACGAATAGAGGGTAGTGAGATAGAGAAGATTCAGGCAGGGCATACTTCGGCTAAGAGAGTTAATGTAGATTTGGTTTCCGCTTTCAAAAAAGCGAACTCCGAATCCATTATTGATGTTCAGCAGTTGGTCAAAGAATATCAGCAAGATTATTTCGAATCAGAGGATATAGATGCAAAAACAGACCTTCTTATTGCAATTGCGGAGTTAGATCGAATAAATACTGTAGGGTTTTTTATCGAGGCGTTAAGCGACCCCGAGCCAGAAATCAGGCGGGAGGCCGCCATTCAGTTGAAGCAGATGGTGGTAAACACTGAAGTTCGAGAAGCGCTGATTCGTTCATTGGATGATCGAGATGCTGATGTCCTGATAGAGGTCATTGAAGCACTTTCCGATGTAAAGGATAAGCGAATCGTAGATAAATTTAACGATATCGGGGCATCACATCCAGATCAAATGATTCGTGAAATTGCATTGGATTATGCAAGCAAAATGGGGATTTCGGAATAAGATCATGTTGAATAAAAGAATTTGTCTAATTTTTTTAGTGTTGCTGAACGCGTGTGAGAGTGGTAATGACGAGTCGACAAATAAAAATAATGAAAATAAACCGGTGCCCGCAGAAAAAAATACGGTAGTAGTTCCTAAAATGTCAACGTCAACCGGTTTGGAAGAGAATAATGCGGATGATTTAATGCAATTCAGTAACTCCGATTTGTCGTTCACAGAACGACAAGTTGACGAGTTAGAAGCAATTCGCATTGACGGACGAGAAGGTGGGGTGGTTGCGTTGTTGGACGCGTTGCACAGCGATATGTCCGAAGTTAGATTGGAAGCAGTTCTCGGACTGCAGGAATATGTCGAAAACCCTGAAGTCGTTTTGTCTTTAATGGATGTTTTGGACGACCCGGATAATAATGTGGTAGTCGAGGCTATTGATGTTTTGGAAGCGGCGGATGATCCTCGAGCGATTGGTAAACTCGAAGAAATAGCGGAGTTCCACCCGGATAGCATGATTCGGGAATTGGCTAGGAATTTAGTTGATAAATTGGAAGCGTCACCATGATAACGCTCGAATTATTTTAAATAAGTTCTGTTTTCGTATTATAATGCTCGGTTATTTTAAATCTTGATTTAGGTGTGGTCATGCAAGTATTACAAGAAGCACTCACGTTCGACGATGTTTTATTGGTGCCTGCGCATTCGACCGTATTGCCGCGTGAGGTTGAACTGACAACTCAACTTACCCGGAATATTCGATTGAATATTCCGCTTGTTTCAGCCGCGATGGATACAGTAACGGAAGCGCGTTTGGCGATCGCGATGGCTCAGGAGGGCGGCATAGGCATTATTCATAAGAATATGACGGCCAAGCAGCAGGCTCGGGAAGTCCGTAAGGTTAAAAAATACGAAAGCGGGGTTATTAAAGAACCGATCACGGTTTCTCCTGGCGTGACTGTCAGGGAAGTAATGGAGCTGACTCGCGCCAAGAGCATTTCCGGGGTGCCGGTAGTCGATGGCGAAGAATTGGTCGGCATCGTCACCAGCCGCGACTTACGTTTCGAGACGCGCTTGGATGAAAAAGTGACGTCGGTTATGACGCCTAAAGAGAGGTTGATTACCGTTAACGAATCGGATGACCGGAAACAAGCAATCGAGTTATTGCATAAGCACCGCATTGAGAAAATTTTGGTTGTCAACGACGACTTCCACTTGCGAGGTATGATTACCGTCAAGGACATTCAAAAAGCAAAAGATTACCCGCAAGCTTGCAAGGATGATCAAGAACGATTAAGAGTGGGCGCAGCCGTCGGAACCGGTCCCGGTACTGAGGAACGAGTCGATGAATTGGTGAAGGCCGGCGTCGATGTGATCGTCGTCGATACCGCACATGGACACTCCCAAGGCGTTTTGGATCGGGTGCGTTGGGTGAAACAAAATTATCCCGACGTCCAGGTGATCGGTGGTAATATTGCGACGGCAGAGGCGGCTAGAGCGTTGGTCGAAGCGGGCGCGGACGGCGTTAAGGTCGGCATCGGGCCTGGCTCGATTTGCACCACGCGTATCATTGCCGGCGTCGGCGTTCCGCAAATCACGGCTGTCAGTAATGTGGCGGACGCATTGAAAGGATCGGGCGTGCCGCTAATAGCGGACGGCGGTATCCGCTACTCCGGTGATGTTGCGAAGGCCTTGGCTGCCGGGGCGCACTGCGTGATGATGGGTGGCTTGTTTGCCGGCACGGAAGAAGCACCGGGTGAGGTCGAACTCTATCAAGGGCGTTCCTATAAATCCTATCGCGGCATGGGATCTCTGGGCGCAATGTCGCAGCAGCAGGGCTCCAGCGACCGCTATTTCCAGGAAGACGCCGACAGCGTTGAGAAGCTGGTGCCGGAAGGCATCGAAGGCCGGGTGCCTTATAAAGGCACGCTACTGGCTATCATTCATCAATTACTGGGCGGCATTCGCGCCAGCATGGGTTATACCGGTTGTGAAAGTATCGTGAAAATGCACGAAAAGGCGCAGTTTGTCCGAGTCACTGGCGCCGGCATGCGGGAGAGCCATGTGCATGACGTCGCGATTACCAAGGAAGCGCCTAATTATCGTTTGTCCTGAGGTAACGGGGCTAAACGCGTTAAGTTGGTGGGGCTCTTTGGAGCCCCATTTTATTTTCGGATTTATTTGAAAGGTTCCAGCGTGAATCAGCAGCAATCAACCAATATTCATTCGCATAAAATTCTTATTTTGGATTTCGGTTCGCAATACACGCAGCTTATTGCTCGGCGAATCCGGGAAATCGGCGTTTATTGCGAGATTTATTCCTGCGAGTGCAGTGACGAAGAAATCAAGCAGTTTAATCCCAAAGGAATCATTTTGTCCGGCGGGCCGGAAACGGTAACCAGCGGCGGCACGCCGCGGGCACCCCAGGTTGTGTTCGATTTTGGTGTGCCGGTGCTGGGGATTTGTTATGGCATGCAAACCATGACCGAACAAATGGGCGGCAAGGTGGAGTCTTCCGTTCATCGTGAATTTGGCTATGCGCAAATTCGGGCCAGAGGGCATTCCCGGTTGTTGAATGACATCGAAGACCATACTTCACCAGAGGGTTATGGGTTGTTGGATGTTTGGATGAGCCATGGCGACAGGGTGGTTGAATTGCCGCAAGGTTTCATTCTGATCGCCAGCTCGGATGGTGCGCCGATTGCCGGTATCGCCAACGAGGATAAGGCTTTTTATGGTTTGCAGTTCCATCCCGAAGTGACTCATACCAAACAAGGCGGACGTATTTTGCGGCGCTTTGTCGTCGATATTTGCGGCTGCGAGACCCTGTGGACGGCCAATAATATTATCGAGGATAGCATTCAAGGGGTGCGGGAACAGGTCGGCAACGACCACGTTGTGCTGGGTTTGTCCGGCGGCGTCGATTCATCCGTGGTGGCGGCGCTGCTGCACAAGGCGATAGGCGAACAGTTGACCTGTGTATTCGTCGACACCGGTTTGTTGCGTTTACACGAGGGCGACCAGGTAATGGCCACTTTCGCCGAGCATATGGGGGTCAAGGTGATTCGGGTGGATGCCGAACAGCGTTACCTGGAAGCGTTAAAAGGTGTTTCCGATCCGGAAGCCAAGCGTAAAATCATCGGTAATCTGTTCGTCGAAATTTTCGACGAGGAAGCAGGCAAGTTGATCGATGCCAAATGGTTGGCGCAAGGTACGATTTATCCCGATGTGATCGAGTCGGCCGGTTCGAAAAGCGGTAAGGCGCATTTGATTAAGTCGCATCATAATGTCGGCGGTCTGCCGGAAGATATGGCGTTGAAACTGGTCGAGCCGTTACGGGAATTGTTTAAGGATGAAGTCAGAAAGCTGGGACTGGAATTGGGGCTCCCCGCCGATATGATTTTCCGTCATCCTTTCCCGGGGCCGGGTTTGGGGGTCCGCATTCTCGGTGAGGTGAACAAGAAATATGCCGATTTGTTGCGGCAGGCCGATGCGATTTTTATCGAAGAGCTTTACCGGCATGATTTGTATGACAAGGTGAGCCAGGCTTTCGCGGTATTCTTGCCGGTCAAATCGGTCGGCGTCATGGGCGACGGGCGGCGCTATGATTATGTAATTGCCTTGCGCGCGGTCGAGACCATCGATTTCATGACGGCGCGCTGGGCACATTTGCCGTATGATTTCCTGGACTTGGTGTCGCGCCGAATTATCAATGAGGTCAATGGTATTTCCCGGGTGACTTACGATATTTCCGGTAAGCCGCCGGCGACTATTGAATGGGAATGACCTTGGGCGACGAAGCCTGGATGCGCCATGCGATTCGTTTGGCGCAGCGGGCTGAGGAACAAGGTGAAGTGCCGATCGGCGCGGTTCTGGTCGCGGATGATCAATGCATCGGGGAAGGTTGGAATTTACCGATAAAAAGCCACGACCCTTCCGCGCATGCCGAGATCATGGCCTTGCGTGAAGCCGGACGGAAGCGAGAGAACTACCGCTTGATCGATAGCACTTTGTATGTAACGCTGGAACCCTGCGTGATGTGCATGGGGGCTATCGTTCATGCGCGAATCCAGAGATTGGTGTTCGGGGCGTTCGATCCAAAGCGCGGTGCGGTGTGTCATGCGCTGAGTTTAGCCGATGCCGAGTTTCTAAACCATCGGGTGGAATGGTTGGGCGGCGTTCTGGAAGAGGAGTGTTCGGAGTTGCTGACAAGTTTTTTTCGAGCGCGCCGTAAAAAAAGAAGTATACCTATCGTAGACCAAAATTCGGCGCCGAGATGCCCGTCAAAGGACGCCGTGGATTAGTCATTTAGGCTCTATGCCAGCATCTGACCACCAGGGATGGTGGAAATGCAGATTTTGCAAGTGAGAAAATCGCTTCTGCATTTTCTACATTCCCGCCTTCCTTGGCGGTCAGAGCAAAAATCTGCCATGCTGGCAAAGCCTTTGCCGGAAATTGAAATGCGATAAGAATAAATGAAGGTTGCTCTATAGCGCCGGACTTTCAATATTCAAAGCGGCATTCGCGCCGTTTTCTTCCTTGCTTTTGGCATGCATGGTGTTTTTCTCGATCGGGTCGTCCTCGCTGAGCCAGACCAGCAAGTCGTAATAGCTGCGGATGTTTTCGACATAGCGTACCGGTTCGCGCCCTCTGGCGTAGCCGTGCTTGGTCTTTTGATACCATTTTTTCTTGCTCAATAACGGCAGGCTATGCTTGACATCCATCCATTTGTCCGGATTTCCGCCGCGTTGTTGGGTCAAGATTCTAGCGTCCTCCAAATGGCCGTAACCCACGTTGTAAGAGGCCAAGGCGAACCAGGTGCGGTCAGGTTCCGCGATACGGGCGGGAATTTTTTTCAAGCGCTGTTTGAAATAGAGTGCGCCGCCGTTAATGCTCTGCAGTGGGTCGGTGCGGTCTTTAATTTTCAATTGCTTGGCGGTGCCGTGAGTGAGCATCATCACTCCCTTGACGCCGGTTGGCGACGTGGCTTCTTCGTTCCAATGGGATTCCTGATAGCCGATGGCTGCCAGCAGGCGCCAATCGAGATTATGTTTTTCGGCCGCCGATCTGAAGAATTCAATATAAGCGGGTAAACGGTCCTTGATATGTTGGCGGAATTTACAATTGCCGACATAGTTCAAATTGTTGGTATGGCCGTAATGTTTTTCCAGCAGGTTTTGTAAGGTATTGTCTTTTTTGATTTTGTCGAAAAACTTGACCACTTCATCATACAGAGAATTGTCTCTGGATGGGGGAAGAGCCCAAGCCAATTGGCGCGGCTCGGTCAGGTCGAAAGCGATATTCAGCCGGGGATAGAAACTGCGGATTACGGCGGCTTGTTGCGAATCTGCGATCGTGTAATCGATCAGCCCTTCGTTGACCAAATACAACAGGCCGTCGGTGTCGAGTTCGCTGTTAACGTTCCACTCCAGTTGCGGATGCTTTTTCTTCAGAGATTTTAGCGTGGCTTCATGACTGGTCCCTTTAACGACTTCGATAATGCCATGGCTTAAGTCGCGGATCCGTTTCGGACGTTTTTTGCCCGATCGGTAAATGATTTGCTCGGTGATGGTTTGGTAAGCCGGGGCAAAACGCATTCGATGTTTGCGTTCCTTGGTGATGGTCAGGCCGGCCGCGGCGATATCCGCTTGGCCTGAGGAAATTTGCTTCAGAATTCCCTCGAAGGTGTTTGGCACGATGAAATGGGCTTCCACGCCCAAATAGTTGGCGAATAGCGTGATTAGATCGTATTCTAAGCCGGTATAGCCTTCCGGGCCCTCGTAATAAGTTGTCGGGGCCTGACGGGTTAAAACGTGTAAGGCGCCTTCATGTTTGATTTGTTCCAGTCTGGAAAAGCCTAGGTGAGTTTTTGTATTGTCGCAAGAGGTTAACAGTATGAAGCACAAACTTCCTATGAGAGCTTTAACAATTGCTGGCAATGTGTCACCGTAATTTCTTGTAATAATTAATCAGGGCATTGGTTGAGCTGTCATGGCTATTGATCTCTTTATCTTCTTTTAGTTCAGGCAGAATCTTCTTGGCCAAGACCTTGCCCAATTCTACCCCCATCTGATCGAACGAATTTATGTTCCAAATCACGCCTTGAACAAAAATTTTATGTTCATAGAAGGCGATTAGGGTTCCGAGTGTTTTTGGAGTCAGTTTTTTAAAAAGGAAGGAGTTGGAGGGTTTGTTGCCGGGGAAGATTTTAGAAGCGACCAGTATTTGGTCTTGGTTGTCTTCAGCGCTTAAATCTTGGCGGACTTCCTCCTCGGTTTTGCCCTTCATCAACGCTTCCGGTTGTGCCAGGAAATTGGAAATGAGGATGTCGTGATGTTCGGGCAGGGGATGTTGGCTTTGCGCGGGCGCCAGAAAATCGCATGGGACCAGTTTTGTGCCTTGGTGCATCAATTGATAGAAAGCGTGTTGTCCGTTTGTGCCGGGTTGGCCCCAAATGATCGGACCGGTGCTGTAATCGACCTTGGCGCCATTAAAATCGATCGATTTGCCATTGCTTTCCATGTCGCCTTGCTGCATATAAACGGGAAAGTAAAATAACGATTGATCGTACGGCAGGATTGCATGGGATTCCGCCGAGAAAAAATTGTTATACCAGATTCCCAGCAAGGCCATGATGACCGGGATATTGTTTTCATAAGGAGTCTGGCGAAAGTGCATGTCGGCTTCGAAGGCCCCTTGCAGCAGTTCTTCGAAGTTATCCATCCCTATATAAAGGGCGATAGATAAACCGACTGCGGACCATAATGAAAACCGGCCCCCGACCCAGTTCCAGAATTCAAACATGTTGTTTGGGTCGATGCCGAATTTAATGACGTTTTCGCGGTGGGTCGAAATGGCGGCAAAGTGTTTTTTGATGGCGGATTCGTCTTTGACTTTCTCCAAAAACCAGCGCCGCGCCGAATTGGCGTTGGTCATGGTTTCCTGGGTATTGAAAACCTTGGACGCCACTAAAAAAAGCGTGGTCTCGGGATCGATTTTTTTCAATGCAGCGACTATATCGGCTTGGTCGACATTGGAAACGAAATGGATTTTCAAGTCATCCCGGGCATACGGAGACAAGGCGTGACAGACCATCTTGGGGCCTAAGTCAGAGCCGCCGATACCGATATTTACGATATCGGTGATCGCTTTGCCGGTATAGCCTTTCCATGCCCCGGACCTCACTTGTTCGGAGAATATCCGCATCTTCTCCAGCTCCCGTTTGATCTGCGGCATGACGTCTTTTCCATCGACGTGCACTGGGTTGCTTCCTCTGTTGCGCAAGGCCGTGTGTAATACCGAGCGTCTCTCGGTGGTGTTGATCATGACACCATTGAACATGTCTTCCGTTTTTTGTTTGAGGCCGGCTAACTCCGTTAATTTAAGCAGGAGGGGGAGTGTGTGTTCGTCGATTAGATTTTTGGAATAATCGAATAGTATGTCGTTAAAAACCTGTGAAAATTTACTGAAGCGGTCCGTGTCAGTTTTGAAAGCCTCTTTTATGGAGAAGCTGGCTGCGATATCACGCTGATGTTGCGCAATCGCATTCCATTCAACAGAGTTTGTTAATTTAGACATGTTCTTATTATTCAAAATGAAAAGAAATTGAGGGAGTCTACAGGATGAAAGCTCAAGAAACACCGCATCATTATAATGATTGTTATCTGTTCATGACAAAAAAATAATCGGGAGGCTTTTCAACCCTTCGAAAAACAAGGATTGCCTTTCTTTGCTTGGGGCGATGTGCTAGAGTAAGTAGCTGTTTTTTAATTGTCGTTTAGCCGGAATAGCGGTTTTTTTGGACGATAATTGCTTTAAAACAGCGGCTGTGTTAAAAAGGCAGAGCCTAATAAGAAAAACTAGATATACTTATTTACTATCAACACAGGAAGGTATTATGAGCAAAAAACACATCTTAAGAAATGGTTTCCTGGGTCTTCTGGGATTGATTTTTTCATCAGCCCTGTGGGCTCACGGCGGTGCTGCGGGTACCGATACAGACCAATGTAAATTCGAATTAGAGCCAGGCCATTGGTTGCATTACACTGCATATCAACCTAAAGCTTATCCGGCCGAAGAATTCTGCGGCAATTTGCCAGACTTGAATACACTGACTCAATTGGTATTCGACTATCAAGATATTCGTTACCGCGATAGAAGGATAGAATTCGAAGTCACCAAAGAGCCCGAAGGCAAGCGCGTATTTTTTCAAGAAGCGGCAAAACATCCTTCAGGCACGGTCGTTCTGTCTCTGCCAAATGGTATAACTGAAGCGGGCAAATATCTGATCCACATTACGTTACTACAGGATAACGGCGAAAGACTCGATGCTCACATGGGATTCAAAGCGGGTTCCGGTCAACCGGTAAGTTCCGGTAGCATGGGATTGTATGCCTTGATAGCTCTCGCTGCCCTGTATGTCTTCTATCTGTCTAATGAAGGCTTCAAACGTAAAGTCGATGAATTAATCGGAAAAGCTAAAGACGCTTAACCACCTTATTCAACCAAGGTAACAATAAAATGCAGAAACATCCCCTAAGTATTCTTTTGGGAGCGGCTGCGCTGCTGATGCCGGTTATGGCATCGGCAGCGGTTGGCTTGCCAAAAACAGCAAAAATTGATCGTGGAGAAGTTGAAGCACCCTGTAATGTGAATAATCCTGAGTGGCGCGAAGCGCACACGATCGAGGGTGTGAAAATTCAGGAGTCGTTACGCTGTAGCCCCGATAACCCTGCTGATATTGCCGCGGAGGTAAAAGGCACTAATAACATCTCAATGGAAACATTGATGAAGACTTATTATGCCGCTGATGCAATTACCAAAAAAAATGATATGGATGGGGATGGTGACCCTGATCTGATTATTATCAAGTTGGAAGTAACCGAATTGAATGGCCATTCGCCGGATTTTGCCGGATTGGTTCCGACTTTCGATATTGCGCCAGGAATACAGCCGGGCATGTGGGTGTTTGCCCCTAAATCCCGCGGTATGGCTACTAACAGTTTTGTAGGCACCGATGCCAATCCGTTGTTGCGTGCGCCTTCTCCGCCAATTAGGGTCGAGCAGGGCGATATCGTCTGGATTCAGCTGGAAAATAGCCACTATTTCCCGCATACGATCCATTTGCATGGGGTCGATCACCCTTGGGTAGATAGCTCTGGTGAAGGCAACGACGGCGTGCCCCAAACCAGTGACAAATTTGTTCTACCTGGACAAAGTAAAACTTACGAAATCAGACCGAGAGTGCCCGGTACTTTTGTTTATCACTGCCATGTACAGACGCACGTGCATTTGGCGATGGGCTTGGTCGGCATGTTCATTGTCGAAGAAAATCGTCCGAACAACTGGGTGCAAACGTTCAATGTTGGCGGTGGAGAGGTTAGGCATCCTTCCAAAGCAATTTTGGAAAAGTATGACAGTGAATACGACCTTCACTATCATGCGATGGATAAGGAATTACATAATATAATTCAGCAATACAACGACCCTCGTTTAATCGCGAAAAAAATGAATCGTGAATATGACATGACCGATTCAACCGAGGATTATCACACGCTGAATGGCCGCTCTTTCCCGTATACCTTGCGGGAATCGTTGATTGTGACCGAACCGAACCAGAATATTAAAGTAAGGATGTTCAACAGTACTGGCGAGACGCTGGCTATGCATACTCATGGCCACAAAGGTACGATCACGCATTATGATGGTGTCGAACATAATCCTAGCGCACAGATAATGCGTGATGTCTATAATCTAGCGCCGGCCCAACGTAACGATTTATTAATTAGCACCAAGGACGACGGTTTACATAGCTATGGCCAAGGTATTTGGATTTTCCACGATCATCGAGAAAAAGGGATTACCACCGACGGCATGAATCCGGGCGGTAATGTCAGCGCGATCGTCTATAAAAAATACCTGAACGAAGAAGGCATGCCGATGGGTATAGGCGAAAGTCCGGAAAATTTGTTCACCAAGGCTTTTCAACAACGTAAACTGCCGGTTTGGCAAGATATCGATCCATGGAATAGCTTAGGTGAAGCCGATGCAACCGGATATGTCGCTCCTCCTGCCGGCGTGCCGATAGCCGTCGAGGAACCTCCGAAATCCTTAAGCCAGCTTTACCAAGAAAAGGCTGCTAAGGGAGGCAGTAATACTTTCGGCAATTTTATATTCGGCTTGATTCTCGGTATCGCAGCCTATTTGTTGGTGGTTAACCGTGAAAAGCTCATGGCGATGATGTCGTCAAATAAAGGAGGGAATTGATAATGGTTAAAATATTGTCAATCGCTGCATTAGTTATGACGCTGGTCGCTCCTGGCGTTCATGCTAAGGAATTCCAGGACCACTCCAATATGATGGATCACGGTGACGGCCATTTGATGGATATGGACGGTGCCATGGTAATGGGGCAGAATACCGATAAGCTACCTGGAGGCTGCGATAAAATCGCCGCAACCGAAGAGATTACCGTGCATGCCGGTCATAAATATGCCGAAAAATTCCCTGGACGTATGTTCGCCTTCGATACTCAGGAGTGGCAATTCGAACCGTGTACTAAATTGACCGTGCATTTTATTAATGATGATGAAATCAGGCACCAATGGATGATGCACGGATTGCCGAAATATATGTATCCTAAGGGTATGTTCCATCTTGAAGTCACCGGGCCTGGCCAAGTGTCCGGTACCTTGATTTTCCCTCCTGGCGATAAAACCTATCTCGTGCACTGCGATATTTCGCAGCACATGGAAAAAGGTATGAAAGCACAGATAAAAATCGGCGAGGGTAGCGGCGATTTACCGAGTATTCCAGGTATTACCGCCAATGTCATTCAAGATGACTACAGTCAGAGTATCCCTGACTTGACTCCGACGGCGCCGGCAGGTGCGACAACGCCAGCTGGAAGTGATATCGTTCCGGGAACAGATGGTAGTGCTAC
This sequence comes from Methylomarinum vadi, assembly GCF_000733935.1. Lineage (NCBI taxonomy): Bacteria > Pseudomonadati > Pseudomonadota > Gammaproteobacteria > Methylococcales > Methylococcaceae > Methylomarinum > Methylomarinum vadi. Next base: position 2,893,450 of record NZ_JPON01000001.1, read on the forward strand.
GAATGGTTCATTTGTTTCCGGTATCATGGTTATCGGATTGGCGGTAGGTTTTGTATTGGCTCCTTTATTAGCTAAAAAATTTAAAGGGATGACCTTTGGCGAGGGAGTGGCTTACGTTTTCGAGCTATTGTCTCAAGCTATAGGCATGATTATTAAGCTGTTAAGTGGCGTGATCAATAAGTTCCTATCCAAAAAAAGCATACAACTACCTGATAAATAAATACGTTGAGCCGAGAAAAGCCCTCTGAGACGACTGGTTTCAGGGGGCTTTTTTATTGGAAAAAGTCATGCATGAAGAGTCTTTGTCTCTATTGGGTTTATTTGGCAGCGCATTCATATCGTCGACCATAGCGCCCGGCGGTTCCGAAGCGGTTTTAGCCTACATGGTTTCGATTGGCGATAAGCCGCTTCAATTGCTGATTCTTGTGGCAACGATCGGCAATACGTTGGGGGCTTTGACTACTTGGTGGTTAGGTAGTTGGGCGGCGACAAAATACCCGTTGGAAAAAGTGTTGTCCGATGACAAAAGGAAATCAATAAACACGGTCAAAAAATGGGGCGGATGGGCGTTGCTTTTTTCCTGGTTGCCGGTCGTTGGCGATGGTCTGTGTTTTGCCGGAGGCTGGCTCAGATTGTCATTAGCCACTTCCGTGGTGGCAATATTGCTGGGGAAAGCCGTGAGGTATACTGTAGTTGCTTACGCCTCGGCTAGTTTGATTTAACACGCGGAGTTTTTAATTAACCAACGCCATACAAGAAAGAGGTGAAAATGTTTTCATTGCCGCATTTTCCGGAAGTTGGGGTGCAGGCGGAACACCGCAAAAGAGATTACTTTATTGCGCTGTTCACCTTTATTACAACGGCCATTTGCTTGATAACCGATTCGTTTGCACCACTTGAGATGCAATATGTGTTAGGGGTTTGCGGTTGGACGTTTTTGCTTGCTTTTTTGTGGGGAGAATGTAAATACGTCAGGGTGCAAGTTCTGGTCGCCGTGGTATTTGCGACGCTAGGTGAAAATTTTGCTTCGCTCTTTATGCGGGGGTATATTTACCGTTTCGAAAACCTGCCATTTTATGTTCCGGCCGGCCATGGATTGGTTTATTTGACAGCGGTCGCGCTGGGGCGCTCTGGATTATTTCAACAATACGCGAGAGTGATTGCGTTATTTGTCGTTTTATTGTGCGGAGCTTGGGCGTTATGGGGCATCACCGGGGCTGAACGGAAAGACGAGATCGGTGTCGTTTTGTATGGTGTGTTTTTGCTGTACTTATTTAAGGGGCGTTCACCAATGGTGTATCTGGCGGCTTTTTTTATCACCAGTTGGTTGGAATTGGTTGGCACCACGGCCGGAACCTGGGCCTGGGCCGAGGTCGATCCAGCCTCCGGGCTAGCCCAGGGTAATCCGCCTAGTGGGGTTGCGGCTTGGTATTGTTTGGTCGATGCGGTGGCATTAAATGGAGCGGCCTTGTTTTTTAAAGGACTGGAGTATTTGAAAAGGCAAAGCTTTAAAAAAAACATCAAAGTTAACATCAATGATTGATCAGTTAGCGCTAGCCCCGCTGACAAACAAGCAATGAAATATTATATTTGATCATCGCGCTTTAAAATCTGGCATTTCAATACCTTCGCTCTCCGGGAGAAGTTGGACGGGGCATCAAAGAAACGAGTTTTGATGTGAGAACAGTATATCTCGACGGACTTATAATTAACCGTGATAGAAATAAATACGATAAAGGATGCTGTGGAATTTTCCACTGTAAAGCGAATCTTGGTAATCAAATTGCAGCATTTAGGAGATGTTCTTCTGACCACGCCGTTGTTCAGTATACTTAAAGAGCAATTTCCACATTTAGAAATAGATGTATTGATCTATCAAGAAACTAAGGTGGTTTTAGAGGGTAATCCGTACCTCCAGGAAATGCATACGATTGATAGAACATGGAAAAATCAGGGTGTATTATACCAATTACGTCACGAAATTAACTTAGCGAGGCAATTACGATCCCGACAATACGATTTAATCATAAATTTGACAGATCGTTGGCGCGGAGCTTGGTTGACGCGTTTTCTGAGGTCTGCTTATTCGGTATCTCAGCCTTATCCTCATAGAAGAGGCAAGTTTTGGCGAAAAAGTTTTACGCATATATATCGTGTTCCACCAAGGTATCGTCATACCGCTGAGAAAAATCTTGATGCAATTAGGCGCTTAGGCGTTCAAACTCTATCATCTAATAAAAGATTGACGTTTATTCCCAATACTCTATCGACAGAAAAGGCTCGTCATATACTCGGCGAATATCAAATTGAAGAGAAAAAAATTATTGTAGTCCATCCGACATCGAGATGGATGTTTAAAGCTTGGAATGCTCATGGTTTTGCCAAGGTAATCGATCATTTATATGACTTAGGTCATTGCCCCATCCTGATATCTGGCCCGGCAAAATTGGAAATTGAGTATGTACGGATGATTATGAAAGAAGTATCTTCTCCAGCTATCGACTTATCCGGGCAGTTATCGCTAAATGAATGCGGAGCGCTAATCGAATTGGCTGATTGTTTCTTAGGACTTGATTCGGTAGCGATGCATATTGCCTCAGCGGTAAATACGCCGTGTGTCGCCTTGTTTGGACCCACGATTGATAAAGTATGGGGACCTTGGATGGTTAGGCATAACATTATTACCGAACAAGTGCATTGCCGGCCTTGTCAATTAAAAGGCTGCGGAGACGGCATGATTAGTGAATGTTTGCAACTGATCAAACCTGAAACTGTGATCGAATCAGTTGTATCGATGCTAAACCAAGATCGAAAGTAGATGTTTATCGCGCATATAGAGAGTAGCCTTAATTGGGGCGGACAAGAATTAAGAGTAATTGAACAAATGGAATGGTTACTCAACAACGGTCATAAGAGCGTCGTTATCGCTAGGAAGCAGTCAGCCATATTGCTTGAAGCGAAAAAAAGAGGATTGCCATGTTATGAATTTGAAATCAGAGGTTCAGTTAATCTCAAGCAAATAAGAAAGTTAATTAAATTTTTAAAAGAAAATGAAGTCGATATTTTGGATGCGCATAGTAACCGCGATGCGACTTATGCTCTGTTCGTCAGACTTTTTACGGGAATAAAGGTTGTTCGTTCGCGGCATGTGACAACTCGAATCAAAAACGATTTTCTTAGATCATTGGTATGGAAATACGGTAATGATGCGATAGTGGCTACGGCAAACAAAATAAAGCACGATATAATGCAGCTGGGGTTTGCTGCAGAAAATAAGATATTTGTTGCGCCTGCGGGGGTGGATGAAAAACGGTTTAGACATGCCCTAGAAAATGCCCGAGTGAGATCAGAGCTGAATATTCCGGAAAATGATTGGATTATCGCTAATGTAGGGATGATTAGACCTGATAAAGGTCAACTCTATTTCGCCAAAATGGGCTGTAAGTTGTTAGAAAAACATGACAACGTTACTTTGTTACAAATAGGTGATTCGACAAGGGATACGGAACAATACAAGAAGGTTGTTTTGGAGTACTGCGATAACAACTATGTTCATAGGGATAAAATAAAATTTCTGGGCTATAAATCCGATATCGAAAATTATCTAGCAATTGCCGATGTCGTCGTTATCGCTTCGATAAAGACAGAAGCGCAAACTCGCTTGGTTTCACAATGTTTTCTAATGAAAAAGAATGTAGTTGCCACGACTGTCGGTGGATTGCCGGAGATGATAAGTCACAACGCAACAGGGCTATTATGTGAGCCGGAAAATCCACAAGACTTGGCCGATAAGGTAAGTGAATTGCTGGACAATGAATTGCTGAGAAAAAACTTAGCCGATAATGCCTATGAGCATGCGATGACTAATAGTACGATGGACGCGATGATGCAATATATGCTTGATGTTTACGGTGAGCTACTACCGTCAAGTAATCATACAAATGGTTGACTAGCCAAGTAATTTTCTAAGGTAAACACCTGTACGTTAATAGACGTATCCAAGTGGAAAATTGCTGACATGTTTGATTATCGCAACCGTTCGAACGCCTCGTATCCTGGTCATCTGCTGATATTGACTGAAGCTTATGGGTAATCAAGTAACTATTTATGAATATATTGATCTTGCAAAAAAACGCCGGAAAAGCCGGCGCTCAAAATTCATTAAGACGATTATTGTCTTCTGAGGTCTTTAGAAAGCAAAATGTTTTAGTTGTCACTGGAACTCAAGGTTGGTTTTTGGATCAAGTAAAATCTTTGGGAATACGCTATATTTCGATTCGCTATCCAGCTTATAGATCTCTATATGGGAAAATGATTGGAAATAGAATCTGGTTTTCTAAGGTTATTCGTGAATTAAAAAAAATTGATTTTGTTCCGGACATATTGCAGGGTAATAATCATTTTGAGGCTCCATTTTTGCATTTGCTTAAGGAGCATTTTACTAAGGCAAAAACTGTTGCGTTTATCAGGGATCCTGACGTAAATGAGCAGGATTATATTAAGTATAGAAGTGGCGAGTGCGATATACGTATCGCAGTGAGTCAATTTATGCATGACTCTTTAGTATGGGATAGAGAAGCAAAAGTTTTTAATAATGGGGTATTTGAAAATGAAATTTATCCATTTTCAAATAAAAGCAGTGTTTATCCAAGCCGTTGGTTAGTTTTAGGCAATCCTAGTAAGAGAAAAGGCTGGTCTGATTTTTTGTCGGCGCTCAATTTTTTGCAAGAATCAAATCGTCTTAATGATGTAAAACAAATAGTTTTTACAGGAATGCCTTCGGGTAATCAGCTAATTGAATATCAAAATCGATGTCGGAGCTTTAAAGATAAAATTAACTTAGAATTTGTACCTTTCTTTGATAACTTAGGGGAAGCTTGTCAAGATTTTGATTTGATAATTCAACCAAGCCGAAGTGAAAGTTTTGGTATGGCTCTTTTAGAAGCTTGTTGTGCAGGGAAGTGTGTAGTCTCTTCGAGAACAGGTGTTGCGGAAAAATTAATATTGAACCCTAATTTGCTCTTTGAGCCTTGTGAAGTTAGCGGGTTAGTTGCGAGCTTAGAATACGTTTTGTCAAATTGGCAAAATATAGGGGATGATCGAAAGGAGATGCTACAAATAGTAAGAGAAAATTATAGTACGGAAAGAAATGCTGGTAAAATTATCAAGCTTTATGAACAAATGTTGGGCTAAGTGATTAGCGAAATTTGTATCCTGCCAGAGCAATGTGGTGTTCGGCTCAGCAGCGATTTTGCTTCCGAAGTATCCTTCAAAACTCGCAATCGATCTAATCATTTCAATGAGTTAAAACGGGAGGGCGGCGGCAAGGATTGCGAGCAACCAATCTAGCTACATGCCAATCTTCTCGATCAAAACCACTTCGCAGTCCGATTTCGGTCATTCCTGGCCTAAGGGCATCAATCGATCTGTGGCATACATTATCTCCACCATTTACCATTGTAAACCGACTGATGCAATGCTTTTTGGCTTAGTTTGAAAGGAAAGTTGATGCGAAAAAATTGCATTCCTTGGCTCAAGGTGAGCACTTGAAATAGAAATACTTTTCCAGTGATGCGCTAAGATTTTGCGCAGTCCAAATTGTCCAGAATCGGTGTGTAAGTGCATTTAAATAGTATCCGGTGCGTTAGCGAGGGAGGTTGAGAATAGTCGGACATAATAGTAACTTTAAGCGCAATGTTGAAAAATTATTGGTGTATTTTGAATAAAGTATAAAGATGGTGAAAAATCATGATTGGAAGCAGGTTAAGTGACCTGAGTCGACAGAATAATTGGGTGTTTTTACTAACATGTATTTTGTTTGCATCCATTTATTTGGGACCATCTAAAAGCTTTTGCAATGACGTGATTTATGCGGTTGCGATTATTTCAGCGATTTCGATTTTTAAAGCTAAAAAGTTATGTTACAAAATTTTTAGAAGGGAAAAAGAGTTAGTTGCGTTTTTCGTAATTACCGTTCTTAGTTGTTTATGGGGCGATGAGCGGAGTTTTTTCTATGCTTTGAAGTCATCGTTAGTGTTGATTTTTTTAATGTTTTTTTTACTGCGGTTTACCGAAGTTTTTATCGCTAGATTTGACGCGATTATGGGGGCCGTGATGCTTTTTGCAATTGGTTGGACAGTTCTTTTAATAGGTTTCCATTTATCTGATTTCGGAATCGATTGGACTTTCAGCAAAATGGAAGTGCATTATGGGCCCGTGATTCAGACTATCAGATCCGCGTCGATTTTAGCGGTTGCTTTGTTGATCGCATTATGGGCAGTGTTTTATAAGCAAGGGTGGTTGAGAATCGTGGGGGGAGTGTCCATTTGTCCGCTCCTCTACACTATTTTGTTACTACATAGTAGAGGAGCTATTTTGTCATTTTGTGTCGGATTCACTGCGCTGTATCTGTTTCATAGTGTTCCGGTAAAAGGTTATAAGAAACTGTTGATTGGCCTATTATTATTTTTGCTTTTGTTGGTTACTGGAATGCTATTTAATTTGTATTTCAACCCAAAAGGTATCAGTGATACGGTGAGAATTCCTATCTGGTTAAGTGCCCTCAATGAAATTTATCCAGAAAAACTTATTTTAGGAAAGGGGTATAGTACTGATCAGACGGTTGTGGTTCAGGAGGTAGGTAGCTACGTCCATGCACATAATTTTATCGTCAGTATTTTACGAGGAACTGGTTTAATAGGTATTTCCTTGTTCTTAATTTATGTTTTTGAAGCATTCAGTTCCGCTTTAAAAGCCCAGTTTAACTCATCAATGGCTCGATTATCGGCCAGTTGGCTGATATTAGGGTTGTCAACGGCTTTTTTTAATGGGAAGTATCCTGTTTATGTTTCACCCGACATCGTTTTGACATTGTGGTTACCATTGGCTTTTTTGGTGGCGGCGAACAGGTTTAATTCCATAGATGAATTAAAAGTGAGGCGAAGTGATTCATCAGGCGATTTAAATATTCAAGTGTAACCATCAAACATAATAGTTTATGAGAGGGGCATCGATTTATTAGTTTGTTTGCGACAGTTTGTTTTAGCTTCTGCAGAATCGGTATTTTCAACTTCCATGGCGGCTACAAATTTTGATCCTTGTGAAATCTGCATTGTTACTTTCTATTAAAATAAAATGTTGTAGTCACTACTTAGGTAGCACAACCATAAGGTAATGCCTCTAGGGAAGTTAAAGAGCTGCAGGCTAAAATTATGAATGGTTCTAATAACTGAATTAACTTAAATGAAAAAATATAATCATAACAAACAATCCCATATTGCTGTTTATAGCCGGCTGCTCGGTTATGTTAAGCCTTACCGTAGGTTGTTCGTTATCAGTGTTATTGGTTTCTTATTCTATTCCAGCACCCAACCTTTATTTGCTGCGTTAATCGAACATATTATCGATACATTGCAGTCTGGCGATAGAAAGAAGATGCTGTATTTGCCGTTATTGTTTACCGGTTTGGTATTTGTCAGGGGCATCGGAGCGTATATCGGAAATTATTTTTTAGCAAAGGTATCAAATAACGTTGTTCATGCACTTAGGTGCGAAGTCTTTAATCAATATACGCAATTACCGACCGCATATTTCGATCACAATAACAGCGGTTATATGATCTCAAGGATTACGCATAATGTCGGTGAAGTCACTAAAGCATGCACCGATGCAATCAGGACGTTTGTGCGTGAAGGCCTGACGGTTGTCGGTCTGCTCGCCTACCTTTTTTATATGCAATGGATGTTGTCGTTGGTTTTTTTGGCGATTGCTCCTGTTATTGCTGTCATGGTCGGTTATGTTAGCAGGCGACTTCGTCGCCTGGGCAAGAATATACAAAATTCAATTGGTGACATGACCCATGTCACTTCTGAATTGGTGAACGGTCATCGCATCGTCAGAAGTTATGGCGGGCAGCAATATGAACGTGGTCGTTTTCATTCAAGCAGTCAGAACAATCGCAATCAATCCTTAAAGTTGGCTACAACGATGGCGATTCATAGTCCGTTAATGCAATTTATAGTGTCGATTGCGTTAGCGGGTTTAATGTATTTGGCCTTGTTTTTTATGCATGATGTCAGTGCGGGCAGTTTTGTAGGATACCTGACTGCGGCATTTTTATTGCCAAGACCGATACGCCAATTAAGTAACGCTAATGGCGCCATACAAAAGGGCATTGTTGCCGCCGAGAGTATTTTTATTATCTTGGATGAACGCGCCGAAAAAAATGAGGGAACAAAGCAGTGCCAAAAAATTAGAGGGACGTTGGAATTTAAAGACCTGTGTTTTGCCTATTCTTCGGAAGCAGGCAATGCGTTAAATCATATTAGCTTTAAAGTAGAACCAGGACAGACGGTGGCTTTGGTTGGGCCGTCTGGAGGCGGTAAGAGTTCTATCGTAAACCTGCTTACTCGGTTTTACGAGTACGAACAGGGACAAATATTGCTGGATGGAGTCGACATCAGAGAGTATGAGCTATCTAGTCTACGCAGTCAGATCGCCTTGGTGACGCAGAGCATTACGTTGTTCAACGATACCGTCGCGAATAACATTGCTTATGGAGAGTTGGCGACGGCGACACGTGAACAGATTATCCAAGCTGCTAAGGATGCCTATGCGTTGGAGTTCATAGACAAATTGCCGGAAGGGTTTGATACTAATATCGGCGAACAGGGTATCACCTTGTCGGGAGGACAAAAGCAACGCTTGGCACTGGCAAGAGCCTTGGTCAAAAATGCGCCAATTTTGATTCTGGACGAAGCGACATCGGCGTTGGATGTTAAATCGGAGAAGTGGATTCAGGCGGCGCTGGAAAATGTCATGAAAGATAGAACGACATTGGTGATCGCTCATCGGTTATCAACTATCGTCAATGCGGACCGGATCATTGTGGTGGATCAGGGCCGAATTATCGAGCAGGGAACTCATGCGGAATTGATGGAGAAACGGGGCTTGTATTACAAGCTACAACAAGAATCAGGCTTGCGGACGTGAGATGGTGGCGAACAGTGAGCAATTGTCGCAACAGCTTTATATAGTAAGACGCAATAGCGGTTTTGGCGGCGCGGAGAGAGTTGCAGAGCGATTGGCGCAAAATTTCAGCGACCAATTCGAGGTACATCGATTATGGGCCGGCAATCGATTCAATGGACGAGTGATACCCGGGCGCAGCGGGCCGCCTTGGTGGCGCTCATGGTGGTACACTCAGCATATCAACCAACTGCCGATATATCATCAGAACAGCGTCGTTTACAGTCTCGAATATGGCCCTAATTGCGATATTTACCGTGCCGGTGATGGCGTTCATCGCCTGAATGTATTACGCCGTTACGGTTCGAACATAACTTGGATGGTCAACCCTTGGCATTGGTTGGCGCCTAAACTTGAGAGAAACAGCTTCGAGTCCGCTCGTTATATCATTGCTAATTCCAATTTAGTACGTTCCCACATCGTCCAGACTTATCCGCATGTACAAGATAAAATCGTAACTATTTATAATGGCTTCGACGAAACCGTGTTTAAGTTATCGTCAATCGATAAAGCTGAACTAAGAAGGTGGCTGGGTTTGCCTATAACGGCGGATAAAATTTTATTGTTATCCGGCTCCGGTTTTGAGCGCAAAGGTTTGCATCATGCTGTTGACATCGTAACTAAGTTGCATCGGCAAGGTTGTCGGGCTTATTTGGTTGTGGTTGGCAAGGGTGACAGTCGATATGTCAATAAAGCGATCGAAGCTGGCGGTCTGAAGGACTATATATTGTTTAAAGGGCTGGTCGATGATGTCGCCCAATATTATCAGGCGGCCGATCTGATGGTTTTGTTGACCCGTTATGATCCATTTTCCAATTCGTGCCTGGAGGCACTCGCTTGCGGGTGTCCGGTGATTACAACACGAAACAATGGTGCGATTGAGGTAATGAAACCCTATTCGGGTCTGGTCGTGAACGATGTCGCTGAAGAAGACGCTATTGAGCTATGTGCGGATTATATTTTGCAACAGACGTTCCAGGCTGAGCAAATTGCATCTAGCGTCTCTCATTTGACATCCGATCAGGAAAAAAATGCGCATCTAGAAGTCATCAATCGGGTATTTGAAGAGAAAAAATATGAATGAGCAAACAGCGGCGTCGCGTCTGTGTGCCGTGGTTCCTACTAAAGACAATATGCGGACGATTCAGGAGTGTTTGGAAAGTCTTGCGCCGGTTACTGAAGATATCATTATTGTCGATTCGGGGTCTACGGACGGTACGGTCGAATTTTGTCAGAATTTTGGCGCTAAAGTCATGCATAGGCCTTGGCCTGGAATGGTAAAGCAGCGACAGTTCTGCTTAGACCAAGGGCGAGACTATGATTGGATTTTAGTGTTGGATTCCGATGAATCGTTAGATGACGAGTTGCAGAAATCGATTAAATTGTTGCTCGAGAAAAGCGTCGATCCACAAATAAATGGTTTCACATTCAATCGAAAAGTGTGGTTTTTGGATGGATGGTTGCATCATGTGTTTCAGCCCGAACATCGATTAAGAGTTGTGCGTGGTGGTGTCGCAACCGTAAAGGGCGTCGGTCCTGAAGGGCTGGGAGGGCATGACCAAGTGATGGTCGAGGGGCGGGTCGAGCATTTGGACGGAACCTGCAAACATGATTCCTGGCAGGATCTCGATGATATGCTGCAAAGTTACATAAGGCTAGGGCGTCGAGCAGCGCAATACGATCCGAAACCCAGCCGGTCTTATATGATTTTGCTTAATCCTTTGTTGGCTTTTGTTAAGCAATATATCCTTAAAGGCGGTTTCAAAGATGGGCGTAGAGGGCTAATTGCATCAGCCGGAGTGGCTTGCGGTAATATGATCAAGCAGCTGCAAAAAAACGAACAACAATGGATGAATAGATGAGCTAAAGATCCTTAATTGTGTCGCTAAAGTCTTTTTTAGGGATGACGCTATCAGGTAAACGGCTAATCGGTGACAAATTAAAGACGTGAAGCTTATTTTGTTTACAAAGCTTGCCGACAATTTTAAATGAAGGCAGTATAGTATTGACGTAATCCCGATCAAGATGCGAAGGCATGGCTTTTTCGCCTCGTTCGTAAAATCGCGTTTCGCCATTGGGGCTACTCAGATCCATGCCAATGAGATTGATTTCTCTAAAACCCAGGCCATAGGCAATCTGTAATGCAAAATAGGGTACCGTATGGGCGGTAAATAACCCTTTTTTAGGATTTAGGGAAAAACCGATTCGCCCGTCTTCGGTGATAATTTCCGGATCGTTATGCGCCATTTTGACGATATCTGCAAATTCAAGCGCAGCTTCGCCATAAACTTTGAAATGATTATGAAACAATGTGATTTTAGGATGATCCACAAGTAATTGTGGGTTGATGTCACAGATTGCGCTAATGGCTTGAGGGGTAAAAAAACAGTGGCAGGTTCTGTCTTTAAGGATGATCTTCAACAAATGAGGACGGGTATAGACGAAGTCTTCATCGCTAATGACATAGAATTTTGGCGATAAGTCATGTTCCACAAATTTTAAAATCGAACCGTTCACGCCGAAA
>NZ_JPON01000001.1:2907500-3167500 GCF_000733935.1 Methylomarinum vadi
GGTTGCAAAAGAAGTGGGTAGTCTAACCTTCGGGAGGGCGCTCACCACTTTGTGATTCATGACTGGGGTGAAGTCGTAACAAGGTAGCCCTAGGGGAACCTGGGGCTGGATCACCTCCTTACAAAGACAGCTAAAAGCCGTCATGAGTATCCACAACAAATTATTTCGATTGAGAGTATGAGCCTGGGCCTGTAGCTCAGTTGGTTAGAGCGCACCCCTGATAAGGGTGAGGTCGGAGGTTCAAATCCTCCCAGGCCCACCAATTTTGCGCATAACGGCGTTAAAGCTTCGCTCATGTGCTGCCGCACACGACGCGAATCTTTGCCTTGTTCTGCACAAAATTCCTGCGAAGGAAGTATTGGTTCTGGGATTATGTTGGATTTGAAGTTAAGCCAGGCGCTTAATGAGAATAGCCAGTAAAAAGGGGCCATAGCTCAGCTGGGAGAGCGCCTGCCTTGCACGCAGGAGGTCGGGAGTTCGATCCTCCCTGGCTCCACCATTGATCTTAAGATGAGTGGTTGGGAAGGGAAAGGCTTCAGGTGAAAGCGAAAGCTTTTGCTAAGGTGATAGGAAGTGAATGCTATAGGTTTATTCAATGAGCCTATAGCATTCGTTTTCGAAAGAAACGAATAGCTCTTTAACAATGTGGAAATCTGTAAACGAATTAAAGTAAAACCGTAAGGTTAAATTTTAATGAGTTCTCAAGCAGAAAAGCGAAAATGTTAGCGATTGTATAGCGCCGGAAGGCTGAATGCGAAGTCGTTTTAAACGAAAGTGAGAAATGACTGAGTGAACAGACTGATTGGGGTTATATGGTCAAGTGACTAAGCGCATACGGTGGATGCCTAGGCAGTAAGAGGCGACGAAGGACGTTGTAGCATGCGATAAGCCGCGGGGAGTTTGCAAACAAACTTTGATCCGCGGATTTCCGAATGGGGCAACCCAATGGGCGTAAGCCCATTATCTTATCCTGAATCCATAGGGGTAAGAGGCGAACCGGGGGAACTGAAACATCTAAGTACCCCGAGGAAAAGAAATCAACCGAGATTCCCTAAGTAGTGGCGAGCGAACGGGGACCAGCCCTTAAGCATTGAGCAAATTAGTAGAACAGTCTGGAAAGTCTGGCGATACAGCGTGATAGCCGCGTATACGAAAATTTGCTCAGTGTGAAATCGAGTAGGACGGGGCACGTGAAACCTTGTCTGAACATGGGGGGACCATCCTCCAAGGCTAAATACTCCTTACTGACCGATAGTGAACCAGTACCGTGAGGGAAAGGCGAAAAGAACCCCGGAGAGGGGAGTGAAATAGATCCTGAAACCGTATGCGTACAAGCAGTCAGAGCAGACTAGTTCTGTGATGGCGTACCTTTTGTATAATGGGTCAGCGACTTACATTATGTGGCAAGCTTAACCGAGTAGGGGAGGCGTAGCGAAAGCGAGTCTTAATAGGGCGTTGAGTCGCATGGTGTAGACCCGAAACCGGGCGATCTATCCATGGCCAGGTTGAAGGTTGGGTAATACCAACTGGAGGACCGAACCGGGATCTGTTGAAAAAGATTCGGATGAGCTGTGGATCGGAGTGAAAGGCTAATCAAGCCCGGAGATAGCTGGTTCTCCTCGAAAGCTATTTAGGTAGCGCCTCGTATATAACTGCTGGGGGTAGAGCACTGTTTCGGCTAGGGGGGCATCCCGCTTTACCAAACCGATGCAAACTCCGAATACCAGCAAGTTTTAGTACGGGAGACACACGGCGGGTGATAAGGTTCGTCGTGAAAAGGGAAACAGCCCAGACCGTCAGCTAAGGTCCCCAAATCATAGCTCAGTGGAAAACGATGTGGGAAGGCCCAGACAGCCAGGAGGTTGGCTTAGAAGCAGCCACCCTTTAAAGAAAGCGTAATAGCTCACTGGTCGAGTCGGCCTGCGCGGAAGATTTACCGGGGCTAAGCTATGTACCGAAGCTACGGGTTCATACTTTTGAGTATGAGCGGTAGAGGAGCGTTCTGTACGCCTGCGAAGGTCAATTGAGAAGTTGGCTGGAGGTATCAGAAGTGCGAATGCTGACATGAGTAACGATAATGGAGGTGAAAAGCCTCCACGCCGAAAGCCCAAGGTTTCCTGCGCAACGTTAATCGACGCAGGGTTAGTCGGCACCTAAGGCGAGGCCGAAAGGCGTAGTCGATGGAAAACAGGTTAATATTCCTGTACTTGTGATAACTGCGATGGGGAGACGGAGAAGGCTAGGTCAGCTGCCTGTTGGACTAGGTAGTTTAAGCGCGTAGGCAGAGAGTTTAGGCAAATCCGGACTCTTAATGCTGAGACGTGATGACGAGTCTCTTTATAAGGAGACGAAGTGATTGATGCCCTGCTTCCAAGAAAAACCTCTAAGCTTCAGGTTATGACGAGCCGTACCCCAAACCGACACAGGTGGGTGGGATGAGAATTCTAAGGCGCTTGAGAGAACTCGGGTGAAGGAACTAGGCAAAATGGTACCGTAACTTCGGGAGAAGGTACGCCTCTGTTACGTGAAGGCCCTGCGGCTGGAGCGGAAAGGGGTAGCATTAACCTGGTGGCTGCGACTGTTTAGCAAAAACATAGCACTCTGCAAACTCGAAAGAGGACGTATAGGGTGTGACGCCTGCCCGGTGCCGGAAGGTTAATTGATGGGGTTATCTTCGGAGAAGCTCTTGATCGAAGCCCCGGTAAACGGCGGCCGTAACTATAACGGTCCTAAGGTAGCGAAATTCCTTGTCGGGTAAGTTCCGACCTGCACGAATGGCGTAACGATGGCCACACTGTCTCCACCCGAGACTCAGTGAAATTGAAATCGCTGTGAAGATGCAGTGTACCCGCGGCTAGACGGAAAGACCCCGTGAACCTTTACTATAGCTTTACACTGGACTTTGAGCCTACTTGTGTAGGATAGGTGGGAGGCTTTGAAGCGGCGACGCCAGTTGTCGTGGAGCCGACCTTGAAATACCACCCTGGTATGTTTGGAGTTCTAACCTCGACCCGTGATCCGGGTTAGGGACAGTGTATGGTGGGTAGTTTGACTGGGGCGGTCTCCTCCCAAAGAGTAACGGAGGAGCACGAAGGTACCCTAATCCTGGTCGGAAATCAGGAGATTAGTGCAAAGGCATAAGGGTGCTTGACTGCGAGACGTACAAGTCGAGCAGGTACGAAAGTAGGTCTTAGTGATCCGGTGGTTCTGAATGGAAGGGCCATCGCTCAACGGATAAAAGGTACTCCGGGGATAACAGGCTGATACCGCCCAAGAGTTCATATCGACGGCGGTGTTTGGCACCTCGATGTCGGCTCATCACATCCTGGGGCTGAAGCAGGTCCCAAGGGTATGGCTGTTCGCCATTTAAAGTGGTACGCGAGCTGGGTTCAGAACGTCGTGAGACAGTTCGGTCCCTATCTGCCGTGGGCGTTTGAGATTTGAGGGAAGCTGCTCCTAGTACGAGAGGACCGGAGTGGACGATCCTCTGGTGTTCCGGTTGTCACGCCAGTGGCATTGCCGGGTAGCTATGATCGGACAGGATAACCGCTGAAAGCATCTAAGCGGGAAGCCCCTCCCAAGATGAGATCTCACTGGGACCGTGAGTCCCCTGAAGGGCCCTTGGAGACGACAAGGTTGATAGGTCAGGTGTGGAAGCGCAGTAATGTGTGAAGCTAACTGATACTAATTGCCCGTGAGGCTTGACCATATAACACCCAATCGGTTTGCGAATCGAGAGCGTGTTGTATAAAAGCTAATAACCGCTCAATGCACGAGAACTGATACAGATTTCCATGGGTTAGACAGTGAAAGCTGAGCTGACCATGACAGTGGGTAAAAAACTAAAATCCCACTAACACCGTTTGCTTGGTGAACATAGCGAGAGTGAACCACCCGATCCCATCCCGAACTCGGTAGTGAAACCTCTTAGCGCCGATGATAGTGTGGCAGGTTGCCATGTGAAAGTAGGGAATCGCCAAGCGTTTAATCCAAAAAACCCGTTCAGAATCCTGGACGGGTTTTTTTTTGCCTACAGGGATGTAGGTAAGGTGGATATGTGCTCCTGCGATATCCACATTCAACACATCCTTGTGTTTCGAGCGTGACCGGTTTTTGCTCTGACCGCCAAGGAAGGCGGAAAGATAGAAAATGCAGGAGCAATTTTCTACCAGCAAAACCGGCATACATCACGTCCCTGTGAATAAGCAGGACGCGGTAGCTTTGCCTATAGGATAGGGATATGATTAAAGCGCGACTGCTTTTTCCTACTTACTTGGTTGTCTCGTTAGGCTCTAAGATCACTGATGACGGTGGACTCAATGGTGGGCAGTTCTGCAGTCATTTTGGCATAACTGAGAGACATGCTGCCTTCGTCGATATCCGAAACTTTCCAAATACCGTCTTCCAAGGTTAATGTCCACACGGTCTCGACTTCCTTATAACGTTTACTTCCTTCGACAACTTTGCCTGTTTTTCTATTTTGCAGAAAATCTTTCATTTTGGCGGTGATGGAAACCACCAGTAATGAATCGTTATGTTCTGCGTTATGGTTGCGGTGAACAAACAGTAATGGTTTGATATTAAGGATTTTCTTTACGTCGCTAATATTAATCAGTCCTTCCTTCTTCCATCGTTCCAAGTAGACGGATTGCTGGTTCTGCCAGTACCAAGCCGTCATCTATTGACTTGCTTCGGATAGGTCTTCATTTTCCCAACTGGAATGGATGCGTAAAAAACAGTCTTTGAGGCGATGCTGAATCGTTAACCAGTCGAAGCAGCTATCATATTGCGCCATAAAACGTAGATCTTTTAGCGTTCGGCGTTCTGATAGTTTTTCTCTTATTATCGAATAAAGTATGAGCGGGAGAAATACGATAGTGAGAATTCCCAGAATTATCCGGCCCCAAAACGTTTCGAATGCGGCGCTAGCTATTTTACCTCCGGGGCCGGCCATAGCCGGTTCGATATAAAATAAGCCGAGATAAAGTGAAAATATGACAATGGAAATAACGGTACGAGACATAGGTCCTCCTGACTGGATTAAGAAATAAGTGGCGGCAGTAACGTTTTTTATCAGTTGCTGGGCGATATTATTAGGCGATATTGATAATCGTCAATGAGCAGACTAGAGAAAAGTTAAGATCAGCACAAAAATTATAGCTGAGAAGTAAAGGCGCCATGGTTAACGGACGATGCCTAAACAAAGTTTCATATGCATCGCTGCTTATCTAATATGCATTCCTCGTCATTTGGGTGCTCCATTTGTATTGTGGAATGTTCGATATCAAAACGGTCGTGCAGGTCTTGCTGGATTTTTGCCAGCAGACCATTTTGAAGGGCGTTATCTGTCATGACTAGGTGAACGGATAAAGCTACTTCTGTAGTGCTTAAAGGCCAGACATGCAGATCGTGGAACTGGTCGACGTGGTCAAGTCCAGTGAAATAATCTTTGATTGCGGTAAGATCGATGTCTTTCGGTACCGAATCGATAGCCATGCTCATCGATTCGCAGAGCAACGACCAAGCGCTATAGAGAATCACCGTGATGATCAGCAGACTGATAATCGGATCGACATACAGCCAGCCGGTAAACATAATGATGACGCCGGCTATGGCGACGCCCAGCGAAACTGCCGCGTCAGCCGCCATATGCAAAAAAGCGCCACGAATGTTGAGGTCATGTTTATGGCCGGAAATGAACAACAATGCGGTCAGCGTATTAATGACAAAACCCACGGCGGCGACAATGATCACGGTCTTTCCTTGTACCGCTGTGGGATTGAGAAAACGACCAACGGTTTCCCACGCGATACCGCCAATCGCTACCAATAACAATATCGAGCTGGCTAGCGAAGCCATGATCGTAACCTTGCGAAATCCGTAAGTTCTTTTCTCGGTCGCCGCCTTGGCGCCCAGCAAACTGGCCCCCCAGGCCAATAACAAGCTCAACACATCGCTGAAATTATGACCGGCATCCGCTATTAAAGCCAAAGATCCCGCTGTAATACCGTAAACGACTTCGACGCCGACAAAGCTGATGTTGAGGATCACGCCTAAGGCGAAGGCGCGGTTATAGTTGGTTGGGTGATGATGGTGATGCTCATGAGACATGATGATTTCGGGGCTAGTAGCTAGTGATTGATTTCATGTAGTATTTGTTTGGCCAATTGCTCCATGCGTTCGAGACTGATATCGGCTTTTTGGATGAATTCCTCGTCATAATGTTCCGGATCGGCCCAATGTTTTCCCGAAATTTGGCAACGTTTCGCCAGTTTATCGATGCCCAGATCTTGCAAGGCGAATCCTAACTCGGTCCACAGAAGCGAAAGATGACTTTCGGTTTCTTGGTTACGAATGCCGCTTGCGTTCAGAAAGCGCATATACACGGCAGTTTCCCGCGAGGCTAGGATGATGCTGCGCAACGCCTGGATCGACTGCTGTTTTCGCTTATCTCCGGCGCGATGAAGATTCGCCAGCCACGACCGCGCATGTTTGAAGATATCCCAAAGTAATTTCGCGCTGATATTTTCCATCATTTTATGAAACGGTTAATCTCGCATGCTCCAGAATTAGCGACAAACGTTGCAATGATAGGTTGCCGTTTAACGATATGCCAGTCGTTTTGATCGATCGTGTCAGTGTTTGCTGCGGTAAAATTCTAGTGACCCCTGCGCATCGGCAAGCAAAATTAAAATCACGGTTATGGTTACGGACAGAACCTGACAATTTCGCTATTATTGACGATTATGATGCTGAATTGAAAATACAATATGTCGTCAACAATCAATCCCGGTGGTCTTATCGAATCCTTACCCGACGCTTTACAAGCTATCGTCGCTCCTTTTTTTGCAGATCTGAATGAGCGACTTGCCCAACGACAACCGTTACTGAGTGATGAGCGGGTGCGGCGTTCCATTGCCAGAGTGGCATGCTGCAGCGAATTTGTTCGCGAGAGTTGCCTGCGTAATCCGCAAATACTGTGCGATCTGGTCGAGTCCGGCGATTTGTTTTCGGCGCAGTGTAGGGGTAACTATTCCAAGGCCATCGAACCGGAAACGATAGACAACGATGCCGACTTGATGAAACAACTCAGGCAGTTCAGGCGCCGGGAAATGGTCAGGATCGCCTGGCGTGATCTGGCGGGATGGGCGGACCTGGACGAAACCATGCAAGACCTTACCGCATTGGCGGAAGCCTGCATACAAACCAGTTTGGATTATCTTTATCGTCAAGGCTGTGAGCGGCGGGGAACGCCGGTATCGCAAGACGGTACGCCGATCAATATCGTGGTGCTGGGCATGGGTAAGCTAGGCGCTTGGGAATTAAATTATTCGTCCGATATCGATTTGATCTTTGCCTACGCCGAAGATGGCGTTTTGCATGATCGCAAGGAGACCAGTTATGGCGAATTTTTTACCCGCATTTGTCGATCCCTGGTCAAAATGCTCGATGAAACCACGCCCGATGGCTTCGTTTTCCGCACCGACGCCCGTTTACGTCCGTTCGGCGACAGCGGTCCCCTGATTATGACCTTCGAAGGCATGGAACAGTATTACATGACCCAGGCGCGGGAATGGGAACGCTATGCAATGATCAAGGCGCGCCAGGTGGCGGGAGACTTCGTCAGCGGTAAGCAGCTGATGGCGATGATCAAGCCATTTGTCTATCGCCGTTATCTGGATTATGGCGCTTTCGAAGAGTTGCGTTCGCTCAAATTGCAAATTACCCAGGAATTGCGCCGTAAAGACCGGATGGAAAACATTAAACTGGGGCCCGGCGGGATTCGCGAGATCGAATTCATCGGCCAGGCCTTCCAATTAATACGCGGAGGGCATGAACCGGAACTGCAGCAGCGCGAGATCCAGAAAATTTTGCTGATCCTGGAAAACCTTGGGCTGATGACCAAAGAAGATGCGGAAACATTAAGAAATTCTTATGTTTTTTTGCGTCGAGTTGAAAACCATATTCAACAATATCAGGACAGGCAAACGCACGATCTGCCGACCGACCCGCTGGTGCGACAAATTTTGGCTTACTCGCTGGATTTTGCCGATTGGGACGGCTTCAAGCGCGAGCTGGACCGCGTAAGAAAGGACGTCCACCATATCTTCGAACAGGTATTTTCGTTATCCGAGCAGGAAGAGTCTCTGCAAAACTCCCATTTGATCTGGGCCGCTGGAATCGACCGGGAGCAGATTCTGGAATACCTGGGGGAATATGGATTCCTGCACTGCGCCCAAGTGTTCGAGGCCTTGCAGAATTTCAAGCACTCCCACGCCTTTAAACGCCTCACCAGCAAAGGCGCCGGAGTGATGGACCGGCTGTTGCCGCAACTCATCGAAACAGTGCGTATCGTCGAAAACCAGGATGAAACCTTGCTGCGCATATTGACATTGTTCGAAGCGGTGGCCGGTCGCACTGTCTATTTATCGCTTCTGGCCGAAAACCCGGATGCATTGGCGCAACTGGTCAAATTATCGTCGGCTAGCGTCTGGATCAGCGATTATCTGGCGCAATATCCGGTATTGTTCGATGAATTGTTGGATCCGCAGACGCTATACGAGCCCCTGCAAAGAGCGGCTTTGGCAGAACAATTGGAACTGGAACTGCAAAAAGTCAATGTGCAAGATGATGAGCAGTTGATGTTTCTGCTCAGGCAGTTCAAGCATCAAAATGTTCTCAGGGTCGCCGCCGCCGATATCATGAACGTCATTCCGCTGATGGTGGTCAGTGATTATCTGACTTATATTGCCGAAGCCATATTGGAGCAAGTGGTGGAAAGGGCCTGGAAAATGCTGACCGATAAACATGGCTTTCCTCCCGAAACCGACCATTCGGCCAAGAAATTCGCCATTATCGGCATGGGTAAACTCGGCGGTATCGAATTGGGCTATGGCTCCGATCTCGATATGGTGTTCATCTACGACTGCGCAGACGGCATGGCTATGACCGATGGCCCTAAACCTATCGGTTGTACCCAATTCTATATGCGGTTGGGGCAAAAAGTGCGGCATATCCTCGATACCAAGATGTTGTCCGGCGTGTTATACGAAGTGGATTTGCGTTTGCGGCCCAGCGGCGATTCCGGCTTGCTGGTGACCCATATCAACAGTTACGAGCATTATCTCAAGAGCGATGCCTGGACCTGGGAGCACCAGGCCCTGGTGCGGGGCCGCTTTATCGCCGGCGATCCGGCGTTAAAACAACAGTACGAAGCCATACGCCGGAGGATTTTGGCTTTGCCGAGGGCCATCGAAGAACTGCGCAAGGAAGTCAGGGAAATGCGGGAGAAAATGCGCGAAAATCTAGCGCCAAAGGATGAGGATATATTTGATTTAAAACAGAGCAAAGGCGGTATTGCGGACATTGAGTTTATAGTACAATTTGGCGTATTGGCCCATACTTCGGAGAACGAAGCATTGGCCACTTATACCGATAATGTCAGATTGTTGGAAGGATTGGCCGAGCACGGCTTTATTTCCAAAGAAAACGCTGCCTTGCTGAAAAAAGCCTATTGTGCGTATCGCGATTACGGACATCGGCAAGTATTGCAAGGGAAACGTGCCCAGGCTGGGAGCGAGAAGTTTTTAGAACTGCGCGCCCAGGTACGCAATATCTGGCATGATTTGATGGAATGATTTATCGGCCGTCGCCAAGGATTCAGGTCGCGGCTATTCGAATTTGAAGATAAACAAGCAGGCTTGAAGAAAATGATGACGATGGATGATAGAGACGGCTTAATTTGGCTGGATGGAAATTGGGTGGAATGGCGTGAAGCCAAGGTGCATGTACTGACGCATACCCTGCATTACGGCGCGGGCGTATTCGAAGGATTGCGCGCCTACCATGCCGATCAGGGTACGGCGATTTTCAAACTGGCGGAACACACCGACCGGCTGTACCGTTCGGCCCATATTCTGAATATGAGAATTCCGTTCGGCAAGGACGAAATCAACCAGGCCCATTGCGAAGCCGTGGCCAAAAACAACCTCGATAGCGCCTATATCCGCAGTATGTGTTTTTATGGTTCGGAAGGCATGGGCTTGCGCGCCGATAATCTGAAAGTGCATGTCATGATCGCCGCCTGGGAATGGGGCGCGTATCTGGGTGCGGAAAACATGGAAAAAGGTATTCGTATCAGAACCTCTTCTTATACCCGTAATCATGTCAACAGCACCATGTGCAAGGCCAAGGCCAACGGCAATTACATCAATTCGATCCTGGCTCTGCAAGAGGCGCTGGCGACCGGCTATGACGAGGCGTTATTGTTGGACCACGAAGGTTACGCCGCCGAAGGTAGCGGTGAAAACCTCTTCATCGTCCGTAACGGCAAACTATACACGCCGGAAGTTACCTCGGCGCTGGAAGGCATCACCCGCGATACCATCATGACCATCGCCAGGGAACAAGGTCTGGAAGTGACGGAGAAACGCATCTCCCGGGACGAGGTCTATGTGGCCGACGAAGCTTTCTTTACCGGTTCCGCGGCGGAAGTGACGCCGATCCGGGAGCTGGACGGACGAACCATCGGCTCTGGTTCCCGGGGACCGATTACCGAAAAACTGCAGGCGCTATATTTCGACTATGTTCATGGCCGCCGCGCCGACCATGACGACTGGCTCAGCTACGTTGCTTAGTGGCGGCTAACGGGAAAAAAATTCTGGTCGTCGGCCCGTCATGGGTCGGTGACATGGTCATGGCGCAAAGCTTGTTCATGGCCTTGAAACGCCGGCAGCCGGCTTGCCGTATCGACGTACTGGCGCCGGCCTGGTCTTTTCCGTTGTTGGATAGAATGCCGCAAGTTTCCAAGGCGGTTGCAATGCCTTTGACCCACGGCCAATTCGGCCTATCGATCCGCAGAAAGCTGGGCAAACAATTGCATGGCGAGCGTTACGATCAAGCTATCGTCCTGCCTAATTCTTGGAAATCCGCGCTGGTTCCGTTTTTCGCCGCTATCCCAAGGCGTACCGGTTATCTGGGCGAATTGCGCTGGGGGTTGTTAAACGACGCCCGTAAATTGGATAAGACCAAGCTGAAAATGACGGTGCAACGCTTCGTGGCGTTGGCTTTCCCGGCGCAGGACATGGAATCGCCTCCCGAATGTCCGATCCCCGAATTGACGATCGAGCCTGCCAATCAACAAGCGGTACGCGACAAATTTCAGCTGGGCGATAACGGCCCCGTATTGGCCCTGTGTCCCGGCGCCGAATACGGCCCGGCCAAACGCTGGCCGGCCGAGCATTTTGCCGAGTTGGCGAAAAGAAAGCTTGGCGAAGGTTGGTCGGTATGGTTGTTCGGATCGGAGAAAGACCGGGAAGTCGCCGACCGAATCAATCAATTGACGGCCGGTTCTTGCCGCGATTTCAGCGGCCAAACCTCGTTGGCGGAAGCGGTGGACTTGATGTCGCTGGCCGATGTCGTGGTTTCCAACGATTCCGGGCTGATGCATGTCGCGGCGGCATTGAATAAGAAACTGGTCGCCATTTACGGTTCTTCCGACCCAGGTTTCACGCCGCCATTGAACTCAGCGGCCAAAATTATCGACTTGAAACTCGATTGCTCGCCTTGTTTCGCCCGGGAATGTCCGCTCGGCCATACCCATTGCCTGACCCGGATCAGTCCCGATCGAATTCTGGCCGCCATCGACTGAATGCCATGAGAATTGCTATCGTCAAGCTGTCCGCGCTAGGGGATATTGTGCATGCGATGGTGGCGTTGCAATTCGTCAAACAGGCTATCCCCGATATCCATATCGACTGGGTTGTCGAGCAGGGCCTTGCCGGCGTCCTGCAGGGCAACCCCGATATCGACCGTATCCTGACGGTCAATCTGAAAGCGCTGAAACAAAACAAGCGTCTTATCTTTCGTGAAATAGGCAAAATTCGCCGCTACGCCGAAAATCGTTATGATTTGGTCATCGACGCCCAAGGACTCATTAAATCGGCGTTGACCGCCCGGTTGTTGGCGCCGGATACGGCGGGTTTCGACCAGCACTCGATTCGGGAGAAAGCGGCCGCCTTGTTTTACCGGCAACGCGTCGGCATTCCCTATGACGCCAATACGATAGACCGCAATGCCGCCGTCATCGCTCGCCCGCTGGGGCTGGAAATTTCCCGGCAACAGATAATGGAAAAGAAACCTTTTCTGTTTTACCGGCCCATGGCGACGCACCTGGAAACGTTCTTTTCACCAACCAAGGCTAACATCGTGTTCGTCATCGGCTCGACCTGGCCCAGCCGTAATTATCCCAGGGAAAAGTATTTGCGGGTCATCGATGCCCTTCAGGATAATGGTCTGATCTGCTGGGGCAATGAGCAAGAACGCTTAGCCGCCGAATGGATCGCTGCGCGAACCCCGCATGCCAGAGTAATGCCCAAAATGGATTTGAACGACCTTAAGGCGGTTCTAGACCGTGCCGAATTGGTAGTGGGCAACGACACCGGGCCGACCCACATGGCTTGGGGACTGAACCGGCCGTCCATTACCCTGTTCGGCCCGACCCCGGTGAGCCGGGTCTATCAGACGCCGATCAACAAGGTTTTGAAATCTTCGTCCCAGGTCGATTCTTATAAATTGAATAAAAATGATTTCTCGATTGGCGAAATTAATGAAAATGACATCGTTGCTATGGCAAAATCATTACTTGCGGCTAACGAAATTTAAGGTGGTGTGATGAATCAGGAAGCCTTGCTGGAACAGGATACGAAATACGCGGATTTTTTATTGCTGTTGAAAAACAACGGCAAGTTGTCAGAAAATGACCACAACAAGGTCAGACGCATGCAGAAGTCGGCGCCGGGGGAATCCTTACCGCAATTGCTGATTAAACTGGGTTTGTGTTCGGAAAAGGACATCGCCGACAGCTTTGCCGAGAGCGCGCAGCTTCCGCGGATCGTTAACGGCGATTATCCGTTGGAGTCGCCGTTTCCCGAAACGATCAGCCAGCGTTTTCAAAAATACAATCACTTGATCGGCCTGGCCGAGGATGAGCAAAATGTTACCGTGGCGGTGATGGACCCGCGCGACGAATTCCTCGTCCAGTCTTTGCAACTGGCGACCGGCAAACAGATCGAACTGCGGGTCGGACAGCTGTCGGAAATCGACGCGGCCCTGGATGTGCAATACGGCGACAATAAATCGCAAATGGACAAGCTGGTCGATAATTTCGACAGCGACGAGATAGGCAGCGAGGATCTGGAGCATTTAAAAGACCTGGCCAGCGAGGCGCCGGTGATCAAGATGGTCAATCTTATTTTACAGAAAGCCATCGAAATGCGCGCCTCCGATATCCACATCGAACCGTTCGAAGAGGTTTTGAAGGTCAGGCTCAGGATAGACGGCGTGCTGCAGGATATCGATGCCCCGCCGGTCACGTCGACCGCCGCCGTGCTGTCGCGGGTCAAGATCATGGCTAAACTGAACATCGCCGAACGGCGTCTGCCGCAGGACGGCCGGATCAAACTGCAGATGCAAGGCAAGGAGCTGGACCTCAGGGTGTCGACGATTCCGACCATGTACGGCGAAAGCGTCGTAATCCGTTTGCTCGATAAGGAAGCGACCGTGCTCGATTTCGACGCGCTCGGCTTTTCGGGGCACAACTCTCGGCAATTTATCGAGGTGCTGGGGCAACCGCACGGCATCATTCTGATTACCGGGCCGACCGGTAGCGGTAAATCGACGACCTTGTACACCGCGCTGAAAAGGCTCAATACGGCCGAGCGCAAGATCATTACCGTCGAGGATCCGGTCGAATACCAATTGGAAGGCATCAACCAGATCCAGGCCAAGCCGCAGATCGGCCTGACTTTCGCGGCGGCCTTGCGCTCCATCGTTCGGCAAGACCCCGACGTCATCATGATCGGCGAGATGCGCGACCTGGAAACCGCCAAGATCGCCGTGCAATCGGCACTGACCGGCCACTTGGTGCTGTCCACCCTGCATACCAACGATGCCGCCGGCGGCGTGACCCGGCTTCTGGACATGGGCCTGGAGGAGTATCTGTTGAGCTCGACCGTTAACGGAATCCTAGCGCAACGCTTGGTGCGGAAACTGTGTCCGCACTGCAAGGAAAAGCATCCGGCCCCGGCGACGATGGTCGAGGAAATGCAGTTGCAGCGTTTTGTCGAGGGCGATGAAATATATCTTTACAAGGCGGTGGGGTGTGATGCCTGCGGCGGTATCGGCTACAAGGGGCGTCAGGCCATCATCGAATTTCTGCCGATGTCCGACCCGATTCGCAAGCTAATCATGAGCCACGAGGAAGCCGGCGTGATCGAGCAGCAGGCGATCCGCGAAGGCATGCTGACCATGTACGAAGACGGTCTGCTCAAAGCCGTGCAAGGCATCACCACGCTGGAAGAAGTGTTGCGGGTCACGACGGAATCCTGATATGCCTTTATTTTCCTACAAAATCGTCAACAGCCAGGGGGACATCGAAGAAGGGGTCAAGAATGCCAGCGATCAGCAGGCCCTGTTGGCCGAGCTGCAGGGCCAGGGTTGCATGCCGATCCGCATCGAACCGGCGCGGGGGAAGCGCTTTCTCGGCATCAGCCTGGGCGTCGCGACGCTGAAATTGTCGCACAAGGAAATCGGCATATTGACCGGCGAGCTGGCCACGTTATTGGAATCCGGCCTGCCATTGGACCGCTCGTTACAGGTGTTGATCCAGCTGACCGAGGACAACGAGAAACTCAGCAAGCTGGTTTCCCAGGTTCTGGAAAAAGTCAAAGGCGGCTCCTCTCTGGCCGATGCCTTGGAAAGCCAGGCCGGCGTGTTCTCCCGTTTTTATCTGAATATGATCCGCGCCGGCGAGCTGGGCGGGAACCTGGGCGATGTGTTGAACCGCCTGGCGGAATATCTGGAACGCTCGCGGGAATTGAGGGAAACGGTCGTCACCGCGTTGATTTATCCGGCGATTTTGTTGATCATGTCGCTGGCTTCGCTGTTTGTCATGCTGACCTTCGTTGTGCCTCAATTCACCGAAATGTTCGAAAGTTCCGGCCAGGAATTGCCGCTACCGACGCAAATCGTCGTGGGACTGGCGGAAGGCCTGCAGTCCTACTGGTGGCTGCTGCTGTTGCTTGTGATCGTCGGTAGCAGTTATATGAAATCACAGTTGGCCGATCCGGAGCGGAAAAAAGTCTGGGATCTACGCTTCTTGCACATGCCGCTGTTCGGCGACATCATCCTGACGATGGAAATCGCCAATCTCAGCCGTACGTTGGGAACCCTGCTGGGCAATGGCGTCTCTATTCTCAAGGCGCTCGGGATCGTACGGGAAACGGTCGGCAACACCGCAATTGCCGATCTGCTGGAACAGGCAGAGCTCCAGCTGAAAGAAGGAGGAACGATGTCTTCGGCGTTGCTTAAGAACGAGCGCTTTCCGAAGATGGCGGTGCAAATGATCAAGATGGGCGAGGAAACCGGCCGTCTGGAAGAAATGCTGCTGCGGATCGCCGTAATTTTCGACAAGCAGCTGAGGACCGCGATACAGCGTATGCTGGCGCTGTTGGAACCGGCGCTGATTATCTCGCTGGGGTTGATGATCGGCGGGATTATCGTCTCGATCCTGCTGGCGATATTGAGTGTTAACGATTTGGCTTTTTAAAGAGTGTGATTTAAATGAACTTAAAACATAAGCGTAGCGAACAGGGTTTTACTTTATTGGAATTGTTGGTCGTACTGGGCATTATCGCCTTGCTGGCCGGTATCGTCGGGCCGCAAGTCATGAAGCACATGGGGGCTTCCAAGACCAAGGCCGCCCGAGTGCAAATCGAAGACCTTTCGGCCGCGCTGGACATGTATAAACTCGATGTCGGGCGTTATCCGACCACCGAACAAGGCTTGGTCGCGTTGGTGGAGCGGCCGGCGGACAACAAACGCTGGAACGGGCCTTATTTGCGTAAAAGCAAGGTGCCGCAAGATCCGTGGCTGGAAGATTATCATTACGTCTCGCCCGGCGAGCATGGCCGTTTCGATTTGTACACCTATGGCGCCGACGGTAAGGAAGGCGGCGAAGGCGAAGACCAAGACATCAACAGCTGGGAATAAGCCATGCCGGGCCGTTCGCGGGGGTTTACCCTGATCGAACTGACGTTGGTGCTGTTTATCGTCGTGCTCGGCTTCGCCGTGATTGGCTCCAATATCGCCTCCGGCAACAAGTCCTCGCAACTTAAGGCCGCCAGCCGCGATTTGATGTCGGCCTTGCGCTACGCCCGAGGCCAGGCGTTGATCGCGCAGCAGGAAATCGCCGTCGCGGTCAATCTGGCCGACAACAGTTATCGTATCAGCAACCGCGACAAGGACTACGCATTGCCGAGCGAGATCGAACTGACGTTGGTCATCGCCCAGGACGAATTCAAGAACGACGAGATCGGCCAAATTCGTTTTTATCCTGACGGTTCATCGAGCGGCGGTCGGATTACGCTGGAGTGGGGCGAGTTGATGCGAAAAATCGATGTCAATTGGCTGAGCGGAAAAGTGTCTTATGCCGAACAATGACAACACGACATCTCGGCCCTGGCAAGCAGGGAGGCGCTCGCCGTCATCAGTTCATTCCCTCGTGAATGCAAAAAACGGTCTAGGGCCCGGCCCAAATCGGCAACAAGGTTTCTCCCTGCTGGAAATCCTGGTGGCCTTCTCGATCATGGCAATTTCATTGGGAATATTGCTGCAAATATTTTCCTCCGGCGTCAATACCGCCGTGATCGCCGAGGAATACACCGTCGCCACCCAAATTGCCGAGGGGCTGATGGCGACCACCGGCGTCGAAACGCCATTAAGCATCGGGGACAGAGAAGGCGTCGAGGAAGATAAATATCGCTGGCGGGTCAGCATCAGCGAGCTGGCGCCCCTGCCCGATGTCGAGCAAAGCGAGGCCGTGTTGCTGAATGTCAACGTCACGGTAGAATGGGGCAGCGCTGCGCGCCAAATCGAATTGAATACCATCAAGGCGGCGGGGCCGGCGGCGTGAACTTTCCGCAGTCGTCGCGCGGCTTTACCCTGATCGAGGTCATGCTGGCCATGACCCTGCTCAGCATCATGGTGGTGTTGCTGTTCGCCAGCTTGCGTATCAGTTCGGAAAGCTGGAACGCCGGCGAAACCAAGGTCGCGCAAGTCAATGAAAAAGCGGTGGTATACCAGTTTTTCAAACGCCAACTGACGAACGTTCGGCCGCTTTGGGACGATTTTAGCGATAGCGAACGGCATTTCTCATTCCAGGGCGAACGGGACTGGTTGCAATTCGTGTCGTTGTTTCCGACCAGCGCCGGCCGGAAAGGTTTGCAGTTGTTCGAAATCAGCCCGAAGAAGATGGAAAAAGACGTGATTATCGTCAAACTGTCTCCCTTTTACCCAACCGAAGAAAACCGGGAGTGGCGCGAGGAAGAGGAAGTTCTGCTGGAACATGTCGCCGAGTTCAGGCTGGAGTATTTCGAACCGGCGGACGACGGCGGCGGCAGATGGGTTGATAACTGGCGCGACAGGGACAACTTGCCGGCCCTGGTCAAAATCCGTATCGGGCTGGAGGATGAAAGTTATTGGCCGGATATGATATTCCCGCTCAGGTTGGCCGCGCCGACGGAAAGCGCGCTGCTCAATCCCGATTTTCCGGATATGCCCGACTTCGAGGCGCAGGAAGGGGACAGGTGAGCAGGCAAGGTGGGCTGGCGCTGGTGATCGTCCTCTGGGTGCTCAGTTTGCTGACCATCATGGCCGGCAGCTTTGCCCTGACCATGCGCCGGGAAACCACCGTGATCAGCGCGGTCAAGGACAACGCCGAAGTCTTGGCGGCGGCGGAAAGCGGCCTGGCGATCGCCTGGCAGATGCTGGCGGTGGGGGACGAAAACAAGCGCTGGCGTGCCGACGGCAGTATTTATCGGGTTTTTTACCGGGATGCCGAAGTGCGTGTGCGTATCCTGTCTGAACAAGGCAAGATCGATATCAACAAGGCCGATGAAGAAATGCTGCGAACCCTGCTGCAAGCGACCGATGCCGATTGGGAGCGGCAGCAAGCCGTCGTCAGCGCCATCATAGACTGGCGCGACCAGGACGACCTGGTCTATATCAACGGCGCCGAAAAAGAAGAATACGAGGAGGCCGGCTTGAATTACGGTCCGGCCAACAAAGCCTTCGCCTTGCTCGACGAGTTGCAGATGGTCTTGGGCGTCGACAGCGATATCTACCGGCAACTGCGGCCGCTGATCACCGTATATTCGGGGCGGGCGCAGGTGAATCTGCAATTGGCCTCGAAAGAGGTTCTGCAGGCGCTGGGCGTTTTGGACGAAACCTCGCTGAACGATTACTTACGCCAGCGCCGGGAGAATGCGGGCTTGCAGCTGCCGCCTCCGCCGTTGCCACTGGAGGCCGTTGCGGCGAATCAGGCAACCGGCGGCGAGGAAG
This sequence comes from Methylomarinum vadi, assembly GCF_000733935.1. Classification (NCBI taxonomy): domain Bacteria; kingdom Pseudomonadati; phylum Pseudomonadota; class Gammaproteobacteria; order Methylococcales; family Methylococcaceae; genus Methylomarinum; species Methylomarinum vadi. The sequence continues at coordinate 2,925,900 of NZ_JPON01000001.1, forward strand.
TCTATACTGTTATTGCTCAGGCCCGCCTGCACGGCGAGGGTAAGGCCGGCATCAGGGCTATTATTAAAAAATCGGCCGGCAACGATCCTGCGGCCTCTTATGAAGTATTGGATTGGCGTCAAACCTACGGAGCCGCTTCATTATTCAGTGATGAAATGGAGCAATTATTAGTGACTTTTAACGATGAATCTGGACAGTAATATCGAGTTTGATTTCAGGCGCTTTTTTCGCTGGTGGGGCAGGGAATTGGCATTCCTGGTGCCGGAGAAGCTGCGGCAATGGTTGAGCGAAAGATCCGGCCTGGTCGTTCTGGCGGTGAACGGCGAGCAATTGCATGTCGGCAGAATTGTCAACGGCGAAAACCAGCCGTTGGTTTCCGTTCCTTTCGACGACCAGATCGGCACCCTCTATCAAAGACTGAAAACGATACAGCCGGACCTGGAAAAAGCTCGTTACATATTGCGGCTCAACCGGCAACAGGCGATCGGCAAAGTCCTGTATTTGCCGCTGGCGGCCAAGGAAAACCTCAACCAGGTGATTGAGTTCGAATTGGACCGGTATATGCCTTTCAAGGCCGATCAAGTTTATTTCGCCACGAAAATTCTCGGTAAGGTGGATAATGAACGGCTCAAAGTGTTTTTGGTCGTGACGCCGCAACAAAAGTTAAACGCCCTGGTCGCGGAATTTCAAAATGCTGGAATCTACCCCGCCGTGGCCGATTATGCCGAAATGCCGAACGATTTCGAGCAGGATTTCGAGCCCTATAATCTGCTTCCGGAAGCACTTAGACCGGTCGGCAGTCCCGTGGCTCGCTTTCTGAATTGGTCGATCGGATTGACTACGCTGTTGCTGTTTATTGCCGTGCTGGTGTTTCCGGTTTGGCACGAGGGCCGTCGGGTGGAGGCATTGCAACAACAAATCGACGAATTGGAAAAAGACGCCCGTTTCGTCCAATCGAGGCAACTGGAGATCGACGAAATCGTTAATGAAACCGAACGTTTGCTCAAGACCAAAAACAGCATGCCGCCGTTGACCGAATTGATCAATAACCTGAGTAAACTGATCCCGGACGACACCTGGCTGACCCATCTGCAATTCAACGAGGGGCGACTGCAACTGCAGGGCCAGTCGCCGACCGCATCGGTATTGATCGGCGTGCTGGAAGCTTCGCCGTTATTCATGAACGCCCGCTTCGTTTCGCCCTTGACCCAAGACCGGCGGACCGGCATGGAGCGCTTCCAGATCAGCGTCGAAGTCGAAACCGCGAAGGAGTCCGGCGATGCTGAATGAAATGAGCAATCAACGCTGGCTGGCTGTCGGACTGCTGGTGCTGGTGCTGATGCTGGTGGTATTTGCCGCCTTCGTACCCTTGATTTCGACCGGCCTGGATTATCATGAAGAAAAACAGGAGCTGACCTTCAGGCTGCAACGTTATCGGCAGGTTGTGGATAAAAAAGACACGGTCGCCGCGAGCATCGAGCGGATCAAGCAGCAATACAGCGAACGGGGTTATTTCAGCAACCGCGACACCGTCGCGCTGGCCTCGGCCGATCTGCAAAAATTCATCAAGGCGGCCATCTCCCAGGCCGGCGGCGAATTGACCAGTACCCAGGTATTGCCCGGTAGCAGTAAAAGCGGCTTCAACCAGATCAGCATCAAGGTCAGGATGTCCGGCGATATCGAGGTGTTGCGCAACGTACTGCACGAGATCGAAGCCACCGTGCCCATCATGGTTATCGACCAGCTGGATATCCGGCCGGTGCGAGGCAGACGTAACCGCAGGACGCGCCAGATCGAACCCAGCAACAAATTGAACGTCAATTTTCAGGCCGTCAGTTTTATGAGGGCGGAACCGTCATGAATTGGAATCTAATCAAACTGTTGCTCTCCGTATGTGCGGTGCTGCTGCTGGTGTTGCTGCTCGAATGGTGGTTGGCGGGCGTCTCCGATCGGCAGCGGAACGATGAACCGCGCCCGACGCAAGGCGCGGACTTGCAGCTGGAATTACCGGAAATCAAGCCCCCCGCGATGGCCGCGGAGATGTATGCCGACATGGTGGAACGGCCGTTGTTTATCGAAGGGCGCCGCCCGGTGGTCGAAGAGGACGAAGAAGAGAGTGTCCAGGAAGTCGATTCGGTCGACGATCTCGAGTTGATCGGTATTTATACCGACGACAATCGCCTGATGGCGTTATTCAGCAAAAAGGGCCGGGACAAGAAATTTTTGAAAAAAGCGCAAGGCGAGGATATCGGCAACTGGCTATTGCAGGAAGTGCATGCCGATAGCGTCGTTCTCGATAAAGACGGCAAACGGCAAACGCTGCTGTTGCGCAAACCCAAGCTGCAGCCGCTGGTCGCTCCTGCGGCTAGGGTTCCGCCGGCGGCCGCCAGGCTCAAGCAGAATTCGGCTCAGGAGGGGGCCGAGGCTCGGGCGCGGGCGCAATTCGAGGCGCAACAACAAGATGAAGAGGAACAAGCGGAGCAGCGCGAACAAGACGAAATGCGGGCCCGGGAGGCGGCCGCGGCCCGGGCGAAGCGAAGATAGTCATATTCAACGACAAAAAACTAAACTCTGAGAAACGCAAAGATGGTTAAAAAATCCCAAGCACCTTTCCTGTTGACATTGCTGCTGGCATCGTCCGGATGCGAATTGATCGGTCCCAAACAGCATGAAAAACTGGTGCTGACGCCGGTCAAGCAGGCGGAAGAGGCCGAACGGCCCGACATCGTCTATCAGGAATTGAGCAATGAAGCGCTGGGAAAAAGCGCGAGCGAGCCCATGCCCATCGAGCTGTATCCGGGCAGCGGAAGCTTTACCGGCCATCGCGCCGGCGCGGCGCCGCACAAAAAGGGACAGGGGGAATACAGTCTCAACTTTGACGAAGCCGACCTCGGCGAGGTCGTCAAGGTGGTCCTCAGCGATATTCTCGGTCAAAACTACTTGCTCAGCCCCAAGGTCGGCGGCAAGGTGACGTTGCAAACCACGCAGCCGCTGACCCGCGAAGAATTGTTGCCGACCCTGGAGATGCTGTTGCAGGTCAACGGCGCGGGGATGGTTTTCCAAAGCGGCGTCTATCAGATCAAGCCTGCCGTCGAGGTGGCCGGCTCCGGCGTCTTTACCGGCCGCGCCGGCAGCCGGCTGCCGGCGGGCCATTTGGTCAGGGTGATCCCGGTCAAGAACGTCGGCGTCGAGGACCTGGCGGAAATCATCAAGCCGTTGCTGGACGAAAAATCGATCCTGCATATCGACCCCGGCCGCAACCTCATGTTGTTGGCCGGCACCGCCGCCGAACTGGCGCGGGCCCATGAGATGGTCGCCGCCTTCGATATCGACGTCATGAAGGGCAAGTCGTTCGGCCTGTTTCCGTTGCGCAACGTCGAGGCCGCCACGCTGATCGCCGAGTTGGAGCAGTTGTTCAACGGCGACAAGGAAGGCGGCGCCTTTTTCCGCTTCATGGAAATCGAGCGCCTCAACGCGATCCTGGCGATCACCCATAAGGCGGACTATTTGAAGGAGATCGAAAGCTGGGTGCTGCGCCTGGACCGCGCCAACACCTCGGCCAGCGGCGGCGTGATTGTCTACCGCGCCCAGCATGTCGATGCGGTGGAGCTGGCCGACACGCTGAACAGCATCTTCGGCAAGGGCGGCGGCTCCAGCAAGGCCTCGGTCGCGTCCGGGCGCAAATCGGTGCAGGTTACCAATAAGGCGCAGCCGGACAACAAGCCGGCGGCCGCCGGCGCCAACATTCGCACGCCGTCGCTGGACAATCTGGGCGACGTCAAGATCATCCCGGATGAAATCAACAATGCCCTGGTCATCGTCGCCACGGCCCAGGATTACGCCGTGATCCAGCGCGTCATCAAACAACTGGACGTGATGCCGCTGCAGGTGTTGATCGATGCGACGATTGTAGAGGTATCATTGACAGATAGTTTATCTTATGGCATCAAATGGTTCTTGAGCCACAATAATGGGAGAAATGCTGTCAGCACAGGCGATAATTTTGCAACAGAACAAAATAGAATTGGTTTTACTGACATTGGTCTCTTGAAGGACACGGCAGCTAATTTAGCTATCGGTGCAGCTACAGGGGGGTTCGGTTATGGTTTTGTTAGTGATTCTGGAGACGTTAGGGCGGTTTTGGAGGCTTCTGCCACTAATAAAAACCTGAATGTTATCTCATCACCTTCGTTGATGGTATTAAACAATCAGGAAGCATCGATACAGGTCGGTGACGAAGTGCCGATCAGAACTTCACAGTCAACAAACACTAGTGGTGGTGGGGTAGATCCAATTCAAACTAGTTCCATTCAACAAAGGCAAACCGGGGTGAAATTGAAGGTCAAACCCCGGGTCAATGCCGGCGGTTTGGTGATTATGGAGATCGAGCAGAGTGTAGAAAATGTATCAAAGACTACTGTATCAAGTATTGATTCTCCTACTATAGCTACCCGTGAAATCACAAGTTCTGTGGCGGTGCATAGCGGCGAAACTATTGTTTTGGGTGGGTTGATTAAAGACGACAATACCTTTAACAAAGCAGGGATTCCTTTCTTGCATAAGCTGCCGCTGATCGGTCCCTTGTTCGGGTCGACATTGAAAGAAAATGTAAAAACCGAATTGGTTGTGTTGATTACACCGCGAGTCGTCAAAAGCAAACTGGACGGCAGATTGGTCACCGACGAATTCAAGCGCAAGCTGACCGGTATTTACGAGGAAGAGGCGGAAACGGGCGAGGAAATATAGCAGTCGTAGGTCGGGCAACCGCTTTTCGTTGCCCGACGTATTCTTTCTCGTTCCCACGCGCCGAGTGGGAACGCCTATCCGGCGCGCCGCGCCCATTACCTTCTTACACTTGTCCTCCCTCGACCCTGCGGCGACTAATTAGGCGCCTGTACCGCAGCGCGGTATTTTCTGCGTTCCTACGCAGCACGTAGGAACGAGAGAATAATCGAGTTTTATCGGAAATGCTGCGATCGTTGCCCGGTTCGAATATGGAAATTGTCGGGCATAAAAAGCATGCCCGACCTACAAGCTGCCCGTGAAATCAAGTTCTGTGACAGAGCCGTTCCTCGTTCCCACGCGCCGCGCCCATTACCTTCTTACGCTTGTCCTCCCTCGACTCTGCGGCGACTAATTAGGCGCCTGCACCGCAGCGCGGTATCTTCTTCGTTCCTACGCAGCGCGTAGGAACGAGAGAATAATCGAGTTTTATCGGAAATGCTGCGACCGTTGCCCGGTTCGAATATGGAAATTGTCGGGCATAAAAAGCATGCCCGACCTACAAGCTGCCCGTGAAATCAAGTTCTGTGACAGAGCCGTTCCTCGTTCCCACGCGCCGAGTGGGAACGCCTATCCGGCGCGCCGCGCCTATTACCTCCTTACGCTTGTCCTCCCTCGACCCTGCGGCGACTAATTAGGTGCCTGTACCGCAGCGCGGTATCTTCTGCGTTCCTACGCAGCGCGTAGGAACGAGAGAATAATCGAGTTTTATCGTAATGCCGCGACCGTTGCCCGGTTTGAATATTGAAAAGGCCGGGCATAAAAGCATGCCCGGCCAGCAAGGTTTGGGCGTTTTGGGAAGCCCAGAGCAAAAAGGCTTATGCCACCGTTTCGACGGTGTCGCCCTTGCCGATCAACACAACGTCGGCGTCGCGGTGGGCGAACAGGCCGTTGGTGACCACGCCGGTGATGTCGTTGATGATGCGTTCCATTTCCATCGGGTCGGTGATTTGCATGTCATGCACGTCCAGGATTTCGTTACCGTTATCGGTGAAGTAATCCTCGCGCCATACCGGCCGCCCGCCCAATTTTTCCATTTCCCTGGCCACATAGCCGCGCGCCATCGGGATCACTTCGACCGGCAGCGGGAATTTGCCTAATACGTCGACGCATTTGCTTTCGTCGACGATACAGACGAATTTCTTGCTGGCCGCGGCGATGATTTTTTCCCGCGTCAACGCGCCGCCGCCGCCTTTGACCAGTTTTTTGTTGGGGTCGACTTCGTCGGCGCCGTCGACATACACTTCCACGCTGTCGACACTGTTCAGGTCAAGCACGGGAATGCCGATGTTTTTCAAGCGCTGGGTGGTCGCCTCGGAACTGGACAGCGCGCCTTCGATGTCGCCTTTGATATCGGCCAGCATTTCGATGAAGAAATTCACCGTGGAGCCGGTGCCCACGCCGATGATGGGCAGGCCTTTGACATATTCGATGGCGGCCGCGGCGACTTGTTTTTTCAATTCGTCTTGAGTCATGTTGTTTTTCCTAATGGTTGAGTTATCAATTTTCAGATTGAGATAGCGTTCCCGGGCCGTGCTCTGCCGGCGCATGGGAATGATCGATTGAGTCGATGCAATTGTATTTGGCGGCGTCCTCGGCTAAGCCGGCGCCAACGGGACATCCTGGGCAAAGCCGTTATCGGGCCCTAAAATCCGGACTCGCCAATCACTCGGTGGAGGTAGATTGTATGGGATAATAGCGGCAAAGACCAATTTTTCAGCCGTTTTTAAAAGAATGATACATCAATACATAGAGAGAATTTTACGGGCGAAAGTCTATGATGTGGCGCAGGAATCCCCGCTCGATTATGCGCCGCTGTTGTCGAAGCGACTGGACAATCGGGTTTATCTGAAACGGGAGGATTTACAGCCGGTGTTTTCCTTTAAATTGCGCGGCGCCTACAACAAGATCGCCATGCTCGGCGAGCGGGAGCAAGCCAACGGCGTGATCGCGGCGTCGGCCGGAAATCATGCCCAGGGCGTGGCGCTGGCGGCGAAAAGACTGGGCATCAAGGCGTTGATCGTGATGCCGAGGACCACCCCGGAAATCAAGGTCGAATCGGTCAAGGCGCGGGGCGCCAAGGCGGTATTGCACGGCGATTCCTTCGACGAGGCCTACGACCATGCCATGCAATTGGCCGGGGAAAAGGGTATGACATTTGTTCATCCTTACGACGATCCCGATGTCATCGCCGGGCAGGGAACCATCGGCATGGAAATTTTGCATCAGCATAACGGCGCGATCGATGCCATTTTCGTGCCGGTCGGCGGCGGCGGACTGATCGCCGGCATCGCCGCCTATGTCAAATTCGTGCGGCCGGAAACCAAGGTCATCGGCGTGGAGCCCGACGATGCCGATTGCCTCAATCGCGCGATGGCCGCTAAGCGCCGCGTCAGCCTGAAACAGGTCGGCCTGTTCGCCGACGGCGTGGCGGTCAAGCAAATCGGCAAGGAGACCTTCAAGCTGGCGCAGCGTTATGTCGACGAGGTCGTCACCGTCAATACCGACGAGATTTGCGCGGCGATCAAGGATATCTTCGACGACACCCGTTCCGTGGCCGAGCCGGCCGGTGCGCTGGCGACCGCCGGGTTGAAGAAATATGCCGAGCAGCGGGGCGTGTCGGGACAGACCCTGGTCGCGATCGAAAGCGGCGCCAACATTAATTTCGACCGTTTGCGCTATGTCGCCGAACGTACCCAGGTCGGCGAACACCGGGAAATCCTGCTGGCGGTCGCTATTCCGGAAACGCCCGGTAGTTTCCTCAATTTTTGCAAGTTGCTGGGCAAGCGCAGCATCACCGAATTCAATTACCGTTATTTCGACGCCAGCCAAGCGCAGGTGTTCGTCGGCCTCAGCAGCAGCGGCGAGGAAAACGACTGTGCCGGCGTGATCGCCCAGTTGCAAGCGGAAGGTTATAAGGTGACCGATATGACCGCCAACGAATTGGCCAAGGACCACATCCGTTACATGGTGGGCGGCCATGCCCCGTGCCAACTGCACGAAGTGACCTATAGTTTGCAATTTCCCGAACGTCCCGGCGCATTGCTGAAATTTCTGTTGTCGCTGGGCGGGCGCTGGAACATCAGCATGTTTCATTACCGCAACCACGGCGCCGCCTTCGGCAAGGTGCTGATCGGCCTGCAAATGCCCAAGAGCGAGCGCAAGGTCTTCCAGAAAACCTTGGCGGAGGAAGGCTTTACCTATCAGGAAGAGACCGACAACCCGGCCTACCGATTATTCGTCGGCGGCCAGGAAAACAAAAGATAGGAGCGCCGCCCCCGGCGCGAACAAGGCGGTGCGGTTGAATAATCGCTTCTCGCCTGCCGCTTCGCCGCCAAATTTGGCGGCGGTAAGACCGATTCCAAGGCGGAGTCTGTGCGGGAGATTCATGACGATTTTTGCCGGGCCGAGGGCGAGCTCGAATTGGCTTGAGGGGGGCGGCAAAACTAAACAGCGTTATTTAACCTATATAAATAAGACTTTTAACATAGTCTTAATTACTGACTTTCCGTGATAGGCTATCTCAATAGCGTATTTTCAATAGGTTATAAGATTGGCATGGCGCATGCTAGTTGATGGTTTTTATTACTTAGTTAAGTGTGTGCCTATGAAAAACGTTTTAATCCCTGCCGTATTCGGAGCTCTGTCCATGGGTTCTTTCTCTGTCTCGGCCGAAGAAATCTACTGTCCTTATATTCCGGAAGATATGAATGTGGAAGAATTGGGCCATGACGGCACTTGTCACGGTTACGCCATCACTTGTGCCGGTACGGAAGGTGACGACGTCATCATCGGCTCTGACGGCGACGATGTCATTTATGCCGGTGGAGGAAACGATACTGTCGATGCCGGAAACGGCGATGATGTCGTGTGCGGCGGCCATGGCGACGATGTGATCGCGGGCGGCAACGGCATGGACGAACTGATCGGCAGCCCGGGCGATGACGCCCTGGACGGCGGCAATGGCGACGATATTCTCCGCGGCGCGCCCGGCAACGACAGTTTGCTGGGCGGGCGCGGGGACGACCAGTTGATGGGCGCGCCGGGCGACGATTATCTCGATGGCGGACAAGGCGAGGACAGCTGCATGCCCGGGCCGCGCCGCGATGCCGACGAAGTCGTGAACTGCGAATAAGCGGTAATCAGGAATAGGAGCGCCGACTTCGGCGCCGACGGAGTATGTTAATCCTAATTGCGGCCAGGGACGGCCGCTCCTCGTAGGGACAATCTGGCCTTCAGATAGGTAGGCGCGCCGCCCCGGCGCGAAAGAGAGTCGCTAAAATTCCAGCGACTCGATGCGTTCGGCATTTCTGCCGGAAAATTTCTCCTCGAATTTTTCCAATACCCCGGCTTCCCTGGCCAAGCGATGGACGTTGTCCGAGCGGTTGGTCATTTCCGCCGCGACCAACAGCAATTCCAATTCCAATGGCGGCAGCGATTTAATCAGGTTTTTGACCAGGCCGGCATCGACGCCGTTACAGCCGAAATCGCCCAACGACAGCGCCCGCGAGAAACCGTAAAACTGCTGCATGCGGCTTTCGCACAGTCGGCTGTAGCGCAGCCGGTTTTTGCCGTTTTTCAACGATTCCTTGATCGCCAGGGTCGCGGCGGCGGCGTTATACAGGGCGTTCTGGACGCCGTGGGAAAAGATGGGGTCGACGAAGGCGGCGGCATCGCCGATGCAATAAAAATTTTCGCCGCATATTCGCTGGGAATAATAGGAATAATCCGGGCGGAATTGCAGCGAGCCTTCGATAAACTCGGCCGGTTCCAATAACGCGCTCAGATGCGGCAGGCGGGCACAGGTCTGTTTGAAAAATACCTCGCGCTGCCGCCTGTCCATGCCCTTAGTGCGCTCGGTCGGCACGATCAGGCCGACGCTGGTCTTGTCGCGCAGCATGATATGCCAGAGCCAGCCGTCCTCGAACGACATGACGAAGGTCACCGGCTTGACTCGCGCCAATGCTTCCTGCGGATGGCTGCGGCGGTCGACGCCGACGAACCGGGAATTTTTGAAATAGCCCCACAGCGACAAAAAGTTCATTTGCGTGCTGATGGTCTGGCGGACCTTGAACTGGCTGGCCAGAAACGAGCTGTGGCCGCTGGCGTCGATCAGGTAACGGCAGCGGATCGCGCCGTCGCTGTTGCCGCGGCCGCGTTTGTCGGTATAAATGATTTCAGGCCGATCGCTGTCGCCGAAATCGGCCTTCTTGACCGCGACTTCGGTAAAGATACGGGCGCCGCAATCCCCGGCATGGCGCAGCAGGATGTCATCGAAGATGTCGCGCTCGACATGCAGGCCGGGGCGGGTATAGCCGAAATCGGAAAACAGGATTTGGTGGATCTTATCGTTCCAGACCGTAATGCCGCCGGCCTTGGCCAGGAAACCTTCCCGTTCGATCTTGTCCGAGACGCCGGTCAGGTCGGTAAATTTCCAGATATGCGGAATCAGGCTTTCCCCGACCTGGTTGCGGGGGAATTCGGCGCGTTCCAACAGCACGGTATCGATGCCGGCCTGCGCCAAGTGCGTGGCCGCGCTGCTGCCGGCGGGGCCGCCGCCGATCACCAGCACATCGCAGGAGCGGGGGATTGCCGTCATGCGCTTTACAGATCCCCCAATGCGGCCTTGGGCATCGGATGTCTCAGCCATTCCGCCACGTCGCGGCCCAGCGCCTTGGTGCAGCGGCCCAGGATCGAACACGTGCCCTTGTAGGCCGCGAACATGCCGCCGCCGGAATAACGCCGTGCCCGGAAATCGCCCAATACCTTGCCGTTCTGGCTGACCTCGCCCGTAATCATGATCGCTTTCGCGCCGGACCAGGCGCCGCCGGCCGCTCCCATGACTTCGTCGATTTCGATGGTCAGCACCTGGGCGTCGGCCGGCGCCTTGGAGCCGTCGGTGATGATGGTGGCGAATTGGTCGGCGGTATAATCCTCGATGAATTGGGCCAGTTTGCCGTCCAGGTTACATTCGTTCCGGACCGCTTCGCGGATGTACAGGTCCTTTTTGAAGGCGATCGGTTTGATCACCAAGGTGCCTGTGCCGGTCGGTTGCAAGGCTTGGGTGGTTTGGGCCGGTTTGCCGCCGTTGCTGACGCAGCCGCTTAAAGCCAGTAGCAAAACGAGAAGAGGGAGAGCTGTAAATTTCATGTTTCCTCCGAATAAAAAGATAAAGCATAGCACCTATGTGTGTAGTCGGTATGAAATACCGTCTGCCAATAACGCGTGTTTGGAACGCCCGGACGAAGGCGGTCGAGATGGTTTATCGATAGCGTTTGCTCATTTCCCGTAACGGCACGGCCTTGATCTTGCCGGCATGCCCGGCGGAACCGAAAGCTTCGTAACGCGCCTGGCAAAGGGCCTGCATCGCATCCCTGGCGGCCTGGTAAATCTTGCGCGCGTCCAACTCGGAGGCGTGTTCCGGTTGGGCGATGAAGCGGCGAATGGCGCCTGTCGAGGCCATGCGCAAATCGGTATCGATATTGATTTTACGGACCCCGTATTTGATGCCTTCGACAATTTCGTCGACCGGCACGCCATAGGTTTGCGGAATCTCTCCGCCGTACTCGTTGATGACTTGCAGCCAATCCTGCGGCACCGAACTCGAACCGTGCATGACGAAGTGGGTATCGGGCAGGCGTTTTTGCAGTTGTTGCAAACGGCTGATGACGAGCACTTCGCCGGTGGGCGGTTTGCTGAATTTGTAGGCGCCATGGCTGGTGCCGATGGCGACGGCCAGGGCGTCCACTTGCGTTTGTTTGACGAATTCGACCGCCTCGTCGGGGTCGGTCAGCAAACGGCTGTGGTCCGGTTGCCCGGACGACTCTTGTTTGGCGGCGCCGGCTTGCACTTCCAAAGACCCCAGGCAGCCGATTTCGCCTTCGACCGAGACGCCGCAGGCATGCGCCATCTTGACCACGGTGCGCGTCACGTCCACGTTGTATTCGAAAGAGGCGGGGGTTTTCATGTCTTCCAGCAGGGAGCCGTCCATCATTACCGAGCTGAAGCCGGACTGAATCGCCTGGGCGCAAATGTCGGGCGAGGGGCCGTGGTCGCGGTGCATGACGACGGGAATATGCGGGTATTGCTCCACGGCGGCCTGAATCAAATGGCGTAAAAATACTTCGCCGGCATAGCGGTTGGCGCCGGCCGAACCCTGCATGATGACGGGGCTATCGCAGGCATCGGCCGCCTGCATGATGGCTTGGACCTGCTCCATGTTGCTGACATTGAAGGCCGGAATGCCAAAGCCATGCTCCGCCGCGTAATCCAAAAGTTGTCGCAATGACACTAACGCCATGTTCGGTTCTCCTTAGTTTGCTTGTAAAGTCATCGCACTTCAAAGTTCGGTTCATTTTATGCCCTCATCCAGCCTTCTCCCAGAGGGCGAAGGTATTTAGGTGCCGAACTTTGAAGTGCGAACAGTATTTATTGATCGTTTGTGATATTTCGGCGCAGAGGTGTCCGTCAGAGGACGCCGTTCACCCAAAGTGGCATATTTTACCCTGGCTGCCAGGGATAATGTTAACGGAGGACCTATTGATTTAAGTCCGGCTGGGCGACATTGAATAACGCAATAAGGCTGTCGCAGGCGATAGCCCGTGAATTCGGCGCCGTCTTGTCGTACCCGCTAACACTGCGCGGCGACAAGGCGGCAAAATTGGCTTATTCGTCCGGATAGGTCATAAGGTTTTAAGGTATTCCACCAGCGCCCAGCGTTGCTCCTCGTCGATCGGCGGCAACCATTCCAGCATGAAATTGCCGTCGCCATCGCGCATGGCTTTACCGTCGGCATCGCGTTTGATGACCGGCGTACGGCCGGCGGCGTATTCGTGGCCGGTGTTACTGTTACTGGGTAATAAGGTGTCGAATTCGAACAAGTCGGGGTAATCGGCCTTGCTTTTGCTGACGAAACCGACTTTGACCGGGTCGAATTCGCGGCTGCCCAGCGTGAATTTTTCCGAACGGCAATCGATACCGGGCTGGTTGGCGGTTTCGTTGCAGACCGGCAGAAACAGTTCGTATAAATTGGCCACCGAACCGTTATGCAGATACGGCGCGGTCGCCCAGATTCCGTTCAACATCCGCCCTTTGTAGGCGGCCAGCGCGGCCTGTTGCGCTTTAAGCGGAGCGTCTTTCGGCACCACTTCGAAATCGACCCGGCGATCGGTGTGTTTGATCGGATTGTCGAACACCGCCGCCAACAGATCATAGATGTGTTCCGCCCATCTGCGGACAAAGCTTTTTTCGTGGTCGGGTTCGAGTATGACGCCTTCCACCGCTTTCTGCAGGGCCGGCAATACCGGCGTGACGGGCGGAAATGTGCGGACCGGTTTCAAGCGGGGGATTTCCTGGCCTTCGAAATAACCGCTTTTTCCCTGATATTGCAGGGCGTTCAGCGCCATGGTCGGATCGGTCTGGATTTGCCGCAGACTGGCGAATTGGGTGTAAACCCGGCGGTCGTCGGCGCTGCGGTCGAATTTGGCCGGATCGCCGTGGCAGGCGGCGCATTGGTAATCGTGGAAGACCTTTCGTCCCTTGGCCGCCAGCTCTCGGTCGATAGCCGGCAAAATATGCTCCGGCCAGAGCGGCGATTGCAGTTCGCCCAGTTGCCGCTCCAGCCTGACCAGGTTGCGGGTATTCGCGGAAGAGAGATAGCCTTTTTTGCCCGGATTTTTCAAGTCGAAGGTGGCGAATACGCCGAGCACCTCGCCGGTATTGCGGCCCAGGGGTTCGAGATAGCCTTGCAGTCCGTCGCCGGTGTTGTTGTCGCCTACGCCGTTCCACTGCACGAAATCGCTTTGCGGCGTATCCCATAAAAACGGATAGCTGACCGGGGCGTTGGCGGGATTGGAATTGTCCACGCCCGGTGCCACCAAATGCTCCAGAATGCGGTTGAAAATACGGCCGAATGCGTCGAGCCGGGAATAGCCGTAATGCACCAGTTGCCCGCCGTGCCTGGGCGCATTGGTTTCGTTGTAGCGTTTCTTTTCCTGATAAATGGCCTGTAACTTTTCTCTAGCCTGAGATTCGTCATCGGCGAAACCGGCGGCGATCAGCTTATCGGCCAGGCGCTTGAATTTAGCCTGATCGGCCAGCGTCGCTTGCAAGGCTTTCTCCAAATCGAGCAACAGGCCTTCGAAGTCGGCCAGGCTAGGGCCGCCGTCGATGCGGATGCCTGTGCCTTGATAGTTGATTTGCGTCGTATGGCAGGCGGCGCAGGTAAATCCCATGTAGTCTGCGCCCTCGTAAGAGTCCTTGACGAAACCGACCGGCAGGCCGTCGGGGTTGTCGAAACTGGGTAATTGCGGCAGGTAGCGCAACCGGCTCATGTTGGCCGAACTGCGGAACAATTGGACGCTGTCGGCCTGTTCGAGGTGAAGAAATAGCGGGTATGGGAGAAAATCGGAGCCCTGGGTGGTATTGTAAAACCACAGGCTGTCGTAGCGGTCCCAGTTTTGCTCCAGATAGACGATTTGCTCGGCCGAATCGCCGAAAGCATCCTTGTCGATAATCTCGGCATTGCGTTTTTCGTCGATCAACAGCCCTTGGGACATATAGGTGCAGCCGGACACGAGCAGCGCGGCATAGCCGCTCGCCAAGAGAGTTTTTTTTAAGTTCATGATGATGTCCCGGTTAACCGACTCGAAAAGATCGGCGGTAGGTTAATGAGGCGTAAGCTGCAACATTGCTTATCGCCTAGATTACACAATCGGGCATGAAAACAAATGACCCAAATGGGTCAAATTATCGGTGCCGGAATTTAGGTGGTTGGTTTCACGAACTATTCAGGCTTCAGTAACCCGCCGCAAAGCATGATTAGGTATGGGGCTTATGCAAAAAAAGCCGCCCGGTTTAGAACCAAGGCGGCTTGAGTGGGGTAGGTCTTTGTAATTTACTTACGGATTGGGGCCGTCATGGCAATCGTAGCAACCGATTTGATGGCCCGCCGCGAACGTTTTCGTTTCTTCTTCGACCCTGAAGATTTTTTCCGTTTTAAGCGCGGACAAGGGCGATCCCCGGTAATCCGCGCCATGGCAGTAGCTGCAGGATTCAGCGCCGTTATGTTCGGCGACATCCTCGTGCTCCTCGATCCAGGCAGCGCCGATCGTATGCAGGCCGTGCGGCCCGCCTTCGGCCGTTAACGGAACGTCGGTATGGCACGCGCTGCATTCGTTCACGGTGCCGGCGTGCCCTTGTAGCGCGATGCTTTGCACATTGTCGTTTGCCTCGTGCGATGGATAAATCGCATGGGTCGCGCCGTGGCAGGCTTCGCATTGTAAATCGCCGTGGCCGGAGCTGAAGCGGTATAGGTTTTTGCCCGCTATCGGAGTGTCCGGGTTCGAAGCGAAGGTCTCGTCGGTCCATTGCAACGGTAATCCCTGGGCGTCGATGCCGACGATTTCACGCTGTCCATCGTGATGGCAGGATTGGCACGTCGGCTCGTCAAGCCAGCCGTCGCGATCGCTGCTGCCGACCTGGCTCATCGAACCGTGGCAGCTTTGACAGGACATTGCCGGATCTCCATTGCTGTCCTGCGCATTACCCATGGCGCCGCGTAGACATTGCGTCTTCTGGCCCGGGTGGCAGAGATAACAGGATTCGCGGTTGCTGCTGTCGTCGAGCGTCATCAGGGTATTGGGATCGGTGACCGTGGCATGACTGCCGTGCAAGGCTTGGGTCAACGGTTTTATATCGGAAAACCCTGGGCTTTGTAAGGCATTGGAACCATGGCAAGACGCGCATAACACCGGTTGGCCGCTATCGGCCGTTGCCAGCAGGCCTGTGCTCAGGTATCCGAAATTGACTAAGGCATCCTGATACAACGATGTGGCCAGCTGTTTTTCATCATGCAGCTTCAAAATATTTCTTTTCCAATCTTTTTCCGCATCGGCATCGTTGAGCCAACCATCCGCCGGTTTGGCGGCGTCGCCGGAAAACGAACTGTGACAGGCTTTACAGGTCATTTCGTCGCTGACCGGCAATACCGTTTGCGTGGTGGCCAGTACATTGCCATCGAGGTCTTTGGCGACGACTTCGACCATCGGATAGAAATTTTTAGTGGAATTATCGTCGATAGGCGTTATCGGTAAACCTTCCGCCTGGAACCAGCCTCGTTCGGCATTGTATTGCATCGGCTCCGGAGTCAGGCCAGGGGTTGGATTGCCAGGATCACCGTTTAGATTGAGGCCGTAATCGGGGGCTGGATTAGCGCCGAACAAGGCCAGCACATAATCCCAGAAATTGGTTTTACCGGCGCTGTAGGTATTGATCGAACCGTGAGTATCCTCTACGGCCTGGTAAGTCAGTTCGACGCCCTCGCTGACCTGTCCGCCGTTGTTATCGACCAGCTGGGCGATTAAGTTGTTGTAAGGAGGCAAAATGGAAAAAACGGAATAATCCTTGCCGTCCACGCAATGCATGCCCAGGTCGTTCCAGGCCAGCAAGCTATAGCCGCCTTGAGTCAGTGGCGGCGGCGCGGAGTTGACGACAGTGACGGGGATCTCGCGGCTGTTTTTACGGTCCCTGACGGTAACGGTGGTCGAACCTGTTTTGATCGCCGTTAATGTCACGAGGTCATCGGCAACACTGACTTCGACTAGCGATGTTTCGCCGGATTCGGCCGAGAGACTTCCGTAAGCGCCGGAAATGGTCAAGACGGCGCTGGAACCGGCACTCATGCTGACCGAGGACGGCGAAACCTTTAGCGACGATCTCTCTCGCCTGTGACGGTCCTCGGCTTGTAAGGATAATGCGGCTAATGCTAGCCATAAGAACAGCAAGCTTTTAAGTGTAATGGTAACGCTATTCATGATTTTCTCCAGGCAGACAAATACCTTATGGAAAATAGCGTTAATACGTTAACGAATACTTAAATGCGGTGTTTAAAACTGAAATATTGAATTGGGATCACATATTATGACGGCTTCAGGGCGAGAAAGCCTTTAAACCGGCCGCAACCAAAGCGAGAATTGGGCAAGGGCTGAACGCGCTGCAGAAATATGTATCGGCACGGTTGGATCGCGAATCAACCGCGTTACATCAAGCCCAGAACCCGGTAAGAGCCCTTGGTGTTTAATATGATTGTTATGGGGGCGGGCGAATTATTTTCCCAATACCAACCATGAGAACCTTCAAAAGGCGCAGTTAAAGTGCCGCTCGATTTATGGTGCGTGCTCACCTTATAGCTCTTGAAGTAACCGGTTGTATCTCCTTTGGGTTCGCCGTGGAAATCGAAATACAGCTTCGCGCCGTCGGTCGTCCAGGAATATTCCAGCGTCGCGTCTTTCTGCAAATGAAACTTGTATTCCAGTCCTTGATTGGCGGGAACGAGGATTTTCACCGAGTCCTGCCATTGCGGAATGGAGGGAGTGTCTGGGGTTTTAGCCGCGATGGCGTTTTTGTTAGTTGCTTCATTGGACTCCGGACAGGTGGCCGCCTCCGTCTGCGGCAGCGCTAATGGCACAGCCGCCGCCCTAATCGAATTCGTTTCCGCCAGCACGGTCAGTCCCAGCTTCCTGCCGATGCCGGTCGGGTCGATGCCGTATTCGGCGGGCAGCACGAAAGCAGTCAACACGAATCCGGCGATCAGGGTGGCAAGACTGCTGGCGATGACCAGGGAGCGCAATGATTGGACGGGAGGCTGGGTATCGTTCATGAAATTATCCGAGTATCAGGTAGCCGGTGAGTTGGTAGCCGAACAGAATCAAGCCGCTGGACATCAGCAGCGTATTGGTTGCGGTCGAAAAAGAATAGTAACTTCGGTGTCGGCGCCAAAAATCGAGTGCGATCAAAATGAAGGTCAAGGCCAGGAACTGGCCCAGTTCGACGCCGACGTTAAAGGCCAACAGGTTTTTCCACAGCCCTGTTTTCGGCAAGGAAAAATCCTGCAGTTTGGTGGCCAATCCGAAACCGTGAAACAACCCGAACACCATCACCGCAATCTTGGTATTCGGCTGCAAACCCAATAGACGCTGAAAGCCGCCCAGGTTGTCGAAACCCTTATAAACGATCGACAGGCCGATGATGGCGTCGATCAGATAAGGGTTGACCGAGATATTGCCTAACACGCCGAACATTAAGGTTAGGCTGTGCCCCAGCGTGAACAGGCTGGCGTAAAGCAGTACATCGCGGGTGCGGAACAAAAAGAAGATGACGCCGACCAAAAACAGCAAATGATCGTAGCCGGTGACCATGTGCTTGGCGCCGATATACATAAAGGGGCCGACGGCGATGCCTTGGTTGGCCAGTAAAAATCGCTCGGTGTTTTTATCGACGCCATGAGCGAAGGCAGTCTGGTCGAGGAAAAAGAAAAGCAGTGGCAAACTGATAAGAAGGAAGAGCTTTCTTGTCGTCATGTCCAAACCTTGAATGAATTAAAGACATTGTAGCGTTTATAAAGAGAAAGTCTCAACGAACGACCCAATTCATTATTTTTCATAGGTCTTATTCATGCCTCCCGCAATAGCTTTATCACAGGACGGCGGTGCAACGCGGGACGGCCGAGCCGGGCCTTTGCGGAAAAATTACCCTTCGGGAGCGATCAGTTCGGATACCCGGACGCGCAAGGCCGGCAGCACTTCTTGCTCGAACCACGGATTTTGTTTCAGCCAGCGGTTGTTGCGGGGACTGGGATGGGGGAGTGGTAAGACTTCCGGCCAATGCGCCCGCCAGTTTTTGACGATTTCGGTCAGGCTATGTTGATTGCCTTGATCCAGATGCCAGCCCTGAGCGTAGCGGCCGATCACCAACGTCAGGCGGATATTGGGAAGTTGCGCCAGACAGCGCCGGCGCCATTGTTCGGCGCATTCCGGGCGGGGACGTAAATCGCCTGACGGACCTTTGCCCGGATAACAAAATCCCATCGGCAGAATGGCGATCAATTCCGGGTTGTAAAATTCCGTCTCGCCGATTCCCAACCAGGTCCTGAGCCTGACGCCGCTGGCGTCGTCGAAGGGTTTGCCGCTGTCGTGCGCTTTCAGGCCGGGCGCCTGTCCGGCAATTAAAATCCGCGCCTGCGAATGCAGTTGCAGAATGGGTTTTGGCGGAAACGGCAAGTAAGAGGCGCACAAGGTGCAGCCTCTCACTTCGTCGAGCAGGGTTCGATAAGGTTTTTTCATGGCCTACTAAATAACATTCTCGTTATTCGATTACCATCATCTTCCCGTTCCTTGTTCGCCTTTTCCCGCGGCGGCTCGCAACACCGGATAATATTGCAGGAACATCTGGTCCTTGGCGGCCTTGGCCTGATGACAGGCCATGCAGTTTTCTTCGGGTTGAGCCGAAGCGGATTTGTGCAGTTGTGGACTGTTTTCTATCGTGAAACGAAAAAAGCCCCAATTACCGTTGGCATCGGGCAGGTGGTGCTTGCTTTTGACCATCGCTTCCAGGCCGATATAGTCGCCCTGAAAATAGCCGTTGCCGCTAGGCGCCTGTTTGCCGCCGACGCTGACCAGCTCCTTGACGATAACCGTCCCGTCGCGAAATTCGCCGGTTTTTTTCCAGTGATCCCAACTGCCGGGATCGATGTAGACGTTATGGAATTCGGGGAAGGCGGCCTTGCCGTCATTCATGTCATTCGGCGTCAACGGCGCGCCGATGAAGATCCATTCCCGATAGCCGCTCGGTCTGATCAGTTGTCCTTTTTTATCGAAACGGGCATGAGTCGAGTTCGTCTGTTGTTCGGCCGCATTCGTGGCCGATGTAAACAGCAATCCGAGCGGAACGGCGAAGATGATGGAACACAGATTTTTGGATGTGATAGCTGGTTTCATGAGGGTGCCTCCTAAAAATGAAATAGGTAAACCGATTGGTTTACGTGTAAGTCAAAGTAAACTCATCGGTTTACTTTGTCAAACAAAGAGTAAACAAATCGGTTTACTTTTTTCCTGCCGCTGGTAAGCTGTCGTTATTTAACGCCGAAAATTCAGATTAACAGGTAAGATGCCGCCTAACACAAAGCAAGACGCCATCGTCGAAACCGCCTTCAGGTTGTTCAAAACGAATGGTTTTTACGCCACCGGGGTCGATTTGATCATGCGCGAGGCCGCCGTATCCAAAAGAACGTTGTATAAATACTTTCCGACCAAGAACGAGCTGATTGTGGCCGTGATAAGGCACTACCAGAGCAACTATCGGGAGCGCCTGGAGGCTTTGTTGGGGAATGCCAGCGAAAGCGCCAGGGATAAAATCAGGGCGATATTCCATGATGCCGCGACGTGGTTCGGCGACGTTAATTTTCACGGCTGTTTGGCCGTCAATGCGATGGGCGAATTTGCCGGCAAGGACCAGGCCATCGAAAATGCCTGCCGGCAATTCAAGCAATGGGAGCTCGGCGTGCTGCAGGAGCTTTGCCATGGCATCGGCGCCCGGCAGGCCGATCAATTGGCCTACAAGTTATGGGTGCTGTTGGAAGGCATGTCGGCCATTGCCCAGGTTAACAAGGCAAGCAGTCCGGTGGATATGGTTGCCATGGCCGATGACATCATCGAGATGCATTTGCCGGCACGATAAAATCAGAAAAATGGAGGTTGAGTTAATTATCCAGTCCGTTTCCAATTCGAGAGCAAGGAGTATAAATGATGGCATTTCAGCAAATCGCCGACAATTTATGGATACATGACGGTGAGACGGTTCGTTTTCTCGGATTGCCGTATTCGACCAGGATGACCGTGGTCAAACTGGACCAACAACGCCTTTGGATTCATTCTCCGATCGGATTAACTCCGGTCTTGCAAGAGGAAATCGACAGCATAGGCAAGGTTCGCTACCTGGTTGCGCCCAATAAACTGCATCATTTGTTTTTGTCGTCCTGGCAGGCGGCATATCCCGAGGCCGAATGCTACGCCGCTCCCGGCTTAATGGCCAAACGCCCCGATTTAGCTTTCGCCAAGGAATTGAATGCGTCCGCCGAGGCGGTCTGGAAGGGAGAGATCGCGCAAACGTTATTCTCCGGCAGTCCCTGGATGCAAGAAGTGGTGTTTTTCCATATCGATTCTAAAACCCTGATCCTGGCCGATTTGATCGAGAATTTCGAACCTTCGGTATTCAATCGCTGGCAGCGCTTTGTGGCCGGATTGACCGGTATAGTGGCGCCGAACGGCAAGACGCCGGTGGATTGGCGCATGAGTTTTTTGTTCGGCAAAAAACAAGCGCGGGCGGCGCTGGCGACGATGTTGGAATGGCAGCCGGATAATATCGTCATCGCCCATGGCGAATGCGTGTTCGGTCACGGCACGGATTTTCTGCGGCGTTCGTTTTCCTGGCTGGAATAGGACAATTTTCTTAAGGCTGAAAGATGCCGTAAGGATCCATTCAGTCCGCCGGCGCTGTCGCGAATAGTGCGATTGCTCGTTGCGGGCAAAAACGCTCACGAGTTCGAAGGGGGGCTATTGCGGACGGGACCAACGCAACGGCAGGGTATTGTTCAGCCACAGTCCGCGTTCGAGTCGAAAGGTCCACAATCGGCTGGCGCCGGGAAAAAGAGAGATATCGGGCGAATCCCAGAGGATTTCGACCGTGCCGGTCATTGTCAGTAAGTTGCCGTTGTTAAAATCGATGAACAACAATCCGGCCCGCGGATTTTCCACGAAGTTACCAAGCGTATTGAAATAATTATTTCCCTGGTAATCGGGGATGGTCAAACAGCGATCATCGTCTATCCGAATGAATCCGCTGTTGCCGCCCCGGTGCGAGACGTCGGCGCCCTCGCTGGCTTCGCCGCCGTTGGCCATATGGCTGGCGACGAAGAAAGTGTCGCTGTTGCCGATTAGCTCAGTGGCTTGCGTGTCGAGCCGGTTTAGCTCGATGGCGCTGGATGGCGGCAGCGTTTCGGGGTTTATTATTTGAATCGCGCGGGTTTGAATATATTTCGGGCAATTGCCGAAAGCCTGGACGACGCGGAGTTCCATGCCGTCCGTGGTGACCCGGTCAATTATGCCAGCTACCCGGTTACGGCGCCGGCTGCTCAGATCGATACCGAGCAGTCCGAGGCGCGTGCCGGCGGTGGTGACTTCGTTCAGCGGGTCTCCCGCAACGGGCTTGGCGTGGATGTGAAGGGTGCGATTGTGCGGAGAAGTCAGCAAACCGGACTGTTTGAACAATATCGATGCCCAAGGGCGGCCGTCCCGGTCGGCATGGCCGAGGAACGCATACTTCAGACCACTATAAAAATCACGATGTTGTTCGGTCAAAAAGCTGCGGATGGCGCGGTGGCCCATACGCTCGATTTTGTCGCGCACGCCGAGTTTTTGTTGAATATGGCGTTCGCCTTTATGGAAAGGCGATGAGGGAGAGTTCGTAGAAATTGCTTCAGTCATAAGTCACCTTCTGAAAAAGAGACTGCCGGGCCTGAGGGTGCCGCGGCAGGCTGAGGCGAGAGAGCTTGCATACGAAGCGATAGTTCGTAATGATTAATTTCTAGGCGGCCAGGCCGATCGCAGAGTGCTGCATCGGCGCGAAGCCCGGCAGCGACTCAATGCGCCTTAACCAGGCTTGGATATGCGGGTAATCTTCCAATGAAACGCCGCCCTCCGGAGCCAATGCGATATAGCTGTAGTTTGCGATATCGGCGATGGTCGGGTATTCGGCCGCCAGCCAGTCGCGTTGCCGTAAATGTTTTTCCAGCGTGCTCAGCAGTTGGTGGGCGACGTCGATCGGCCTGGTTTTGTCTAACGGCAAATCGAACAAGTTGATCAAGCGAGCGGTTGCCGGGCCATACGCCACCGGACCCGCGGAGACGGCGAGAAAGCGCTGTACTTCGGCCGCGCCGGCGGGTTCGATCGGCAACCAGGTATGCGCGTGATCGTATTGATTGGCGAGATAGACCAGGATCGCGTGGGAGTCGGCGATGGTGAGGTCGCCGTCCTCCAATACCGGCACTTGTCCGAAAATGTTTTTTGCCAGAAATGTCGCTTGTTTTTGTTCGCCGTGCAGCAGGTCGACATCGATCAGCTCGGCTTCGAGTCCGAGAATAGACAGAAACAGCTCGACGCGGTGGGCGTTGCCGGATAAAGGGTGGCGGTATAATCTCAATTGGCTCATCGGTATTCTCCTGAGAATGATATGGTTAAAGTATGTTGCATTGTGTGATGTCGAATTCACTGCTGGCGAGCAACGCGGCCAGTTCGGTGTATCCACCGATCGGTTGTTGCTGAAGGAAAATTTGCGGTACGGTGCGCCGGCCGCTTTGCGCTAACAAATGTTGGGCTTCCGCCCCGTCCCTGTGCAGGTCGACTTCGCGATAGGCGATCCGATGTTTTTGCAGCAATTGTTTGGCGGAATGGCAGTAGCCGCAGTTGGGGCTGGTCAAGATGGTTACGTCTTTCATTCGATACTCCTCGTTAAGCTAATTCGCGATCCGTTTCCCGGATCGGTTTGTCGTTGATGCTGGCGATGCGCCGCCGCATCAGGCCGTTATCGTCAAATTCCCACAATTCGTTGCCGTACGAGCGATACCATTGGCCGGCATCGTCGTGCCATTCGTAACGGAAAGTGACGGCGATGCGGTTGGCGGCGAAGCACCACAATTCTTTTTTCAGCCGATAATCCAATTCCTTGTCCCATTTACGGGTCAGAAATTCGATGATCTTTTCCCGTCCCGAAAATATTTCGGAGCGGTTGCGCCATTCGCTGTCTAGCGTATAAGCGCCGGCGACTTTGACAGGATCTTTGCTGTTCCAGGCATTTTCGGCCAGTTGGACTTTTTCCGTCGCGGTGGCTTGCGTAAACGGCGGCAGCGGCGGTCTGGAGTCGCCGTAAGGGCGCGTCGAGATCGCTGTAATGGTTTGTGGCATATCATCCTCCAAAAAAATCGAAAGTCGATTCGGTTATTGCAGAGGCCGTGCCAGAGTTGATAATGAACCTAAAAACTTTTATTAAACAAGGAATTGGCGGAAATTTGGCGGGAAGAAAAGGAAGAGTAAAAAGAACTTCGTTTACGAAATGTCGTAAAATTACGCTATCTTGTTACTTCGCTTCCAGGGCGCGGCGTATGCCTAGCTTGCTCATGCGCGAGCGTAGCGTATTAGGGTGCATCTCCAGGATGGCGGCGGCGCCATGCTCGCCGGAAATGCGCCAACCGGTATGTTCCAGCACTTTGATGATATGCGCTTTTTCCATTGCCGCCAGCGGTTGCAAGCATTCGGCAGGCGTTTTTTCAGGCACATTGGCTTGATGGAGCTTCGGTATTTGCAGCGTGTCGGTTGACGACAGGATGACGGCCCGTTCGATGACGTTTTCCAGTTCGCGGACATTGCCCGGCCAAGGATAGTTTTGCAACTGAGTCATGGCCGCTTGCGGGATATGCGTGACGGTCTTGCCGGTTTTTTGCGCGTATTTAGCGAGGAAGCATTGCGCCAGTAACGAAATATCGTGCTTGCGTTCGCGCAGCGGGGGCAAGGCCAGGGGAAATACGCTGAGCCGATAAAAGAGGTCTTCGCGAAAACGGCCTTCGGCCGCCATTTGTTTTAAATCGCGGTGGGTCGCGGCGAGAACCCGCACGTCGATGTTACGGGTTTTGGCGTCGCCCAGGCGTTCGATTTCGCCCTCCTGCAATACCCGCAGCAACTTGGCTTGCAATTCCAGCGGCAATTCGCCGATTTCATCGAGAAAAATCGTGCCTTCGTGAGCCAGTTCGAAACGGCCAATGCGCCGCGCGGTCGCACCGGTGAAGCTGCCTTTTTCGTGGCCGAACAGTTCGCTTTCGATCAGGTTGGCGGGCAAGGCGGCGCAGTTGACCTTGACCAACGGCCGATCCTTGCGCCGGCTGAGAGTGTGCAGGGCGCGCGCGAACAATTCTTTGCCGGTGCCGGTTTCTCCCAGAATCAAAACCGTGGTATCGGTCGGAGCGACCTGCTCAACCTGGCGCAATGCCGACTGCAAAGCCGGGCTTTGGCCGAGGATGTCGCCGAAATGGTGGTTCAGGTTGATTTGCTCCTGAAGATAGGTATTTTCCGCCTGCAAACGGTTCTTCAATTGCTTGATTTCCGCCAGCGCCGTTTTGAGCTTTTCCTCGGCCAGTTTGCGTTCGCTGATGTCGCGAAATACCACGACGACGCCTTGCAGCCGGTCGTTTTCTAACACCGGAGTGCTGACGAAATCGACGGGGAAACTGGAGCCGTCATGGCGCCAAAAGCGCTTGTCGCTGACTTCGAAGCGGCGTTTGCCGTTGATAATGTTATGTACCGGGCAGTACTCCTCGGCCCTGGGCTCGTCGCGGCCAAAAATGTCGTGGATGGTGTGGCCGCGCAATTCCCGGTCCGGCCAGGCCAGCAACGCCGCGGCGGTGGGGTTGATGAAGGTGACATTTCCTTCGCAATCGAAGCCGCAGATACCTTCTCCGGCGGCGGTTAGTAGCAATTCGTTTTGACGCTGCAAGCGAATGACGGCGGCTTCCGCGCGGTTAAGTTTGCTGACATCCTGGAAGATGACTACCGCGCCGATGATGGCGCCGTTTTCCCAAATCGGCGTACTGGTGTAGTGTACCGGGAAAAAGCCGCCGTTCTTGTGCCAGAAGATTTCATCGGTGACATGATGTACCTCGCCGTCATTCAGCGTGGCATAAATCGGGCATTCATGGTGAGGATAGGGTTCGCCGTTGCGCTTTGTATGATGATGCAGCTCATGCACCGGTTTGCCGATGACATCGGTTTCGTTCCAGCCGGTCAGCGCGATCGCCGCCGGATTGGCGAAGGTGGCTTTGCCCTCTTTGTCCAGGCCGTAAATGCCTTCTCCGGCGGCGTTGAGGATCAATTCGTGGCGTCTCAGGACTTGTTCGGGAGTCGGCATACTTTTGCGCCATTAAGCTCGCTCGGCAGTTGATAGGCCTGGATGGCCTGGCGCCTGCGCCAGTCTTTTCCGGCCGTGCGTAAAGCTATTATGCCCAGGTGAGGCCGGTGCGACAACTATAATCGAGAGTCGCTTGCAATAGCGCGGGGCGTTGTTTGAGGGGCCGTTGGATGTTGCGGAGTCGTCAATTCCGTAGGGAGGGGGAAGGCGGTGAAAAAGCCTGGCGACTTGTTGACGCCAGACTCTTAAACACTCGACTAAAGCTCGTTGGCATTATCGCCGCTTTAGAAAGAATGGTATTTGCTTTTAACTTCTTTGAAGATGTCAAGCGCTTCAGTCGCCAAGGCTTGCGCTTTTTCCTTATCGCCTTTTCTGAAGGCGGAACGCGATTTTGCGATTCTGGAGTTGGCTTTTGAACGTAATCTGTCGACGACATTGCTTTCGATTCTTTTCGATGCTTGTTTGGTAGCTTTTAACAGTCCCAGAACGGTGTCTTCATCCGCTCCGCTTTGCATGGCGGCAACGGCTTTTTCCGAGTTGCTGATGGCATCCTCGATTGCTTGGCTGACTTCCTCGGCCGTTGCGTTTTCGATTTTTCCGGCCGCCATAGTGGCAGGCGCGGTGGCGAACATGGCAACGCTGACAAAAACCGCCAGCAATACTTTTCTTAATAAATCCATTAGTTATATAACCTCAATAATTTGTATCGGTAAGTTTTGTGTGCGGTAAAAAGGAATCGCACCTTCGGGATTCTAACATGGTGAAGGAAAAATTATTTAAAAATAATAGCTTACAAATTGTGTGGTAGTTTGTGCTCGATTGAGGCTAAAACGAGTCGGCGGGGTCTAGCTGTTTCGAGTTAGCGACGGGTCGGTTTCTATGCCAAATTCGAACGATTTTGGCAGGCATGAATGAGAACAGGCTATTGGGAACTTAGCCTGCATTGGCAACTGAGTTAGGAAAAGGCCGGCATTTCATTTGCCGGGATTTTAAATGCGATTCAGTTTACAATACTCACTTTTAACTGTTTTTCAGGATGAGTTTTGGCTGAAAAGATAATTCGTATCGCAACCCGAAAAAGTCCCTTGGCGTTATGGCAGGCCGAGCATGTCGCGGAGCGTCTGCAACAGGCTTTTCCGGAAGTGCAAGCGGAATTGGTGACGATGGTGACGCGCGGCGATAAATTATTGGATGCGCCATTGGCGAAAGTGGGGGGCAAGGGACTGTTCGTTAAGGAGTTGGAGCAAGGCATGCAGGAAGGAACGGCCGACATTGCCGTGCACTCGATGAAGGATGTGCCTGTCGAATTTCCTCCCGGCCTGCATCTGGCCGTAATTCTGGAGCGCGAAGACCCTACCGACGCCTTTGTCTCCAATCGCTACGCGTCCTTGAACGATTTGCCCGGCAATGCTCGTATCGGTACGTGTAGCTTGCGTCGGCAATGCCAGATCAAACAACGTTTCCCCGATGCGGAAATTCTCAATTTGCGCGGCAATGTCAATACCCGCCTGGCCAAACTGGATGCCGGCGAGTTCGATGCCATCATTCTGGCTTCGGCCGGTTTGAAACGCCTGGGGATGGAGGACAGAATCGCCGAATCGCTGGATCCGTCCGTCAGTCTTCCGGCCATCGGCCAGGGGGCGATTGGTATCGAATGCCGGTCCGACGATAGCGAGATCAATACTTATTTACAGGCGTTGCATGACGAAGACACGACGATCCGCCTGCGTGCGGAACGAGCGATGAATGCGCGTTTGAATGGCGGTTGCCAAGTGCCGATCGCCGGGTTTGCCGAATTGCGGGATGGAGGGATTTACATGCGCGGTTTGGTCGGAACGCCGGATGGGGCGGTGGTCTACCGCGCCGAGGCCAGCGGAACCGTGGATCAGGCCGAACAGATCGGACGAGGCATCGCGGAAGAGTTGCTGGAACAAGGCGCCGACAAGGTCTTGCAACAATTGTACGAGCAACAGTAACAGTCAAGCGCAACGGTATGACGCTTTGAACGAGCAATTGCAAGCCAAGCGGATTCTGGTGACCCGGCCTCGTCATCAAGCTGGGAACTTATGCCGTTTGATCGAGCAACAAGGCGGTGTCGCGGTCAGGTTCCCAACATTGGAGATTCAAGCGCTTGAACGGCCGGAGACGATCGCCGCCAGGGTGGCAGCCCTGGAGCATGTCGACTGGCTTATATTTATCAGCGCCAATGCGGTAAATTTTGTGCTTAACTCGAACAGTGGCACAATAAACCGATTGCGGCGGCTGCGGCTTGCGGCGGTCGGTAAGGCAACGGCCAAGGCCCTGCAAAACAACGGCTTGACGGTGGATTTGTTGCCCCAACATGGGTTCGATAGCGAGTCCTTGTTGCGGACGCCGGCCATGTCGGCTGTCGACGGTAAGCGATGCGTCATCGTGCGCGGGCAGGGAGGCCGGGAAATATTGGTCGATACGCTGCGTGAACGCGGCGCGGACGTCGAATATTTGGAAGTTTATCGGCGCGTGATGCCGCAGGCGGACAATTCCGCGCTGTTGGAGCGGCTGCGGGAAAATCGGCTTGACGCCATCACCATAACCAGTGGCGAGGCCCTGCGCAATTTGATGGAGATGTTGGGCGGACAGGCATGTTTATTATTACCGGTTCCATTGGTCGTGATTAGTCGCCGAATCGGGCAAATGGCCGAAACAATGGGTTTTAAACGGATAGTCGTCAGCGACGGTCCGGCGGATACGTCGATTTTACAGACATTGATTACGTTATAACGGGGAAAACAGTGGCCGAAGTGAATGAAGAACAACAAGCCCAGCCGGAAGAGGTCCAAGTGGCAGCGAAAAAATCCCGCGCCGGCCTCTGGTTTGGCATCATTATCTCCATATGCCTCATCGGGCTGGCCGGGGCCGGATTTTACCTGCTGCAGCAACTGCGCGAGCATCAGGATACATTGAGTAACCAGGACGAACTGAAGCTGATCGAGCTTAACAAACAATTGAATACCTTCCAGTCGCAAATTGCCGCGATGCAATCTCATTTGGCTTCCATTGACAACGATGTGTCGAATAAAGACGCGCATTTCAATAAAAAACTGGAGGATTTTTCCCAACTGCATCAGGAAAAACTGGAATCTACCCGCACCGACTTGCAACAAGCCGTGAAATTTCTACAACGGCAGTTGGGCAAAACCCGTGGCGATTGGTTGATCGCCGATGCCGAATATTTGTTGAGCGTCGCCAATCAGCGTTTGCATTTGGTCGGCGACGTCAATACCACTCGGGAAGCGTTAGAAGCGGCCGACCAGCGTTTGCGGGAAAGCGGCGATGCTTCGGTGTTTAAGGTCAGGGAGCAGATTGCCAAGGAACTGGCCGGATTGAGAACCGTAGAAGTGCCGGACATCGTCGGCATGTATTCCGAACTGCAATTATTGAAGGAAAAGGTGGTCGATCTGTCGGTTTTTCTGCCTTATGCCGGCAAGGAACCGACCAAGTCGAGCCAGATCCACGACCATAGAATACCCTCGGAGGAAGGCCACGATTTCTTGAGTGCTATCTTCGGACAGTTGGAAGGCTATGTCACGCTGCGCCATAGCGACCAACCCATCAAGGAAATTCTGACGCCGGAGGAGGCGATTTTCATCAAGGATCAAATGGGGGTGAAATTGGAAATGATCAAAATTGCCCTGGTTCAGCAGAATGATGAACTTTATCAAACGGCCATAGACGACGCCAAGCAATGGTTATCGCAAAAATTCAGTCAAAATAGTGTGTCAAGACATTTTGCCAGCGAACTCGATAAGTTGAAGGGCATTAAAATTCGGGGGCAGTTTCCCGACATCAGCGGATCTTTAAAGATGCTGAGGGATATCAGCAAGCTGAGAATCGAAAATGACAAGGGCATGCTGGAACAACAGGAAAAACCGGCGGTTCAGTCCGAACCAACGCAATAAGGGCGCATTATGAGAAATATCGTTTATTTTCTGGGTGCTCTGTTTGTCGCGATAGCCACAGCCTTCGTGATTCAAAGCTGGTTGTCCCAATACAACGATCCCGGTTACGTGCTGATCGGTTTCGGGCATTGGTCGCTGGAAACCTCGTTAGTGGTGTTCGCGGTCGCCGCGGTGATCTTGTTTTTCATTTTTTATGTGTTTTTCCGTTTCATCGGTTGGCTGTTGCGGTTGCCGTCGCGGATGAAGGAAAAAGGTAAAAATATTAAATTCAACCGCTCCCAGGAGGCATTGATTGCCGGTCTGGTCGATTCCGCCGAAGGCAATTGGGAGCGGGCCGAAAAGGTGTTGATCAAGCATGCCGCCAACAGCGGCGCGCCATTGCTGCATTATTTGACCGCCGCGCGTGCGGCGCAGTCGCGCGGTGCGATCGAGAAGCGCGACGAATATCTCAAGAAGGCGGCCGAGGAAGCGTCCGATGCCGATATTGCCGTCGGTTTGACCGAGGCCGAGCTGCATATGTCGGAAAACCAATTCGAACGCGCGCTGGAAACGCTGAGTAAATTACATTCCATCGACCCGGGCCACGCCAGCGTTTTGAAAATGTTGCATCAGGCATACCAATTGGCCGGTGACTGGGAAGGGCTGCGTAAATTAATTCCGTCCCTGCATAAGAACAAAGTGCTGATGGAAGCGGAAGTCAAGCTGCTGGAAACGGAAACCTATAGCAGTTTGCTGCGCCAGGCGGCGGAAGAAAAGGACGAGCATGCCATCCGCCAATGCTGGATCGATACGCCCGAGCATATTCGAACCGTGCAGGGGGTTGCGGCCATTTATTATGCGGCGATGATCGAAGCGGGCGCGGGAGCGAAAATAGAGGAGGACTTGGTTAACTCCCTGATGAAACATTGGGACGAGACTTTGTTGGTTTTATATGCCAATATTCAGTTGGACGATTACGCGAAACAATTGCAAACCGCCGAACAGTGGCTGGCCGTGCATCATACCGACGCCGTCTTGCTCAGAATTTTAGGCAAGATCAGTGCTAAATGCGGGCAAATGGAAAAAGCCGAGCAGTATCTGATGAAAAGCATTGCAACCGACGAGACCGTCGCGGCTTACCAATTACTCGGCGACCTGCAACTGCAAAAAGGCGAAAAAGACAAGGCTTGCGAGAGTTACAGGAAAGGGCTGGAGTTGGCGTCCTCTCATGTGGTTACCCAAGTGGAAACTATTTCCGGGTAAGCGTTTTTTGTACCCAGGAGCATTTGACGCAATAACTTTCCAATTCGGTGAGGAGACTCATTTATCTGCCGACGCTCGCCATTTGTGGGGGCGCTGAACAGAGTGAAGCGCTTCGCGTTCGCTCAGTAAATCTACAGGACCGATCAGGGATGTTGCCGAAACAATTATTGCAATAGCACCGCCATGCTGATAATGGCGGCGCTGGCCGCAATCGCCCACAGCGTGCTGGAATGATTGTTTTCCATCTGCCGGCGCAGCTCCTCGATTTCGCGGTTGTTCGCTTCCAGCTGTTGTTTACTTTTGCTGGCGCTATCCAGGGCCTGGAAAAACAGAGTCGGCAGTTCCGGGAATTGCTCGGCGATTTCGGGGAATTGCTCGATGACCCGTTTGACCTTGGCTTTCGGCCCCAGTCGCTCCTTGAACCAATCCTCTAGAAACGGCTTGGCCGTTTGCCACAGATCCAGTTCGGGATACAATTGCCGGCCCAATCCTTCGATGTTCAACAAGGTTTTTTGCAGCAGCACCAGTTGCGGCTGTACTACCATTTCGAAGCGTCTTGCGGTCTGGAACAGGCGTAGCAGTAACAGGCCGAAAGAGATGTCTTTCAAGGGCTTGGCGAAGATCGGCTCGCACACGGTGCGAATGGCCATTTCGAATTCTTCCACTCGTGTCGACGACGGAACCCAGCCGGATTCGATATGCATTTGCGCGACCCGGCGATAGTCGCGATTGAAGAAGGCCAGGAAATTTTCCGCCAGATAATGTTGATCGGTGGGAGACAGCGTGCCGACGATGCCGAAATCGATAGCCAGATATTTGGCCGGCAGCTCGACGAAAATATTGCCGGGATGCATGTCGGCATGGAAAAAATTGTCCCGGAAGACCTGGGTAAAGAAGATCTCGACGCCGCGTTCGGCCAGCAGTTTGAAGTCGGCATCGCCGGCGCGCAATCGATCGACCTCGCCGACTGGAATGCCTTCAATTCTTTCCATCACCATGACCTTCTCGCGCGTCAGCGGCCAATGGACCTCCGGAACGTACAAGGCCTCCGAGCCTGCGAAGTTTTCCCGGATTTTGGTCGCGTTGGAGGCTTCCCGCATCAAGTCCAGTTCATCCAGAATGGTTCTTTCGAATTCGGCCACGACCTCCAATGGACGGAGACGGCGTGCGTCGCTCCAGAAGCGTCCGGCCAGTTTCGCCAGTTCGTACAACAGGCCGACATCGGAGCGGATGCGCCGTTCGATGTCGGGGCGCAACACCTTGACGATGACTTTTTCGCCCGATTTCAATGTGGCGCTGTGCACCTGGGCGATGGATGCCGAGGCCAGCGGGGTTGGCTCGAACTCGGCGAACGCTTCGTCTATGGTTTGCCCCAGTTGCTGTTCGATGATCTGGCGCGCGACCTCGCTGGAGAATGGCGGCACCCGGTCCTGCAGTTTGACCAGTTCGTCGGCGATATCTTCCGGCAGCAGGTCTTTGCGGGTCGACAACGCCTGGCCGAATTTGACGAAAATCGGGCCCAGGTCTTCAAGGGTGCGGCGGATACGGACGCCGCGGGGCTCCTTGGGCTTGCGCAACCAGTAATTGGGAGAAAACAGGGCCAGAAACCGAACAGGACGGAAGAGATGGGTTTTCAGGATGATTTCGTCGAGGCCATGGAACATCATGACCCAGTTGATATGGATGAGACGCAATAAAATTTTGGGGCGAATCACTGGTTTACCTGTTTATTATTAGAATATGCGGGCGCGAGTGGCGAGGCTGATCGATGTTCCTTGAGGAATTGTTTTTTTCATCTACGGTGGCGGGTCAGTCGGTATCGCTCATGTCTCGTTTTGTTGTTTTTGTTTCGTTTGCAGACGTTCGAGCCGGGCCTCGAGCCGATCGTAATCGGAACGCAATTCATCGACCTGGCGGAAAAAAATGTCCGCTTCCGCCTTGGCAGGCAGCTGGCGCGTTTCTTCTTGCAGAAACTCCTCTAAATTAAGACGGAATGTCTCCAGCGTTTGCTTGCTCCAGTCCCGGCCGGAACGGAACAGATTGCCAATTTTATGGGCGATGATGTCGCCGGTAAAGCGAGACAGTTGCTCTTCCAGGTCGATGTCCAATTGTTGGAACAAGCGTTGGAATTTATGGCCGGTATGGGTATCGCCTTCGATGCGCACCTCGCCGCTGAAGACGGAACGTATCGAAGAAGCATCCAAACTCATCATTCCCAGGGCCGGCAACGTGCCGCTGATCGTGGTGTCGATCCGGCCCTGATAGGATTCCAAAACCTGAATGATGTGCTCGCTCGGACACAGGTACAAAGTTTCGCCGTAGGGCTCTATCGTCACGGCGATCACTTTGCCGGACAGAGGGGCCAGAAACAGTTCTACGTCCTCGTCCAGTGCCAGGTATTGGTTTAGCGCGGTTTCCAATATGCCCGCAAAAATCGGTTTGATGATCATAGGGATTTCTGATTGATTGAGGACCTAATCGTAGCCCGGATGCAGCGCGGCGGAATCCGGGGCTGCTCTGCGTTGTTTTTTCCGCATTCCGCTTGGCTACAGGACGTTAAATCTTATACCCCCGATGCACGGCGACGATGCCTTGCGTCATATTGAAATATTCGCAACGTTCGAAGCCGGCGTTTTCCATCATGTTTTTCAATTCTTCCTGTTTCGGGTGCATGCGGATGGACTCGGCCAAATAACGGTAACTTTCCTCGTCCTTGGCGACGACGGCGCCGATTTTCGGCAACAACTTGAACGAGTAGAAATCGTAGACTTTCTCGGTCAGTTTGTCGGTCGGATGCGAGAACTCCAAGACGATAACGCGGCCGCCAGGTTTCAGTACCCGGTACATGGAGCGCAGGGCGGCGTCTTTGTCGGTGACGTTACGTAGGCCGAAACCGATGCAGACGCAATCGAAAGTATTGTCCTCGAACGGCAGGCATTCGGCATTGACTTGGGCGTAACGGATATTGCCGGTCAGACCCTTGTCGATCAAACGATTGCGGCCGGTGCGCAGCATTTCCGAATTGATGTCGGCCAACACGACTTGGCCGTTTTTGCCGACCCGCTTCTCGAATAGCGTGGTCAAATCGCCGGTGCCGCCGGCCAAATCCAATACTTGATCGCCCGCTCTAACGTTAGCCAGTTGTACCGCGATTCTTTTCCAGATGCGGTGTATGCCCAGCGACATCAGGTCGTTCATCAGGTCGTATTTGTCCGCGACCGAATCGAAGACGCCGCGGACCATGCTCACCTTGTCTTCCTTGCGGACCTGTTTAAAGCCAAAATGGGTAGTGTTTTCTTGTGTCATGGTATTGCCTTATAAAATTATCGAGGCGCTTGCCGGCGATAACCGGCCGCTTCTAATTCCTGGAGATAGGCCGGCCACAACGTGTCGTATTCCGAGCCCAGTTTATACAATAAATCCCAGGTATAAATGCCACTTTTGTGGCCGTCGCTGAAGGTCGGTGCGATGGCGTAATTACCGACCGGGCGGATATCCGTGATGGTCACACCTTCTTTGCCGACCTGCAATACGTCCTGTCCCGGGCCGTGACCGACCGCATCGGCCGATTGGGTATAGACGCGCAGATATTCGCAGGGCAATTTGAACGTTTTGCCGTCATCGAAGCTGATTTCCAGGATGGCGGAAAGCTGGTGCAGCTTGATTTCGGTCGGAACGCGGTGGCTTTCCTCTATAGTCAGACGCATGGTGATTTATCTCGTGGGGATTATAGAATGGGTGGGCATAACCCAACAAACATAACCTGTGCGCACATCAAGATTCGCTTCCCTTAATACCTTTTCCCTCCGGCAGGGGGTTGGGCGAGACGTTAAACGAAGCGGATTTTGCAAGGCGACGACTTTAACAGTTATATTTTATCATCAACCTGTTTTTACCGACATTTGCTGCCAACAGGCTGTCGTTGCATTCAGGGATCAATGAAGCACACAAGCGCTTCATTGCTCCCGGTTGCCGGTTGTAGGTTAGCGCAGCGTAACCCGACAAAGTTGTCCGTATTTTATAGGATATAACGGCTTAAATCCTCGTCTTCGGCCAATCCGGTCAAATGGGTGTCGACATAGGCCGCATCGATCGTCACGGCTTTGTCGACCAGATCGGGCGCGCGGAAGGAAATGTCCTCGAGCAGCTTTTCCAAGATGGTGTGCAGACGGCGCGCGCCGATGTTTTCGGTGGTTTCGTTGACTTGCCAGCCCAGTTCCGCGATACGCTTGATACCGTCCTCGCTAAAGTGCAGCTCCACGCCTTCGGTTTTCAACAGAGCTTGATACTGTTCGGTCAGCGATGCGTCCGGTTCGGTCAAAATGCGGACGAAATCGTCGGCCGACAACGCATCCAATTCGACACGGATCGGAAAACGGCCTTGCAGCTCCGGAATCAAATCGGACGGTTTAGTCAGATGAAAAGCACCGGAGGCAATGAATAGAATATGATCGGTCTTGATCATGCCGTATTTGGTGCTGACCGTGCTGCCTTCGACCAGCGGCAGCAAGTCGCGTTGCACGCCTTCGCGCGATACTTCGCCGCCGCCACCGCCCAGGTCGGCGCGTTTGCATATCTTGTCGATTTCGTCGAGGAAGACGATGCCGTTTTGCTCCACCGCTTCAACCGCGGACATCTTGATGTCGTCCTCGTTGACCAGCTTGGCCGCTTCCTCTTCCTGCAACACTTTCAAAGCGTCCTTGATTTTCAGCTTGCGGGTCTTGGTCTTGCCGGTATTCAGATTCTGAAACATGCCCTGCAATTGGCTGGTCATTTCCTCCATGCCCGGAGGCGCCATGATTTCCACGCCGACCGAAGGCGCCTGCATATCGATTTCGATTTCCTTGTCGTCCAGATCGCCTTCGCGCAATTTCTTGCGCATTTTTTGCCGGGTGGATTGCTCGGATTCGGAGAGCATACCGCCGGATGCGGATGGCAGCAGGATATCGAGGACCCGGTCCTCGGCCCCGTCGGCGGCGCGGTTTTGTACCTTTTCCATTGCTGACATGCGGGTCATCTTGACCGCGGTATCGACCAGGTCGCGGATGATCGATTCGACATCCCGGCCGACATAGCCGACTTCGGTAAATTTGGTTGCCTCGATCTTGATGAAGGGGGCGTTGGCCAGGCGGGCCAGGCGGCGGGCGATTTCGGTCTTGCCCACGCCGGTCGGCCCGATCATCAGAATGTTTTTCGGGGTGATTTCCTCGCGCAAGGCGGGCTCGACCCGGCTGCGGCGCCAGCGGTTGCGCAAGGCAATCGCAACCGAACGCTTGGCGCTGGCCTGACCGATAATGTGTTTATCCAGTTCGCTTACTATTTCTTTCGGTGTCATTTGGCTCATTGAATTACTCTTGCGGCTCGGCGTCTAATTCTTCAATAATCAGATTGTGGTTGGTGTAAATACAGATATCGGCGGCAATGTTGAGCGATTTCTCGACGATATCGCGCGCGCTCAGATCGGTGTTCTCCAACAAGGCGCGCGCCGCCGATTGCGCGTAAGAACCGCCGGAACCGATCGCCATGAGGTCGTACTCCGGTTCGATCACGTCGCCGGTGCCGGAAATGATCAGCGAGGTCTTGGCGTCGGCTATCGTCAGCAGGGCTTCGAGCTTGCGCAAGGCGCGGTCGGTACGCCAGTCTTTCGCCATTTCCACGGCGGCGCGGGTCAGATTGCCGCGGTGTTTCTCCAATTTGCCTTCGAAATGTTCGAATAGCGTGAACGCATCGGCGGTGGCGCCGGCGAAACCGGCGATGACCTTGTCGTGATATAGGCGGCGCACCTTGCGAGCATTGCCTTTCATGACAGTGTTGCCTAAGGTGACCTGGCCGTCGCCGCCGATCACCACTTTATCGCCGCGGCGGACGGAAAGTATGGTGGTACCTCTTAAATTCACAGCTCTCTCACTCAAAATTTCAAAATTTTTCAATTCTACAGGGTTATTACTCGATATAGGGGAAAAGTTTGGTTTTTAAAGGCGAATGGCGATAATTTTTTCTTTCTGGTTGACGCCATGCGTTTCGATATGGATATCGGCGTCACGGCAAGCAGATGACGGACCAGAGTTAAGCCAATGTCGACGCTCTTCTACGCATGGCAAAATTACTTCTTCAGTAGTTTCCTGGATGGCTATGGCGTCAGAGCCGAAAAGTGGGTTGGTGCGGCGCTACCTAACCCAACAAAATCGAATTGTTGCTACAATCGACAACAGGCGGTCAGCCTTCGTTCATCGTAACCGAGGCATGATATCCGATCATACCTATAGCAAAGGCGGGGTTATGGAAACACTGGATCAAATTTCGACGACATTGGCGTTAACGATGGGAGTGGCCTGGGCCAGCGGCATCAACCTATACGCGACTCTGTTCATGCTCGGTTATCTGGCCAATACCGGTAATCTCGACTTGCCGCCGGGCCTGCAAATCGTGGCCAATCCGGCGGTGATGGGGGCGGCCGGTTTGATGTATTGCGTCGAATTTTTCGCCGACAAAATTCCCGGTGTCGACACCGGCTGGGACACCCTGCATACCTTTATCCGCATTCCCGCCGGTGCGATGCTGGCGGCCGGCGCCGTCGGCGACCTCAATCCGGCGGTGGAAGTGGCGGCGGCGATCATGGGCGGAGGACTGGCGGCCGGCTCGCATGCGACCAAGGCCGGCAGTCGCGTCCTGATCAACACCTCGCCCGAGCCATTTACCAACTGGACCGCTTCGATAGCCGAGGATGTCGCCGTCATCAGCGGAGTCTGGGCCTGCCTGAACCACCCGGTCGCCTTTTTGATCGCGCTGGCAGTATTCATCGGATTGATGATCTGGTTGTTACCGAAGATATGGTGCGGCATCAAAAAGGTTTTTGGCTTTATAATCAATTTGTTTGCCAGAAAAGCCGAGCCGCCCCAGGCTTAGTCGTGTTACCGCTTGAATGTTTCACTTGACTCCAGGCGGATAAATTAGTTTAATAGCGAACTTTTGGTGAGCCCAGGTAGCTCAGTCGGTAGAGCAGGGGACTGAAAATCCCCGTGTCGGCAGTTCGATTCTGTCCCTGGGCACCATCAAAAAATGCATATCCTCCAAGCCCAGGTAGCTCAGTCGGTAGAGCAGGGGACTGAAAATCCCCGTGTCGGCAGTTCGATTCTGTCCCTGGGCACCATTCTCGCGTTCCCTTCTTTTTCCCATCGCTACGCAATGTGATGCTTTGTTGGAGCAGGTGGAAACGTTTCTTGGGTTGATCTGAGTCTTCAAGTCGGCTAAATTTCCAACGGACCAATAACGGATTCCCTTGGCTATGGATAAATTTAATCGCATCTGGCAGTTGCATCAGGAATTTAGCAATCGAAGAGTTCCCGTAAAGATTGTCGACTTGGCCGAGCAGCTAGGCTGTTCGGAAAAAACGATCAGCCGTACCCTCAGGCAAATGCAGGCGGAGCTGAATGCGCCGTTGGAATATCTGCGCGAATATCACGGTTGGCGCTATTCGCCCGATCTTACCGAAGATTTCGAATTGCCCGGCTTGTGGATGAACGAAAGCGAACTGATCTCTTTGATCATGCTGTTATCGATTCTGGAGACATTCGGCAATGGACTGTTGAATCAAGAAATGCGGCGCGCCGATGCCTATATCACCAAATTGCTCGAAGACAGAGGGCTGGACAGAAGTGCTATCGGCGCAAAACTGAAAGTCTTGCCGATAGCCCAAAAAACGCCGCCATCGAAAACGCTTTACTCGATCAGCGAAGCTTTATTCAAAGGAAGGCAGGCTTCCATTCAATATGTCGATTTCGAGCAGCAAACATCGGAAAGAACTATCAGTCCGCAGACCTTGGTATATTACCGCGATAACTGGTATCTGGATGCGTGGTGCCACTGGCGCGAGGACATCAGAACATTTTCGATTGCCCGCATAACGGACGTTCGTTTGCAGGACGCGACTGCCAAGAGTATCGAAAAGGCAGCGCTGGAACGCCATTTTTCAGAGAGCTACGGCATCTTCGCCGGCCAACCTACTCGGCTTGCCAAATTAAAGTTCGCCCCTTCCATTGCCAGAGAAATCTCCATGCAACATTGGCATGGCAAACAAAAATCGGAATGGATAGGGCAAAGCTATCTGTTGGAAATTCCCTACCACAAAAGCGAAGAATTGGAAATGGACATCATGCGCTACCTGCCGCATGTGGAAGTGCTTGAACCTGTCGAACTGAAAGCGGCGGTCGCGGCGAGAATCAGGGAGTCCTACGAAAAATTTTGCAACTAGGACAGGTTTTGTCCGTTGCCTGGTTCATAATACAAACCTGAAAATCGATACCCCAGGCCATCAAGATGTAACAGGATAGTTTTTTAATGGAACAACTGACCGACCTTAAAGCCATACTGCATTCCAAACGCGCCAATATTTATTACCTGGAAAAATGCCGGGTGATGCAAAAAGACGGCCGCGTACTCTATTTGACAGAAGCCAAGGAAGAAAAACAGTACTGGAACATACCCATCGCCAATACGACAGTAGTACTGCTCGGCACCGGCACTTCCATCACCCAGGCGGCGGTCAGAATGCTGGCCTCGGCCGGCGTGCTGATCGGCTTTAGCGGAGGCGGCGGAACGCCGCTGTTGATGGGCAACGAAATCGAATGGCTGACGCCGCAAAGCGAATACCGGCCGACGGAATACATACAAGGCTGGCTGTCGTTCTGGTTCGACGAGCAAAAGCGGCTGCAAGTGGCCAAGCGATTTCAGCACGAACGCATCAAATATTTAGGCCGCACCTGGACCAAAGACAAGGATCTCAAGACCGAAGGGTTCGACGCTAATGACGAAGACATAGAAAGTGCGTTAGCGAATTGCGCCGCGAAAATCGAGTACGCGAAAAATGTCACCGAATTATTGGTCGCCGAGGCGCAACTGACCAAAAGCTTGTACAAATCCGCCGTCAAACGCACCCAACACAGCGATTTTAGCCGTAACGCGGAAAGCGTCGACGACGCCAACGTCTTTCTCAATCACGGCAACTACCTGGCCTACGGTCTGGGCGCCACGACGCTGTGGGTGCTCGGCATCCCGCACGGATTTGCCGTCATGCACGGCAAAACCCGGCGCGGCGCCCTGGTGTTCGACGTGGCCGATTTGGTCAAGGACGCATTGATCCTGCCGTGGGCTTTTATTTGCGCCAAGGAAAAAATGACCGAACAGGAATTCCGCCAGCAAATCCTGCAAAAATTTACCGAGCATAAGGCGCTGGATTTTATGTTCGAGTGTGTCAAACACGTGGCTTTACAAAGTTGGGAATCAAACGAATGACAGCTTTGATTCAGCCGCAACCTTATGCAAGCGCCTGTCACGAGTCCATAGCTTGGTATCCGGAGAAAGTGCAACCGAGGCGAGCAAATGTAAATCGACATATCCAATTCCTCTCCCCATTAACCGGTTTTTTTCCAGAAAAAACAATGCCTCCTGATGCGAAGCTTCTATCGGCCGGGGCAGATTATTCCACAACATCAGTAACTCCTTGCGTTGCTGCAGATTACCGCAAGCCAGTTCGCCGACAATCATGGCATGCATACAAACCCGATTGGCCTCCAATAGCCCGGTTAATTGGGAATTTCCCGAACGTAGAAAGTCAATCCAGACACTGGTATCAACCAAAACCAGCGTCATGCGGCATCGCTCGACTGACGCCGAGGTATGGCCTCCAAATCAGGCTCCGAACCACCCAGACGCGCCAGCCTGCGAGCACTTTCGCGTTCAATCAAGGCCTGCAAGGCCTCCCGGATCAAAGCGGTTTTTTCCTGTTTTCCTGTCAAAGCGACCGCTTGTTGATACAAGCCCTCATCGATGTTGATCGTCGTACGCATAAAAAACCTCTACTCATCATCATAATCAGACATCATTGTATGCATCATGTTGTGCTTATCGCAATAAGAGGAAAATGCTCATGATGGTTACCTTCGTTTCCGAATGCGAGAAAAAAGCCCTCAACCGCACCCGCCGCGTCCTCGATGCCTTCGCCAACCGCATCGGCAGCCGCACCTGGCAAACCGTGATCACCGAAGAAGGCCTGCAGGCGGTGAAAAAACTGCTGCGCAAAACCGCGACCAAGAACACCGCCGTGGCGTGTCATTGGATACGGTCCAGAAGCCGCAGCGAGTTACAGTGGATCGTGGGAAATCAAGATAAATTTAACGTGCAAGGCATTGTCCCTGTGAACTATACCGATGGAGAACTCATTATGGACCTGCTTCCAATCAAGATTGATTCAATTTATGCCAACACTAAAAAACAACCGTTAGATCAACATTTATTCGCCGTCGGTTACTTAGCATTCGAAATCATTAATCGCTTAATGGATGATAAGAATTTAGCCCGCGCCGCATTCATTGCCGGTTGTTTACATGATCTGGGAAAAATCGACCCCTGTTTTCAAAACTGGCTCAGCGATGAAGTGAAAAAGAAAATACTACCCGAAATTTCCGAAGAAGGGATGCATATCCAAAAACCGGTCAAATTTTCTTTTGAAAATCATCCTAGACACAACGAAATTTCCTATTTGCTTTATCAATTATTGGACGATGAAAGTCATAAAGAGACTAACAAATTCATAAAGGAAGCGGCTAAACATGTAGTGTATTGGCACCATGCCAAACCGTTTCGGAACTCGAAAAAAGAATTTTCCAATTTGGATGTGGTTTATCAAAAACTAAAAGCCAATATTGGTGACTCTAAAGGCTTTCAAATGCTAACGGATACCGTTCAGCCGGTTATCTGTTCGATTAATGCTTTGGCGGACAATTATTTTTCTGATGACATCTTAACCATAGAAGGCATATTGAAACGAGCGAATATGGAACGAATCGAGGAACTGGATAAACAACAGTTTCCACAATACAAGCGTTATTCCGAGAAAGATAAAATCAACGATTACCGCAAATTTATCATCGAAAATGCCAAAACCGATTTGTGTCGAGCAGCCGTGATCAGTGCAGACCGGCAAGTATCATCCATAAATGCTGATAGCCTGATACGTCTTATTGAAGAACGCTCTCTCGACGAATTATTGGATGATGCCTTATTAAAAGATGGTAATTTGAGCGCGCATATTCAAGACTGTTTGAATGCTTTCGAACATAGTTTCCCAAACAGTGAACGTAATCAACAGCAAAGTCTGACAGCAAGACGTTTAAAAGATGTTGAAGGTGTTGCGGTGCTCAATGGGCCCGCTGGCTGCGGTAAAACCAAAATCGCTTTGGAATGGGCGCTGAATTCGCGGGTGAAAAAAATACTTTGGATTTGTCCGCGAGTTCAAGTATGTGAAGGTTTGTATCGAGAATTTACTGATTCGGCGTCGGATTATCACCTAGCAGCCTGTATTGAAATTAATACAGGCGAATTTAAGACACTTTACCAAAACGGTCGCGAAGTGCAAACGCCGGACGACCAGGAGTTTTCCGGTGATATTGTGATCACCACAATCGATCAGATATTAAATACCATTACCACTCACCGAAAAGTCACAGGACTGGTGCAATATATGAATGCTCATGTGGTATTCGATGAGTATCATGAATACATCACAATGCCGGCATTTAACTTGTTATTTGCCGAATTAGTGGCGTGTAAACAGTTACAGGAAAACCGGGCCAACACTCTGTTGGTATCGGCAACACCTAATTATCATTTTGTTGAAAATCTGTTAAACGTCCATCGCGACGATATTATCGGTATCCAAAGCTTCAATCCAAGTCAGTACCAAATTACTTTTCAAGCGTTTGCCGAGAAAAACCAGGATGACAGCAATCCACTGTATCAGCCGCAACCTGAAAACACCATTGTCATCAGCAATACCGCAACGACTGCGCAATTGAGTTTCATCAAAAACCAGAAAACGGAAAACGAAGTGCTATTCCATGCCAAATATAAAAAAGCCGATAAGCAAATTATATTTGACTCCGTGTTTGATGCATTCAAACGTAACGGCAGCCGAAAATATGACGTATTGCGCAGTAGTCCGGTAGTACAAGCGTCGCTGAACATCACTTGCCAACATATGGTGACGGAATTCACGCATGCAGAAAACTGGTTGCAGCGATTTGGGCGATTGGACAGGTTTGGCGAAAACAGCGACGTAAACCAATTTATTGTGGCAATACCCGATTCATTGGCTATAGGCGGCAAACAAACCAGCCGCTGCGCTCGTTTTTTAAATTCAATGTCTTGTCTGCAAAGCGCCAAAGCCTGGAATGAGTTTCTACAAAACAGACTGGACGGTCAGCCGGTTACCATCAATCAGCTCTATGAATACTATGAGCAGTTCTATCAAGATGAAGCATGTATCCGAGCTATTGAAGAAGATCTAATCAAAGCACTTAAAGAGAGCGTACATAAGATTAAAAATAAATTGATCGATCCCATAAGCATACCCATCAAGAAAGCACCCCAGGAATCAGGCGTTAAAATCAAAAAACATTCGCTTAGAGGCGATAATCGCTTTGTGCAAATGGCGGTATGCGAAGTGGAAGACCTTGATCGTTTTCAGTTCAGCAGTGATTACGCCTATGACCCAGAGGAATTGGACGCCAACTTAACCTATGTGGTGGAACCGATTTTAGGTTTTGGCGATAGTCAACAAAATCTCTTGGCCTTTATGGCAAAAAAACACCATAACGTCATGGGATCTAAAAAGGTTTATAACGACAACATTTTGTTGAACGAAGCTCGCAGTCCGGAAAAACCTATTTATCTTAGTTACACCCCTTCCGATTTACAAAAAGTCGGCGGTGAATCACAACGGCATTCACATGCCATTTATTACGCCATTGGCAAGCGACAAGTCATTGGCGCAATTGCAATTACTCAACTTCAATTAACAGAGGAAAAT
Source organism: Methylomarinum vadi (assembly GCF_000733935.1). Classification (NCBI taxonomy): domain Bacteria; kingdom Pseudomonadati; phylum Pseudomonadota; class Gammaproteobacteria; order Methylococcales; family Methylococcaceae; genus Methylomarinum; species Methylomarinum vadi. Next base: position 2,969,514 of record NZ_JPON01000001.1, read on the forward strand.
TAACATGGAACAAATAACCGGTATTAAAAGCGTTGATTTCAAGATTAAAGCATTGGGTCACGGCGTAGTGAATTGGAATGGGCCAACTAATCTGGCACAAGAAAACGGTACGACCGTAGACAACCATACGCTGCCCAAATTGCGCGGTTATAGCAATCTATCCGGTAAAGTCAAAGATACCGGTTACAAATACCGCAAAGAGCCCACTGATATTGATTTTAAAAAGACACCGCTCTACATCAGTCAAAACTGCATACGTCATCATCTGTTTCGAGAACAGGCGTTTGATCTTCACTACGCCAAAAAGAGCAATTTGCAGCAGGTATTAGCTTCGATTACTGGCCTGATTCGTGGTTATGTCGTGCCGGCAACGCAAAATAAACGAACCAGTCCATTATTGATTGAAGACTTTGTTGATCAATTAGGTAACGGAAATTTTGAACAATTTGGTCAAGCTGGTGAACGCGACAGTTCTTCATTTTTTTCTAAAACCACCTTTGGAGATACTGAATATCTTTCGTATGGCTCCATAAGTCTGGAGCAATTGCAATTTATTTCATTGGACAAAAAATTTGATCGTGAAGCGATGGAAATCAAAGAAGGTCAGGGGGAAAAGGTTGCACAAGTTGTAACTGAATTTATCCAGTCTCTAAATCCAGAACTGAAGCCAGAAGCAACGTTTCATTCCAATTATGTCCGTAAAGGAACAATATTTGAGGAAGGGGAAGTCGGAATATTGTTGAATCAGGATGCTATGCAGGCGTTGGTGGAAGAAACTTTTCGACGCATTTCCCAGCTTTCCATTAGGCAGGCAAAATCTTATATGTATGTTGATGAGATACTGGTGGACTATAACGACAGCAATAAAATGATGCGGATTAAGCGCGATGAAACGGATATTTCAGAACAGCCTCAAGGGGATTATGCGGTGTATTTTGAAGCCAAGTAGGGAGCTGTGAACTATGCAAATCATTATTGAATATGAGTCCTCATGGCGTAATTCCTTTTTGGATGGTAGTAATAATGAGCCGTTACCCAAGCAAGGACGCAAATTTATCGGGTCGATGACCAATTTGAGCGATGTAAAGAATTTTATTCAACGCGACGTTACATTGGATACCGTTATGGGGTTGCTTAACCGGTTGATTGGCGATCAGAGGAAACTGTACCAGGCCAGAGAGCAAGATAATTATTACCTGAATCAGTGACTTCAATTATTGGTTGGGAAATTAATTCTTGAGTTTTCCAAAATTCGGAGATTTTATAACGCTATCAATAAAGTCGAGTTTAACTGAGGATTATTGAAACTTTTTTTCGTAGGTTTTGAGAAAATAATAGGGGTATGGCGTTTTTTGGGCAAAGAGAGATTAAACGCGGTGTTGCCACGCTGATGGTTTGAAGCTGAAAACGTTGAAGGGTTAACCGGCGGCGAGTTTTGTGTAGGTCGATTCAAACGCGATAAAGCCGGGGCAAGCGTTGGAAAAGCGCAGTTTTAACCGGCGACCGGTACGGATCAAACGGGCGGCCAGATACATGAGTTCTTGAATGACGGTTCTGATGCGGCGTCGTTTGGCCGGATGCCGAATGGGGCTTTGTTGCCCCAGTAAGCCGATCAGGCCGATCCAGCGCAAGATATTGTAGCTGTAGGCGCTCAGGGTCATGATGACATCGTTGGTGGCGAATTTGCCCGAAGGCAAGCGTTCGATGTCCAGATCCGTTTTAAACTCGCTGTGAAATTGCTCGGCGGTGGCATGATCACGATACAGTTGAACGATCAATGTGTCGTCATATTCGGTAGAAGCTAGGCTTGTCCACCAGCCTTCCATCTCGATCTCAGGGAACAGCAGGAGTTGTCCCTTAGCCGTTGTTGTTCGTTCGGTGATTTGCATGACGCGACGACAGGAATAGGTTTGGCCGTTTCGGGTGTGTTCCTCCGTGACACTAAATAAGGCCACCCGTTTGCCTTCACGTGGTGTGTCCCATTGTCCGTGTTGCTCGGCGTAGGCTAGCCAAGCATCGGCATTCTGTTTACGGGGATTCCATTTGATGATGAACTCGGCTTGCTCGTCTTCCTGTAAGACAATTCGGTTGTCGAGAGCGTCATGCCCGCTATCCAGGCGAACAAGTAACGGCAAGGGTGTCAGACGCTTGGCTGCAGTCAGTCCGCGCTCCAAGGAATAGAGGAATTCGTATTGGCAATGTTGCTTGCCTTCGCGCAGTTCGTTGCCAAGACACCAGCCTTCTTGGCCCAAATAAAGCGCGATGGGGGCATAGCCGTCGAATCCTTTATAGGTCCGGGAGACGCCTTCCTTGCGCGTTTTTTCGTTGTTCATCGGATAAACATCGATATCCAGCGCCACATGACCAGTGGCTAACGGCGTTACCGGGACTTGCGCGTGGGCCAGAAAATCGATGTTGCTCTGATAAACGAGCGGCAATAGTGCCTCGGCGTGTTCGTCCAACCGTTGTCTAAGGCGAGCGCTGGAGGGGACTTGTTGAATCGACAGCGCGGTTTTGAAATAGTCGTCGTCGCGGTAATTCTCAATCGCTTCGAAATCGCTCTTGCCCAGGCAAAGCGACCCGATCATGCTTTTGATAATATCGGCATGAGCGATACCGTGGCGCAATGGAATACCCTTATCCAGCACTTGATTGAGTTGGCCATACTGATTCAAACATAAGCCCACTAAGGCTAATCCGGAATGGCTGGTATAAAATTCAGTTTCTGACTGCTCCAGGATAAATCGTTTCATGATTCACTGAGTGGGTGAATGAAGAAATAACGACATTATCCCAGATTAAGCTTGTTAAATCATTAGGATAGAAGAGATTATCACTTCTTAAGTCACGGATTCAGGTATTACTTTAAAGAGATCGAGTCACAAATTGACTTTAATGATAAGGAGAGCAGTAGAACTATTAATCATGAAATTGTGTATATACGCAACATGACGGGGAGTACAGACCAGAACTCTTATACCGGTATGATTAAAATTAATGATCCGATTTTTCAATCGGATTATTCATCTGAATTTTGGGGTGTACTGGCGTTAGACTTGGTTGAGTTATGCGATTTTATAGTGAATAACACAGAGATCGTCAAAGACATTGATGCTGACCCATTAATCATTATCGCCAGACTCGAAGAATTGAACAAACTCAAGGCTATTGAAAATGTCGATGAAATCAATAAAGCATATTTGCAATTAAAAAGTCGATTTGAAGAATTTAAGGGCTTGAAAAAAGAGCTGGTTTCACCTGTCAGTCTATACTGTTCTGCCTTGTACCTTCAATTAGAACGGCTGGCTAAAAAATATGATATGAGTTCAGCTAAAACTAAAGCTGGAGGTATCAGTGGTATTTCCAAAAATGGCTTTACCAAAAAGGATTTTATGGGGCGTTATACCACCGGAGAAAAGAAAAAAGTCTGGGGAAATCCCTATATTCGGGAAGAATTTATTGCAGGAGAAGGTAAAGTTAAACGCTTACTCACCAAAGCCAGTGGTCAATTGGAAATTAACCTGAATATTCCGAAAGAGAAAGCCCAGGAACTAAAAAAACTGATTGACTATGCCGGCGTATCCAGTTTTTATCTGGGTAAAAAGGGCTTGGCCTACGTTAGTGCCATTCGGGTTTAACGGGAGGTTATTATGCAACATTACGTCGATGTTCGAATCAAACCCAATGCCGAAATGCCGGAAAACGTATTGCTCAATAAGGTTTATACCAAACTGCACAAAGCATTATGCGATTTAAAGTCCACAGATATTGGAGTCAGTTTTCCAGAATACAAATTAAAACTGGGTTGTGTGATTAGAGTTCATGCTACGGAAAAGCGACTAGAAGCTTTGCAACAAGGTGACTGGTTAGGTGGCTTGATCGGCTATTGCACAATTTCTCCAGTTCAATCAATACCCGACCAAGTTCAATATCGCATTGTGTCGCGTATCCAGAGCACGATGTCACCGGCAAAGCTCAAACGTTTGATTAAGCGTGGCTCTATCCGGAAAAGTGAAGTTAAGCAATACAAAGCCAGGATGTTTCAAAAGGGATTGGACAATCCATTTCTGGAATTACAGAGTGCATCCAATGGGCATTTGCACAGGCGCTATATTGCGTTTAGCAAGTTGATGGATAAACCGGTGCAAGGAGAGTTTGATCAATTTGGCTTAAGTAAAACCGCTACCGTTCCTTGGTTTAAGTAGGCCGAAAACCAATCTCGTTCCCACCGTCCACGGTGGGAATGCATACGGAGTTTCAGAATGGGTAGAAGTCGCTATAAAATCGTTGACGACGAATTACCGCATTTTGTCACACTGACGGTTTTACATTGGATACCGGTATTCACACGTCCGGCAACGGTATCTATCTTGCTGGATTCGTTAGAGCATTTGACCGAAGAAGGCTTGAAGTTATACGCCTTTGTGATTTTGGAGAATCACATGCATTTAGTGGTTCAAAGTAAGCAATTAGGCCGTGACTTGGCCCGCTTTAAATCTTATACGTCCAAGGAATTGCTTGCCTATCTTCATCAACATAATGTTGTACGGATTCTCGATCAATTGGCGTTTTATAAAAAAGCGCACAAAATTGATCGTGCTTATCAATTCTGGCAGGAGGGTTGTCATCCGGAATGGATTCAAAATGTTGAAATGATGCGACAGAAGGTTGATTACATTCATCAAAACCCGGTAAAACGCGGATATGTCGACCGACCAGAACATTGGCGTTATTCCAGTGCAAGGAATTATCTTGGTCAAAATGCGCTGATTGAGGTTTGTAAGGATTGGTAAAACCCGTATGCGTTACCACGCAGGAGCGTGGTAACGAGAGAAATGGCAAACGAGTCTAAGCGGAACTCAATTCCGGAATGGGCGTGGAAGCTTTTGGCGGGGTATTTGCTTAATCCCGGAAATTTTGTGATTTGACCCAAAAAAATTTAAGCTCTTTAACAATACGGAAAAATCAATAAGTTATAAGACAGCAAAAAATAATGGTTAAAACGGCTATTTTGGGATAAGTAGCTGTTGCCATTATTTTTTTGAGTTTTATACTACAGTTCACTGCCGCACAGGCAGCTTAGAAATTTAGTCGATCAGTGGGAGTATAAATTTCTAAGTTCACTGCCGCACAGGCAGCTTAGAAAATTTCAGTCAAATCAATCATCTCTTTGCCAACGTTCACTGCCGCACAGGCAGCTTAGAAAATCTATAAATCATTATCGGGGGGTGTGTAATAGTTCACTGCCGCACAGGCAGCTTAGAAAATGTGTAATCATTTGGGCATCCGATAACATCAGTTCACTGCCGCACAGGCAGCTTAGAAAAATTAAACAAAAAAAAACGGCCGAGGTTTCCCCGTTCACTGCCGCACAGGCAGCTTAGAAATGTACGGAAGGTTTTTTCTGCCTTCATATTGTGTTCACTGCCGCACAGGCAGCTTAGAAATACATCGGTTAGTAGGAACAGCTGCATAGGCTGTTCACTGCCGCACAGGCAGCTTAGAAATTGAGAAACAACCCAGCCAATCCTCGCCCATTGTTCACTGCCGCACAGGCAGCTTAGAAATCGTTTGGGTGGTTATGTTTTAAGTCGTGGTAGTTCACTGCCGCACAGGCAGCTTAGAAAACAGATTCCAAATCTTGTACTATAAAATAAACGTTCACTGCCGCACAGGCAGCTTAGAAAGATATAAAAGTAGAGTAAACAATCAAAAAAGAGTTCACTGCCGCACAGGCAGCTTAGAAAATGTGATGAACTTAAACCATTACGAGATGTTTGTTCACTGCCGCACAGGCAGCTTAGAAAGTTTGTAAACGATTATTTTCTAACGCATAAACGTTCACTGCCGCACAGGCAGCTTAGAAATTTTTTCAGCTTTTATTTTTACTGCACCAACTGTTCACTGCCGCACAGGCAGCTTAGAAAAAGCCGACATTTCCTTGAAGGCTCCGGTTATTGTTCACTGCCGCACAGGCAGCTTAGAAATCGCTTCCCACTCATGAATGTACTGAGTCTGAGTTCACTGCCGCACAGGCAGCTTAGAAAGATATAAAAGTAGAGTAGACAATCAAAAAAGAGTTCACTGCCGCACAGGCAGCTTAGAAAAACCCAGTGATACACCCCAAGAAAAAGACGAAGTTCACTGCCGCACAGGCAGCTTAGAAATGAGTATAATTATCAGGCTTAGATGTTCCTGAAGTTCACTGCCGCACAGGCAGCTTAGAAAAGGAGGCTAACTGTTTGCTGCTTCTTATTTTTGTTCACTGCCGCACAGGCAGCTTAGAAATGAAGAACATTGCAGCTCACTTTTATTTTTTCGTTCACTGCCGCACAGGCAGCTTAGAAAGTACCCTGAGGCAAAGAACCGGTCTTATTCAAGTTCACTGCCGCACAGGCAGCTTAGAAAAAAAAGGAAGTATTAGTTGGCATTACCCAGGAGTTCACTGCCGCACAGGCAGCTTAGAAATTTATACTCCCACTGATCGACTAAAGGTGATTGTTCACTGCCGCACAGGCAGCTTAGAAATAAACTTTTGGTCAGTATCATAAGCATCATACGTTCACTGCCGCACAGGCAGCTTAGAAAGGCATCGGCACCGGTATCGGCACCGGCACCGGGTTCACTGCCGCACAGGCAGCTTAGAAAAGTTTTATTTGAAATTGTTTTAGCAGGTGCAGGTTCACTGCCGCACAGGCAGCTTAGAAATCAATTCCTCCTACTGCATTATTAGCTTGGTCGTTCACTGCCGCACAGGCAGCTTAGAAAACACTTGCTCGTATCCAGTCTGGTCAAACTTTGTTCACTGCCGCACAGGCAGCTTAGAAAGTCCGGGTTGTTAATTGTTGTACTCGTCGAACGTTCACTGCCGCACAGGCAGCTTAGAAATTGTGTAATCCTCGCTTCTTCATTATCAGTTGGTTCACTGCCGCACAGGCAGCTTAGAAAATCAATTACTATATTACGAGAAGTGTAATCAGGTTCACTGCCGCACAGGCAGCTTAGAAATTTGACTGATGATCTTAAAACCCTAATACATTGTTCACTGCCGCACAGGCAGCTTAGAAAACACGACTGCCGTAAGCCGTGGGCGGTACTGAGTTCACTGCCGCACAGGCAGCTTAGAAAGCTTTAAGCTGGTGCAACAATCCTTTGTACTCGTTCACTGCCGCACAGGCAGCTTAGAAACACACATATGAACAGCAGCATTATATGCTAATCGTTCACTGCCGCACAGGCAGCTTAGAAAAGCGTGTAATGATTCATTTATGCCGTTGCCGTGTTCACTGCCGCACAGGCAGCTTAGAAAATAGATATATCAACTTCACACTGTGCAGGAAGGTTCACTGCCGCACAGGCAGCTTAGAAAGGTTGCATAAATACAGAATGCGTTTTTCCGCTGTTCACTGCCGCACAGGCAGCTTAGAAAAAAACTTGAAAAGTCCACAGTTACGCCTTAAAGTTCACTGCCGCACAGGCAGCTTAGAAAAAAACTTGAAAAGTCCACAGTTACGCCTTAAAGTTCACTGCCGCACAGGCAGCTTAGAAAGATCTAATCATTTATTACCCTCTCACGTATCCGTTCACTGCCGCACAGGCAGCTTAGAAAAAGGACAAAGACGTTAAAAAGATATGGCATGAGTTCACTGCCGCACAGGCAGCTTAGAAAAGCCGCCTAGGGTGAAATTTTTATCGAATGATGTTCACTGCCGCACAGGCAGCTTAGAAATCTTGAAATCGTTACGTTGCCGAAATTGGTGTAGTTCACTGCCGCACAGGCAGCTTAGAAAATCCAAACGTGCCGAGGGTGGCGGCTGGCTTAGTTCACTGCCGCACAGGCAGCTTAGAAACCGACCAGAACATTGGCGTTATTCCAGTGCAAGTTCACTGCCGCACAGGCAGCTTAGAAAACAACGGGTTATTCATGTCGAACCCGAACCCGGTTCACTGCCGCACAGGCAGCTTAGAAAGCTAGTGGCATCGGGTTATAACAGTAAGCTAGGTTCACTGCCGCACAGGCAGCTTAGAAAACATAGGCAAGGCATTGGTATTGCCCACATCGGTTCACTGCCGCACAGGCAGCTTAGAAATCAGAGAGCAAATTCGGTTTTGTCAAACATCAGTTCACTGCCGCACAGGCAGCTTAGAAATACGGGCGCTATAAACGGCGAAATACATAATAGTTCACTGCCGCACAGGCAGCTTAGAAAAGTGTGGCGTCCCGTCATGATGCGGTTCAGACGTTCACTGCCGCACAGGCAGCTTAGAAAAATAAATCAATGTCTTTTTGTGATCTAGTATCGTTCACTGCCGCACAGGCAGCTTAGAAAAAGCGGACACACGAATGCATTTGTTCGTAGTAGTTCACTGCCGCACAGGCAGCTTAGAAAATTTGCACGCAGCCACGACCCTGCCAACAGATGTTCACTGCCGCACAGGCAGCTTAGAAATTCAACATGACAAAACCGACAGCCCCGGCAGCGTTCACTGCCGCACAGGCAGCTTAGAAACTTTTTTTTATGCGTTAAAAAGATCGATTTGGGTTCACTGCCGCACAGGCAGCTTAGAAATTGCTAACTTCGCAGCAACAAGCGCGACAATTGTTCACTGCCGCACAGGCAGCTTAGAAATTAAAATGGCACAAACAATCTGAGACGATGAGTGTTCACTGCCGCACAGGCAGCTTAGAAATCAATTGTCTGATAGCCAGATTGCTGATTCTTGTTCACTGCCGCACAGGCAGCTTAGAAATCATGGATCCCCATCAATACCAGACGGCTACAGTTCACTGCCGCACAGGCAGCTTAGAAAATGATCCGGTATTTTAAACAACTGAGAAACACGTTCACTGCCGCACAGGCAGCTTAGAAAGTTGGCAAAAATATTTAATAAATTCTAAACAAGTTCACTGCCGCACAGGCAGCTTAGAAATAACATAAATTAGTCAGTCGGTACTTTTTAAGGTTCACTGCCGCACAGGCAGCTTAGAAAGCCAGTTCCTGTATCGGTACGCAAGTCGTATTGTTCACTGCCGCACAGGCAGCTTAGAAAGCCACAGCTTAAACAACCTGCTCTTGATCGCAGTTCACTGCCGCACAGGCAGCTTAGAAAATTACTTTTTCCAAGAATTCAGGATTCGGGTCTCTTTGCATCAAAAAGTTTATTGATTCTAACCGTTGAAAACCTGACGTATTCATCACGCTCACTTAATAAAGAAAACGTTAGAGGCGCATAGATAAAAAAGCAAGTTTTTAATTGCGTAAATTAAATATCGTATTTTTATTCTGGCTACCAAATACTTCTCTACGACACCACTTAAAAGGTTGGGCATTCTGATTATGCCTTACGATTAAAGGTGTCAATCAGACATCAAATCTGTTTCATAGATTGTGGTTTGGAAACAGTTACATAAAATCCACAAAAGCTTTATAGTAACTAACCGGGGGGGGAGTACGATGTTTGAAAATACATTTTACAGTCAAGAACAGCATGGACCTTTTGAATATTTTGAACTTGGTAACTTTATGCTGGAGTCCGGAGAGATACTGACCGATGCCAAGTTAGCTTACGCGGTTCATGGGAAACTAAATGAAGCTAAGGATAATGCTATCCTGATGACCATTATGTTTTCAGGAACATCCAAACACATGGAGCATTACATTGGTGAAGGCTTTGCTTTAGATCCGACTAAATATTGCATTATTCTGCCTAATCAACTAGGTAATGGGCTTTCCACTTCACCACAAAATGCAAATGAAGCCCAGGCAATGTCTAGATTTCCTCGTTTATCAATTGGTGACGATGTCGAAGCACAATACCAATTATTAACCGAACATTTTGGAATAAGCGAATTGCAATTGGTGACTGGTTGGTCTATGGGCGCCCAGCAAACCTATGAATGGGCGATTCGCTATCCAGACATGGTAAAGCGTGCTGTACCGATCGCGGGGACTGCTAGATGCACACCCCATGACCGCTTATATGTTGAGGTGTTTTGTGAAGCATTAAAATCGGATCCAGCCTGGGAAAACGGTGAATATAAAGAGCCACATGCTTGTGTAGCGGGACTGAAGCGTCTTGCGCGTGTTTTTGCATTGATGGGATGTAGTACCGGATTTTACAAATGTGAAGATTGGAAACGACTGGGGTTTGAAAATATGCAGCAGTTTCTGACAGATTTCTGGGAAGCCTGGTTTTTGCCTACGGATCCGAATGTTTTATTGGTCCTGGCTGAAAAATGGAAAAATGGCGATTCAAGTAAGCATTACAAAAACAACCTCAAAATGGCTCTAGAACGTATAACGGCTATAACGCGTGTGATAGCATTTGAAAAAGATATGTTTGTACCCGTAGAGGACTGTATGTATGAACAGCAATTTATCGTTAAAAGTGAATTAGAAATAATTCCATCACGCATGGGGCACTTTTCAATGTTAGGCTGTTTTGGAGAGGATTTTTCAAAGATTGACAGTATATATAGAGATATCCTATCCACGAATGAATAAACGGTCGGTGGTGTAAACCTTAAGATGGACAATTAATAAACTCACCGCTTTTTATTGTGTTAAGAGAGCAGCGTCTATTTCATAAATAGCAAATTCACACTGGTTAAAACCATTGTAATGACTGTCGCACAAGGGTTAGAATTTTCGCTGCTCTTCTCCTTATATCACTTCTAATACGAGATCAAACCATGCTAGCTACCAAACGGTACGAATATTTGCCGATCGAACAGATCGAATTTCATCATACGCTGACCAACCATAGAGACCTCGATATGGCTAAGGTCGCTCATTTGGAAAAAGATATCGTCGCCAACGGCTTGTTCGAGCCGTTAGTGGTGTGGGAACGAAACGGCAGGGAATATTACCTGGTGGGGGGCTTTCATCGTATGGAGGCGATTCAAGGTATTCGCCGAGATAATCCCGGTTATTTCGACCGCGTGGATGTTCGTGTTGTAACCGGCGATCCCGACGAGATCAAGGCGCTCAATTTAAAATTGAATTCCGATCGCGTCGATACGCGGATCACCGATTATTTTCAGACCGTCATTTATCTCAATAACGCCAATTGGTCCAAGGAACGCATTGCCGATTTCTTCGACAAAAGCGTTAGTTGGATCGATGATATCATCCGCTATGCTCCGTTGACGACGGAACCGATGCGCGAGAAACTGGCTTCCGGCGATCTTTCCTGGTCCCGCGCCAAGGACATTTTGCGCAAGGCGTTGCAGGCGCCGCCCGGTAACGAAAAAGAGATCATCGAAAACGAGTTGGCCCGACCGGCAGCGCGGCCGGTGCCGAAACCGCTGCCGATGCATACGACGATCAAGCGTTTGTCGAAAAGGTTGGATTCGGGGCCCAAGCAAACCTTCGAAGTGGACAGCCACGATATTTATGCCTTGTTGGTGACGCTGCGAGGGAAAAATGTCGAGGACGCGCATCTCGAACGTGTACGCAAGGCGTTTCCGATTTTGTGGGATGACGAGGCTTAGCGGCAAAGCCAAGGAACCCGAGGACCGGGTAACGAGGTCGAATGCTTGATGTGTTTTGTAGGAGTGCCGCCTTCGGCCGGAGGGCGGGCCTCCTGCGGTTTCGATGATTCAACGACCGTTAAAATCGTGGTGATCGCTCTGTGGCCAAGTTTCCACGAAAAAGGTCAAGGTTTCATCCAGCCCATGTCGTCACGCCAATGGGGAGGAGGGGAATATGAATGAAGGGGAACCACGTAAACTCGTCGCCCTCGTCGGCAGCTATCGGAAGCAGGGGGCGATCGATTCGGCAGTCGACGAGATTCTCAATGAGGTCGAACGGTTCGGCGTGGAAACGGAAAAAATCTACCTGCTGGATCAGTATATCGAATTTTGCACCAATTGCCGCGAATGCATGCAGGCGGCAGGCGATGCGAGGGGGCGCTGCGTCATCGATGATGAGATGAATCCCCTGTTGGACAGAATCGGCGAGGCCGATTATCTGGTCCTCGGCGCGCCAGTGAATATGAATAATGTTAATGCCCTGACGCGCAAATTCATGGAGCGTTGCGCCGGTTTCGGTTACTGGCCCTGGGGCGAGCCGATTCCGAAAATCCGGAATAAGACGCTGAACAAGCGGTCGCTGTTGGTGTCTTCGTCCGCCGCGCCGGCCTGGATGGGGCGTTATTTGACCGCTGCGTTGTCGGCCTTGAAAATGCTGTCCAAATTGCTACATGCCAAGCCGGTCGGCGTGTTATGGATAGGGAAGGTCAATCGAGAAGACGTGGCACTGACCGCGAAACAGAAAAAGACCGCGCAAAAGCTGGCGCGGAAATTATTGCGGAAATGATCGTTGGTAAAAATAACTTCCCGGACGCTCATTGTAATCGTATCCATGCTCCAGCATGGACATGCATGCGCAGGCCGCTTTGCGTCCCGCGGCAACGCTGCAGCACTCGTCGTCATACCCGCCGGGAAGAGGGTATCCAGTGCCAAGGATGGCGTTATACATCCATGTAGCTTGGATTCACAATCTACTTTCTTGTAGACTGCCCTTCGGGTTAATGCAAATCGGCTATCCTGCCGGAATGACGTGGCAAACATAAGGATGTGTATAACGATGAGCGCTGGAGCATGGGCGCCATAATGGTGACATTAGTAGCAACTAAGTCCTTAGCCGGGAAGGGGCCGCATTTATTGCCGGTTGCAGCAAGCGCCAGCGCGTCCTTCATTGACGGCATGAGCCATGCTGGCGCTTTTCCCCAGTTAGCTGTTTTGTCGGCCTGCCCGCATTATTAGCAAATCAGGCTTCATTGGTGGATAGCAGTCGGCCGTTCTTGGCCGCAGTCCGGACCACCCCGCCATCCGACAGGCCGGTGGACGGCCAGCGAGCGGAAAGCAAGCGATTTTTTGCAAGACGGGTAATGCTGACCGAGTTGGATTGATTGCCGCCCAATATATGGTAGGCTTCGTCGTCTTCCGCCCAATAGAAGCCGACATGGCCTTTCCAGCCGTTCGGACTGCCGCGCCAGAAAACCATCACCGAGCCCAGCCGCGGCGAGACTTCATGCCCGAATTTGGCCCAATTGCGCGCTCCCAACGGATTGGTCGGCAAGGCTTCTTCCGTCATTTGCGAGCCCACGCAATGGGCAACGAATAAACCGCACCACGGAATGTCGTCGTCATTATAGGAATGGAGCTCCAAATCCTCCGCCCAATCGAGAATGGCCTCGTTCGAGCCCCGGCCCGGACGCTCTTGTATCCCGAGTAGCATGTGGGCTTCTTCCAGCCAAGGCACGGTGGCGGGAATTTGAAATTCAACGGGGGCGCGGGCTTGGTTGCCGAATAACACGACACTAGTCTCAGGTCCGAGCAGACCGTCTACTGCCAAGCCATTGGCGGCTTGAAACTGCTTGATCGCCTTGATGGTGTTTCTGCCTCTGACACCATCGATCGGTCCTGGATCGAAACCTGCGTCCTTGAGTGCTTGTTGAATGTCTTTTGTCGTCATGATTCGTTTTTATCGGTTTTTGTTAGAGCGTTTAAAAATATTGGTTGTTCGGTATTCAGTTAACAGCTATTAAAGGTTGATTTTTTACTGTCCCGCTTAACTTAATATCGCTGTGCAGGATATGTTTGCTCCAGGTATTCATGAAGTTTTCAATGAATAGCGGCGTCCAGGCCTGTTGATTAGCGACACGTTTCATTTCCTCCATATGTTTGAGCATCATTCGGTGTTCGTGACAATGCTCGTCGCGCTCGGCGTACTTTGATTTTTTCATCAGCTTTTCCTCGGCGCTGAAATGTTCCTGGACGTGTTGCAGCAGCTGTTCAATATGCCGCAATCTGTCCATTTGCTCCGTGTCATCGAACAGTTTGTTGGCTAGTATGAAAACATCCCGGTGTTCTTTGTCAACTTGTTCGTTGCCCACTTGCAAAACATCCTGCCAAATAAAATGACCCAAACTTCCGGGAGAAACGTTAGCGGTCATAGCGGGTGTTTGGCGGTGTGTTGCGATGTTTAATGGGGTACCCGGACCGCTTGCAAGTTTGTAAACGAATTTTTTACGGGCCTGATGGTATTGCTCATTACCATAAAAATTAGCATACATTTGCGTTAATTCGAATTGTCGATAAGACGATAATGCTTTGTTAGATTCATCGAAACAGCGGATTCTGGCTTTTTCGTCCAGCCAATTGCGTAGGGCTTCGCTGTCCGCGCAATAGGTTTTAGCCAGGTGTTTGACTTGCGCATAGAAAATTTCATGTTGTTTATCGAGGACTTTGTCTACCAAGCCTATTTGCCAGGCTTTCTTGCTGCCAATGGGCAAGCGTTGTTCGGTCAAATCCATGGCGATATCCAGTCCTACCCGTTTAGGTAATAAATAAGTCCAGTATTCCGAGCCGTATAGTTCGCCCATGTTTTTATAGTGTGGATTGAATACGACGCCGGCCCGAACGAATACCTTGTCCGGGGCGATTGCCAAAATCGCGCCGCCGGCGCCGGCATTGCCCGCGACGGCGGCAATCGTGACTTTATCCAACGTTGTGATGATTTGGTAAATCAGGTCGTCGATCGCATTGATATTGGCCCAGGACTCGTCCGCCGGATTTTCGGAATTTTCGATATGGTTGAGGTGAATGCCATTCGACCAGGAATCGGTTCCTCCCATCAGCACGATAACTTTGGCTTCAAGGGTTGCCACATGCCTGTAGACTTTCAGCAACAGACGGCATTGTGCCGTGCTCATGCCACCGTTGTGGAAGGCGAAGTGGAGATAGGCGACGTCTTCTTCGACTTCGTACCATACTTCCTGGAATGGCAGTTGGCGTCCTGGTTGAAGATAATCGATGTCAAGTTTCTTGGGATTTTTGCCAAACAGGGTTTTGATCGGATGCGTTTTCTCGGCTTCGGGTATTAGGTTTTGCAATGCCATCGTGGCCGGTAGTTTAATGCCCTTGCCGGTTTCCAATTTAGGTTGCAAATGTCCAATCCAGACGGCCCCGTCGACGGTCGCCCGGCAAATGGCGTGCTCGGTCGTGGCGATAATTTCTCCGGGCTTGCCGTTGAATCCTGTCGCTTGATGGGCGTTAAACAGATAGAAGGGTTGGCCATGGATTTCGTCCAGTAATCCCGGGCTGCCATCGGCGGCATGAATGCGTCTGAGCACTTCATTGGTTCTATGCCTTTTCCAATCGATGGCACGTTCTGGCTGTTTCATGAAAGGTAATAGTTTTCCCTTGACGTTGGGGTTCGTGTAATCCAATGGTTCCGGCTTGAAATCTGGTGCTTCGAAATAAGTCAGTGCTTCCCATAAGCAGTCGATGGCGGCTTGCGTCACTTCCCGATTGAAGATGCTGCTTTTGCTCGCCAGCCGCATCGGAAATGTTTTGCTCGTCCAGATATCGCCTGCATCCATTTCTTCCCTGGCTTCCAACAAGGTCACGCCCCATTCCCCGACGCCGTTTTGTATGGCCCAGTCGAGGGAAGAGGGCCCCCGGTCGCCTTTGATACCGGGGTGGACGATCAAGCAAGTCGTGCTTTCGAAAAGCATATTGGGAATGCGGTGGGTTAAAAACGGACAAATAATTAAATCGGGTTTGAATAAAGCTACCCCTTCCATCAATTGTTCGGAGTCTCCCGAATGTAATTCGACCGACACCGTGTAGCCCGCTTCCTTGAGTTCGGTGTAAAAGCGCTGGGTGAGACCGGAAAATGCCGAGGAAACAAGAAGAATACGCATGATACACCTCCCCATGCAGAGTGGTAGATAATTTAAAAAACGTTTTGGCTGCTGAAACGTTCGCGATAATGTTTCGGATTGACGCCGAGATGGCGAATGAACGTTCGACGCATTTTTTCGGCGTCCATAAAACCGGCCTTGTCAGCAACGGTTTCTATAGACAGGTTGTTTTGTTCCAGATAATGGCGTGCGGCATCGATACGGACTCTTTCGACAAATTTTCCGGGCGTCATGCCGGTTTCTAGTAAAAAAGTTCGGGAAAAATTTCGTGGACTCATAGCCATGCGTTCGGCGAGTAAGTCGACATGATGATTTTCTGCAGGATTGTCGATAATCCAGGCCTGTAATTCTCGAATATCGGGGCGATTCGAGGATTCGCAGGTCAAATAAGTACTGAATTGCGATTGACCGCCGGGACGTTTAAGAAAAACGACTAAATAGCGGGCAATATAAAGCGCGACTTCTCGGCCCCAATCCTCTTCCAGCATGGAGAGGGCGAGATCGATGCCCGAAGTGATGCCGCCGGAGGAGTAAATATTGCCGTCTCGGATAAAGATTTTATCCGGATCGACTTTTATGGCCGGGTAGTTTTTTTGTAAAGCTTCGCTGAAGTCCCAATGGGTGGTGGCGCGGCGGTTGTCGAGCAAACCGCAGTGCGCCAGGAGAAAAGCACCGCTACAGACTGAAGCGAGCCGCCTAACCTTGGGAGCCATGGCTTTAATCCAATCCAACAGCGTCAAATTGGTCAAGACCGATTCACAATCGCCAGAAGCCGATTCGGCGGTGACGTCTCCACCTGGAATGAAGAGCGTGTCGATATCATCGACTAGGTCATGATATGAGCGATTCGCAATAATTTCGAGTCCCGACAATGTTCTTATCGGCCCTGGCCGGTCTGCGAATATTTCGATTTGATAGGCCGGATGATCGGTCACACCGCTTCTTTGCATAATCATACTGGCAAAGGAAAAGACTTCGTATGGGCCGGTTATATCCAGTACCTCGGCTAAGGAGTAAACCACCATGGCAATCTTTCTTGCCGGTCGTTCCTTTGGTAGAGGCCTAGAGGGGACAAAAGTAAATTGAGTCATACGTCCTCCTTATGCGGCTGGCGGATATGGCTTTCAGTCAGATAACGATGATTAACCGAATAACATCGGAAAATAATTAGGAAATCTGATGATTGATCTTGCTCTTATCCAGGAAGAAGTACAAGGACAAAAATCCCTCGTTTTCGGCCAAGTTGGTACGATAGCCTATTGGTGTTGAAGGCGAGGGTATTGATGCTTCGCCGAAACATGTCCGCTAGTTCCAGCTCAGTCACAAGGAAGAAGGAAATTCACCTTGTGACGAGTATGAGGTGGGGCAGCCTGAGCGCGGAAAGCCGCTAGGAAATGATCAATAATCGGGTTATCGTTACAAAACCCGTTAATCGACCGGCAATAAAACGACGTGAGCTGGCGCCTCTCTATTTTTCCTCGCACGATTCCTGTTGGTTATTTTTTGTCTGTACATCTTCCGGACAGCCGTAATTCTTACCGGTATACGACAGCATCCAGACTGCGCCGCTCAGTATCGCGATCGAAAACGTAATGCCGAGCAGCAGGTAAACGTGGAAGTCGTCCGAAACCTTTTGCACATCGATCACCAAATGGCGCGACAGGGCGGTGATGGCTATGTAGATCAGAAACTGCACCGGCAGGCGGTGGGTCTTGAAATAGGTGCCGACCATCGCCCCCAATTCCAGGTAGATGAACAGCAGCAGAATGTCTTCCAGCGTGGCGTGGCCGGCGCGCATCATATCCAGATAAGCATAAACGGCCGACCAGACGATAGTCGCGCCGATGCCGAATAGGGCAAGGTAATGGAAACTGTCGACCAGGATTTCGCCGATTTTTCGAATGGAAGGGATATTGTTCGTCATGGCATTATCGATGGCATAAGGTGGTTGTTTATAAATATCAGTATATGATTAAAAAGTAAACTATTTGCTGGCGCTGAATTTGCCGTAACGCAGCAAAATAGCCGGTAACAATAGTAGATTCAACAGGGTGGACGAGGCCAGTCCGCCGATGATAATGGCGGCCATCGGCCCCATGATTTCGCGTCCCGGGTTGTCGCTATTGAAGGCGATAGGGAACATCGCCAACGCGGTGACCAAGGCCGTCATCAAAATGGAAGGCAAACGTTCTTGCGCGCCCTGAATGACGGTGTCGAGATTCCAGGGCTTGCCGTCGATTTCCACCAAATGGCGGTAATGCGAAATCAACATGATACTGTTGCGCACGGTGATGCCGAACAGGGTGACGAAGCCGACGATGGAGCCGACCGACAACGTCGCGCCGGTGAAAAGCACGGCGGCGACGCCGCCGATCAACGAAAACGGCAGGTTGACCAGCGTCAGCAGCATGTGCCGTATGCTGCCGATGGCGATATAGATGAAGATCAACGCGCCGCAGC
Organism: Methylomarinum vadi; assembly: GCF_000733935.1. Lineage (NCBI taxonomy): Bacteria > Pseudomonadati > Pseudomonadota > Gammaproteobacteria > Methylococcales > Methylococcaceae > Methylomarinum > Methylomarinum vadi. Next base: position 2,987,688 of record NZ_JPON01000001.1, read on the forward strand.
CGGCCAGCAACGAATGCAAAATCAGGTCGCGGCGGGCCTGGGCCTGTTCCATGGCCGCGCCGGTAAATTCCGGGTAGCTGCCGCTGGGGAATTGAATGTCGTTAAACACCCGCGTTTTCAGTTCGCGCATGAATGCTTCCATGTCGCGGTCGATAATATCGGCGGTGACGGTTTGTTTGCGCTGGGCATTCTGGTGCAGGATGTTGTAACGGCTTTCGCCATGGCGGATGTCCGCGACCCGGTCCAGGGTCAGCAATTGCCCTTCCATGTTTTTTAGCGGTAGTTGGCGCAACGAGTCGGGATCTCGGCGTAGTTCCGGCGTCAGCGCCACGGCGACATCGTAGATGCGGTTGCCGACTAGGTTTTTGCCGACCACGCGACCTTCATAGGCGGCTTGCAATACGCCCATTACTTGCGCGGGCTCGAGACCGTAAAAACGCAGACGTTCCAGATTCAACTCGATTTGCAGCAACGGCGTGCCGGGCGGCGAGCGCAATTGCACGTCGCTGGCGCCCTCGATGCCGCGCATGATTTGGGCGACCTGTTGCGCGAGTCGATCCAATTGGTTCAGGTCATGGCCGTAAATGTTGACTACCACCGGCGAGGTATAGCCGGAGATGGTTTCGTCGACGCGCTCGGTTAGAAAGGTATTGGCTTCGAACAGTATGCCGGGAAAATCTGCCAATATGGCGCGCAAGCGGTCGAGTATCTGTTGTTGCTCGGTACCGGACATCGGCTGTAGGTGCACTTCGTATTCGCTGTAATGGCTGCCGTAGGTGTCGGCGCCGCGTTGGGCGCGCCCGGCCCATTGCGATACCGATTCGACGCCGGGAATGTCGAGGAATTGTCGGGTCAATTGCGTGCCGACGCGGATCGATTCCGATAACGAGGTACCGGGCAGGCTGGTGGTGTGGACGATGTAGTGGCCTTCGCGAAGTTCCGGCAGAAACTTATGTTCCAGGCGCAGAAAACTTAGTAAGCCGACTGCGCAAATCGCGGCGCTGGCCAGCGCCACCAGGCGGAAATGGCGGCTGACGCCATGCAACAAGCGTTGATAAAAGGGTTTGATGACCCGGATAGCGGGCGGGTCGTTTTCCTCGATGCGTCTGTTGCCGAGCAGCAGATAACACAGCGCCGGAGTCAGCGTCAGGGCCACCAGCAGCGACATCAATATCGCCAGAATGTAGGAAAAGCCCAGCGGCGAAAACAGTCGTCCGGCAACGCCGGGCAGCGTCAACAGCGGTACGAATACGAGGGCGACGATGAAGCTGGCGTAAACGACCGAACTTCTAACTTCCATGGACGCCTCGTAAACCACCGTCACGATACTTTGGGGATTGGGGCGCGTACGGTTTTCCCGCAGGCGGCGGAAGATGTTTTCGGTGTCGATAATGGCGTCGTCGACCACTTCCCCGAGCGCGATCGCCAGGCCGCCCAGCACCATGATGTTAAGGTTCACTCCGGTTTCCAGCAGCACGATGACGGCACTGATCAACGATAGCGGAATGGCCAGCGCCGAGATGAAGGCGGTGCGGAAATTGAACAGGAACAGGTACAAGACCAGTAACACGAATAAACCGCCGATCAATAAATGGCCGCTCAGGTTGGCGACCGAGCGTTCGATGTAATCGGCCGGTCGAAACAGGTGGGAATAAAAGCGAATATCCTGCTTCTGGAACAGGGTGTCGAATTCTTCCAGCGCTGCTTCCACCTGGCGCGACACCGACAGCGTGTTGGCGCCGTACTGGCCGATCACCATCATGACGATACCCGGTCGGCCCATGATCTGCGCCGCGCCGATGGGCGGGGCGGGAGCGTAGCCGATATGGCAGACATCGCCCAGGGTAATGGATTTGCCATACAGACGTTTGACGACGATCTGGGCAAATTGCTCGGGGGTCGTCGGTTGGCCGGCCAATTGCAGCGTGAAGCGTTGGTTGTTGTTTTCGATGAAACCGCCGCCGCTGATGGCGCCTGCCTGTCCGGCGGCCATGACGATATCGTCGATAGCCAATTGGAAGCGGCGTAACCGTTCGGGGTCGATCTGAATCTGCAATTGACGGATCTCGCCGCCGAAAATATTGACATCGGCCACGCCGGGCACCGACAACAGGCGCGGCACGATGGTCCAGTCGACCAGATCGCGCAATTCCATCAGGCTTTTACTGTCTGAATTGAGGCCGATGGTCAGTACCGTGGCCGAGGACGATGACAGCGGCACCGGCACGGGTATGATGCCGGGAGGAAGTTGGCCGCTCAAGGCGGTCAGGCGTTCGCTGACTTGTTGGCGGTTACGATAGGTGTCGCTATCTTCCGCGAACGTCGCGGTGATGATCGACAAGCCCTGGATCGATTCGGAGCGCACCGACTGCAGGCCGATCAAACCGCCGATCGCGGTTTCTATCGGCTGCGTGACCAGGATTTCGACCTGTTCCGCGGAAAAACCGGGCGCTTCGGTTTGAATAACGACTTGCTTCGGCGAAAACTCGGGAAAAATATCGAGGCCGGCGGTGGAAAAGCGGTAGAAGCCGTAAGCCAGTATCAATAAGGCTAGGGCTATGACGATGCCGGAATAGCGAATGGAGAAGCGGACCAGGGTCGAGAGCATGATTCGAGGATAAAACGTGGTATTGAAAAGTTGTGATAACGGTCGGTTAGTTTAACCTGGAAATGGAAATCGAGGGGGAGAATAGCAAGGGACCTTTCCTGTGATATGGTAGTCGAGCGCTAAACTTAACACGTTAGAGAAATGGGCCTCGTGCGCTATTAGTCTAGTCATGGACATCAGTGGGTATTGCGACTATGCTTAACCGGAACAAGTAGTTACGGACCGAATCATGCATTGTAATACGCATATCCTGATCGTCGACGATATCGCCGATAATATTCAAGTCGCCATGAACATACTCAAGGAGGACAGTTACGATTTTTCCTTCGCCACGCAAGGAAGCGAAGCGGTCGAATTGGTGGAGCAAGGCGCGGAGAAATTCGATTTGATATTGCTCGATGTCATGATGCCGGCAATAGATGGCTTCGAGGTGTGCAAACGTCTGAAAGAAAACCCATTGACTAGCGAAATTCCGGTTATTTTTTTGACGGCCAAAGTCGATGTCGATTCCATTAGTAAAGGCTTTTCCCTGGGGGCGGTGGATTACATCACCAAACCGTTTCATGCCGATGAGTTATTGGCTAGGACCAGAAACCATATCCAGTTGTACCGCGCCAGGCGATTGCTGCAACGCCACAATATCGCGCTGGAAACCAAAATCGAATACGAACATAAGCGCTTATTGACCGAGTTGGAGGAAAATCAGAAGGAAATGATTTTCATGCTGACCGAGTTGATGGAATCGACCTCCGACGAGACCGGCAAGCATATTCGGCGAGTGGCGGAGATATCGGCGTTGTTGGCGCGTTATCACCCGGCCTTGACCGAGGATGACGCCGAAGTGCTGTTTCATGCCTCGCCGATGCACGATATCGGCAAGATGACCGTGCCTCACGAAATTTTGCATAAGCCGGGACGTTATACGGCCGAAGAGTTCGAAGCCATGAAGAAACATACCAGCAACGCCCACGAACTTTTGTGCTGTTCCGACCGGCGCTTGATCAAGGCCGCGGCAATCATCGCCCACGAGCACCATGAAAAGTGGGACGGCAGCGGTTATCCGCGCCAATTGCAAGGCGCGGAAATTCATATGTACGGTCGCATCGTTGCGCTGGCGGATGTCTTCGATGCCTTGACGCATTCCCGTTGTTACAAGACCGCCTGGGATATGGATGAAGTCATCGTCTACATTCAGGATCAGAATGGCAAGCATTTCGACCCGGAGCTGGTGGCCATTTTTCTGGAGCATATCGACGAATTCGAACAGATAGTGCGGATGACTTAAGTTTTTCGACATCGTTCATTTGCTCATGCCGATTCCTCAGACGAAAGTCTCGATCACAACAATTCGCCCTCTCTATTTGGCGTTATTATTCGGCAGCGTGCTGCTGCCGGTTGTACGTTGGTTGCTCGTCTTATCGCTTTTCTTTTGGAACTTCGGGTTACAAGCGGCTCCCGAAGCGGTCAGCATTCAATTGAAATGGACGCACGGTTTCCAGTTTGCCGGCTATTATGCCGCATTGGAGCAAGGCTATTACCGTGATGCCGGGCTCGATGTGACGCTGAAGGAAATGGATTTTTCCGGGGATTTGGTCGAGCGGGTATTGGCCGACAAAGCCGATTATGGCATTTCCGACAGCGCCTTGTTGGTCTATCACCTACAAGGGCGGCCGGTGGTCCTAGTCAACCAATTTTTCCAGCATTCGCCGTTGGTGTTTCTGTCCCGCCGCGATTCCGGCATCGTCAGTCCCTACGAAATGGTCGGCAAAAGGGTCGCGTTCAATTCCAACAATCAGGGCGATGCCTCGCTGAATGCGTTGCTGCTGAATACCTTGGGCGATTTGTCCAAAATCCGGCAAGTGCCGTTCGGCAGGTACCCTTACCGAAATTTCATCGACGGCAAAACCGATGTCGTCTCCGCCTATTCGACTTCGCAACCGTTTCGGTTGAAAGAACGGGGGATCGACGTCAATATCATCAATCCACAGAATTACGGCATCGATTTTTACGGCGATAATTTGTTCACTTCGAAAAAAGAACTCGAACAACACCCTCAACGCGTCGAGAAAATGAGCCGGGCGACCGTCAAAGGTTGGCATTACGCTTTGGCCCACCCGGATGAAATGATTCGCTTGATTCGCAGCAAATACGCACCCCATTTGTCCGAGGCTTATTTGCAATATGAAGCGCGTACGACTCGGCAAATGATTATCCCTGATTTGATCGAAGTCGGCTCGGTCGATCCCAAGCGATACCGGCAGGCCGCCGAAGATTATCGGCGCTTGGGATTCGTCAAGTCCAGCCGCATCGAGGAGAGTTTTTTTTACCGCATGGCCGAAGCGAAACAACAGGCGGTGGTGGCGCTCAGTGCGGCGGAGAAGGCCTGGCTCAGGCAGCATCCGCAGGTCGTTGTCGGCGGCAGTCCCGATTGGATGCCGTTCAATTTCGTCGACGACAACGGCCGCTACAGCGGGATCGCCAACGACTATCTGCAATTGATCGCTCAAAAGACCGGCCTGAAGCTCAAGGTGACGATCGATCAATGGAGCCGGAACCTGCAGAAAATCCGCGAGCAGAAAATCGATTTGTTAGGAGCGGTGTATTACACCGACGAACGCGCGCGTTATCTTCATTTTTCCAAGCCCTATTTCGAAATGTTGGATTATTTTTTCGTGCGCGACGATCTCGCCGTGAAAACGTTGCGGGATTTGAACGGCAAACGGGTTGCGATACCGAAAAACTATGCCCACGCCGAGCTGATCGAAAAGCATTTTCCGCAAATAAAGATCGTAACGGTCGACAGTTTCAGCGGCGCCATCGATGCGGTACTGGAAAACCGGGCCGACCTGCTGTATGACACCTATGCCTCGTTGACCTATACCTTTAAGAAAGAAGGCATCAATACGATCGTGCCGTTTCGTTCCACCCGAGAATTGGGCAAAAAAAACATTCATATAGTGACGCGCAAGGGCGCGCCGGAATTGGCGTCGATCGTGCAAAAAGGGTTGGACGCCATTACCGAGCAGGAAAAGCGGACTATTTACGAACGTTGGCTAGGTAAAATGCCTGAAGCCGACCGCCACACTCTGACATTGACCGCGCAGGAACGAGCCTGGCTCGAACGCAATCCGGTGGTCCGTTATGGCGCGGAGAAAGACTGGACGCCTTACGATTTCGTCAATGAGCACGGTGAACACGATGGCGTGGCGCGGGATTTCCTGGACTTGATCGCCCGCAGCACCGGTTTGCAATTCCAGGCGGTGGTCGATGAGTGGCCGAATTTGCTGGAAAGCGCCAAGCGAGGAACGCTGGATTTGTTGCCGGTCGTTTATTATTCCGAGGCGCGTGGCCGCTATTTGACCTTTACCCGGCCCTATCAATTGATGCTGGATTATGTCTTCATCCGCGACGATATCGAGGCTTCGACTTTGGCGGATTTGAACGGTAAAACCGTCGCCATTCCTAGGGGTTATCTCCATCTCGATACCGTCAAGAAACAATTTCCGGAATGGAAAATTTTTCTGGTCGATAGCTTGCTGGCGGCGGTGGAAAGCGTCATCGAAAAAAAGGCGGATATTTTGATCGAATCCCATTCGGTCATCAGTCATGTATTGAAAAAAAATAGCATCACGACGATCCGTCCGTTCAAGGTGTTGCCGCCGGGCGAGGCGAGGAAGCTGTATATGGCGGTGCCGCACGACAAGCCCGAGTTGGTCGGTATTTTGGATAAGGCGTTGGCGGCGATTGCGGAACAAGACAAAAAAGAGATTCAGGACAAATGGTTCGGCGGCGAACCATTGGAAACTATCAAGCGAATCGGTTTGACGCCTGCGCAAAGGCAGTGGTTGAGCGAGCATCCGAAGGTTCGGTTCAGCGGCAACCCCAACTGGCTGCCTTATGAAGCGTTCGATAGCAGGGGGCGCTATATCGGTATCGTTGCCGATCATTTACGGCTTATCGAACAAATGTTGCCGATCGAGTTCGAAATCATACCGACGGCCACCTGGAGCGAGTCGATCGGCAAGGCCAGGACGGGCCAGGTCGACGTCTTGTCGGAAACGGCGGATTCGGATTTGAAGGCGGAATTGCAATTCACCCGGCCTTATCTGTCGAGCCCCGTGGTCATCGTCATGGACGAGGCCGAGGATTATGTCGACGGCATCGAGCAAATCAAGCAACGCAAGCTGGCGGTGATCAAGGATTACGGGTATGTGTCGAGAATCAAGGAGAATTATCCCGACATCGAATTTGCCGAGGTGGCGACCATACAGGAGGGGGTAACCGCGGTATCCACCGGCAAGGTCGATGCCTTGCTCTGCACGCTGGCCCAGGCCAGCTATCAGATCGCCGAATTGGGCATCAACAATGTGCGTATCGTCGGCAAAACCGAGTTCACCACGCAGTTGGCTTTTGGGGTGCGCCAGGAATTCGCCCCGTTAATTATCCATCATAAGGTTTAAACCACCGGCTTTAGCCGGTCAGCTTTAGCTGCGATAATTTGCCCAAGGAGGTGGCGATGGACTATAGATACGGCAGCCATACGGTTTACCAAATTGAGTATCATTTTGTTTGGGTTACGAAGTATCGTTATAAAGTGCTGAAGGATGAAATAGCCGAACGAGTGAGAGACTTGGTGCGGCAGACATGCGAAGCCTTTGAGATACGGATTATCAAAGGTGTCGTGAGCAAAGATCATGTGCACATTTTGGTGAGTGCGCCGCCGACTATGGCCCCAAGCGAAATCATGAGGCGAATCAAGGGACGAACTTCGAGCTATCTGTTCGAAGAGTTCCCGCACTTGAAAAAGCGATATTGGGGTCGACATTTTTGAGCCCGCGGTTATTTTTGCGCCACAGTGGGGCAAATGACTGATGAGATGATAAAGCAATATTTGGAGCATCACTTTGAACCTAATCCAAACGATAATTTCAAGATGGAGCCCGACTAAGACGCGTCGTTTAGTCGACGCGTATCCGGACTTTCAGTCCGTTATTGGAACCCACCCGCTTGAGCGGGTGGTTGTTTAGTCCGCTGTTGAACAAGGCCCTGGCGGCTATCGACCAGAACCGGAAACAACAAATCCTGCAGAATTGGGGCAAGGCGAAGTTCGCCGCCCGGACCGATTACACGTTGCTGGCCCAGGTCGCGTCCGTTTTATTGCTGGTTTTGTTCGTGTTTTGGTATTGGAACAGGCGGCTTGCCGACGAAGTCCTGCAACGCAAGCGCAGCGAACAGGCGTTGGCCGCGTTGAACCGCCGTTTCAGGTTGGCGGCCGATGCGGTGGCCCTGGGGGTATGGGAATTTAATTGCAATCAAGGGTTGCGAGATGAGGCGGAGTTTATTTTCGACGATAAAATGCACGAGATTTACGGTTTGGAGAAAACCGCTACCGTCTCCTGGAAGCGGTGGTTGGAAACGCTGCATCCCGATGATCGCGCTGGCATGCGGCATTGTTTCAACGATTTGCTGAAACAAGGGGGGCAACGGCATATCGAATTTCGCATTTCTCATCCCGACGGCGATAGCCGGACCATTTATTCCGGGATCAGTGTGGTCGAGCACGGCAAGCAGGCATGTCAATTCGTCGGTATCAATTGGGACATCAGCAAGATCAAGCGGACCGAACGCGAATTGGAGCAGGCCAAGCTTCAGGCCGAGCAGGCGAGCCGTGCCAAGTCGGAGTTTCTGGCCAATATGAGCCACGAGATTCGCACGCCGATGAATGCCATTATCGGTTTCACCGAGCTGTTGGACGAACAGCTCGTAGAACCGAGACTGAAATCCTTCGTCAAAACGATACGCTCGGCCGGCAATAGCTTGTTGGCCTTGATCAACGATATCTTGGATTTATCCAAGATCGAGGCCGGCAAATTGCAGATTGTCAAGACGCCCTGCAATCCCCATGAATTGTTCAGCGAGCTGGGCGATATTTTCCTGATGAAGATGCGGGAGAAAAATATCGACTTCATTCTCGATATCGATCCGGTGATTCCGTCTAACCTGCTGTTGGATTCGGCCCGATTGCGCCAGGTGTTGTTCAACCTGATCGGGAATGCCGTCAAATTTACCGAGCAGGGTTATATCCGCGTCAAGGCCCGCACCGATAACGAAGACGACATTCACAGCAAACTGGATTTGCTGATCGATGTCGAAGACAGCGGTATCGGTATTTCGGCAGACCAGGAGCAGATCATTTTTCAGGAGTTCGAGCAATCCTGCGGCCAGGATATCAAGAAATACGGCGGCACCGGATTGGGCTTGTCCATTAGCAAACGCCTGGTCGATATGATGGGCGGACGGATCAGCCTGCGAAGCCAGCCCGGAAAGGGTTCGGTATTCACCATCAAGCTGAGCGATGTCGCCATCTCCTCGCTGAGCTTCGCGCAAGAAAGCGGTGCTCCGGCAAGGGACGGGCAAGTGCGGTTTCATCCCGCCACCATTCTGGTGGTAGACGATGTCGAGGATAACCGTAGCTTATTGTTGGCCGGTTTTGCCGAGACCGAACTGGAGGCGGTCGAAGCGAAGAACGGTTTGGAAGCCGTAAATTTGGCCAGGCAACAAGTATTCGATTTGATTCTGATGGATATTCGCATGCCGGTCATGGACGGTTATCGGGCGGCCCGGGAAATCAAGTCTTTTTCCAAGGTGCCGATCGTCGCGTTGACCGCGTCGGTCATGACCGATGAATTCGAGCGTATCCGCAGCGAGCATTTCGATGGTTATCTGAAAAAACCGGTGTTGAAAGCCGATTTATTCAAGGAGTTGAGTAAATTCCTGCCCCACGACGAACCGTCACCGAACGAACAGCCGCCGCCAGGAGTTTCCCTGAGCGAGGAAGAGTTGACGTATCTCCCCGAGATTTTGCGGCAATTACAGGCGTTGATGCCGCAATGCCGAGCCATCTCGAAAAACAACAATATTTCCGATATTCAAATATTTTCCGATCAGTTGGTGGCGTTGGCCGAACAATATCCGCTCGGGTTACTTGCGGATTATGCCCATAATTTAAATAGCCGGATCGATAGTTTCGATATCTCGGCCATCAAGCAATCGCTGAATGGCTTTACGCCGTTATTGAAGCGATTGGAAGAGTTTCACGATAGCGCCATGCCTTGATTTGGTTGTAATGATTCGGGTTTGTTATGGCGGTTTCAAGAGTAGGTTTGAATTAAATTATGTTTTTAGGGGCGGCAAAAAAAGATTTTAGAACATCGATCCTGAATGGTAAAACAATAAGATGCGCAATAGGATGCTGCCGACGCAGGAGGCTCATCCTATAAATTCAGTCGGCGTCAGGCCTTACAATTTTCCAGCGATTGATTTCACGGTTCGACTGACAGTTGTTTAGCTGACTCCCAAAGGGCGACCAACTTCCATCAGTGTGTAATGACCTGGCCAACAGGGATGAAATCGAGCTGGTAGCCAGTCTGATTGGGCGTGGCGAGATCAATTAAAAACTGAAGCGCAATTCCGCACTGAAAAGGTCAATCTGTGATTCGAAACGTCCCTGTATGCTATGCCCATAGACATCTTCACGATCAATCGCCGCATCGTTAAGAAATATATGGGCATAGGAGAAATTAAACGTCACGTTGGAATAAGGATGATAGTTAAGGCCGGTTGCTAACCAATAGCGGTCGCTGTCCGGGACTTGAAAGGTCCGGGTGCGGGAATCCTTGACCGGCGACTCATCGAAGGTAAAGCCTGAGCGGATCGAGAGTGTCTGATTGATATCGTATATCCATCCAACTGAGGCTCGAGTAGTATTTTTAAACGCAAAAGTCAGGGAAGTTGGGGGCTGAGAAGGGTTGTCGTACTGAACCGACAATTTATTTACCCGCTTCCATTCGGTCCAGGTCAGATCGAATAGCAGCGTTAATCGAGGATTAGCTCGAAAACTGATCCCGAATGAAAAATTTGCCGGCACATATGACTCGGCGGTAATTGAGGTGTCTTTGAATGCGCCGGATGCTTTGAATATTTCGGCGTTAGCGGGCACTTGAAACTCGGCTTTCCCGGAAATTTTGTGGTGGATCTCCGACCGATAGGCTAATCCGATACGTAAATTCTCCAGCGGTTTGAATAACAGGCCGGCATTATAGCCCCAGTTCCACCCATTACCGGTTAATTCAACTTTGCCATCGGCTCCCTGCGGCGCTAAAGATAATCCTGAGCAAGGCGCAGCCCCAAATTGGGCAAAACAGAGCGTACCGAAATCGATCGCACGACTTAATTCGACATCAACATATTGCGCACTGACGCCAAAACCTAAAGAAAATTTATCGTTTACTTTATATGAAATAACGGGATTGATATCCAATGATTGCAACTCGGAATCAATCGCTTCATATCGCCCCTGCCAATCGGCCGAAAAACGAGTCCCGAGCCCGAACGGAACCGTTACGCCCATACCCAGACGGAAGGGCCCCATCAAGTCGGTGGCAAAATAAAGATTGGGAATGAGTGTTTGTTCGTTTAACGTGACGGATTCGTTCGCTCCCAACGGCCGATTGAGTATATCCGATGAGCCGGTGGCATCAAATCGAGTGTTTGATAATACCAGGTGTCCCCCCGATATGATCTCGGTGCCTGTATATTCAGAAAGGCCCGCCGGATTATAAAAAATGGTGCTAATATCCTCACCTCCTGCCGTCGCACCTGCGTAAGCGACGCCGAGGCCCCTAACCGTTTGTTCTAATACCGCAAATCCGGCAGCCTGACTGTTAGAAATGCAAAACGCCGAAATCAAACAAGCGCCAAGGTTTCTGGTCATTCTGAAATCCGTGAATGGTTTGATCAAAAGAAATCTGTTCATTTCTTAGGGAGTAATTCGCTAAACAGTCGCCCATTAACAGGATTGATGAGTGGATTAATTATCCATCATAAGGTTTAAACCACCGGCTTTAGCCGGTCAGCTTTAGCTGCGATAATTTGCCCAAGGAGGTGGCGATGGACTATAGATACGGCAGCCATACGGTTTACCAAATTGAGTATCATTTTGTTTGGGTTACGAAGTATCGTTATAAAGTGCTGAAGGATGAAATAGCCGAACGAGTGAGAGACTTGGTGCGGCAGACATGCGAAGCCTTTGAGATACGGATTATCAAAGGTGTCGTGAGCAAAGATCATGTGCACATTTTGGTGAGTGCGCCGCCGACTATGGCCCCAAGCGAAATCATGAGGCGAATCAAGGGACGAACTTCGAGCTATCTGTTCGAAGAGTTCCCGCACTTGAAAAAGCGATATTGGGGTCGACATTTTTGAGCCCGCGGTTATTTTTGCGCCACAGTGGGGCAAATGACTGATGAGATGATAAAGCAATATTTGGAGCATCACTTTGAACCTAATCCAAACGATAATTTCAAGATGGAGCCCGACTAAGACGCGTCGTTTAGTCGACGCGTATCCGGACTTTCAGTCCGTTATTGGAACCCACCCGCTTGAGCGGGTGGTTGTTTAGTTATTCAACTTGCGTTGAAATTGTTAAACAAGGCGTCATCAGATTTTAGTAGTTCGGTTGCCTCCGGTTCTGGCAATGGTTTGCTGAACAAAAAGCCTTGATAATCAATACAGCCTAAATCATTTAAATATTTTTGTTGCATTTCGTCTTCTACCCCTTCGGCAATAACTTCCAGGTTCAAGTTATGTGCCAAAGTAATAATCGTAGGAACAATGGCCGAATTGATAAGGTCGTTATCAAGATCTTGAACAAACGATCGGTCAATCTTAAGAATGTCGATCGGAAATCGCTTGATATAGGTTAGCGAACTGTATCCTGTGCCAAAGTCGTCAATCGCTAGCTTAATGCCTAACGCCTTCAGCTTTCGCAAAGTAGCTATCGCATGGTCGAGATCGTGTAGAAAAATGCTTTCGGTAATTTCCAGCTCGAGCGTTTCAGGTTTCAATTGGGTTTGTTGCAACATGTTGGCAACTAATTCAACGATATTAGGACTTCGAATTTGACGAGCGGAAAGATTTACCGCTATATGCAGATCGGGATTCCCGCTGATATGCCAGCGTCGCGCCTGTTGGCAGGCATGGAAAAGCACCCATTCGCCTATTTTTAAAATCGTTCCGGTTTCTTCTGCGATATGAATAAATTCAGAGGGAGGCACCAGTATGTTCGGCGACATTCGCCATCTGACCAACGCTTCAAAACCGACAATTTTGCGCTTTTTTATATTGACCCGAGGTTGATAAAATAACTCTAATTCATTGCGTATAACGGCGTGTTGAAGTTGTTGCTCCAGTTTTAATCTTTCGACTGCCTGCGTACTCATTTCGGCAAAGTAGAATTGGATTTTCTCGTGGCCAAATTTTTTGGTCTGGTACATCGCCGTATCCGCATGCTTTAGCAGTGTTTCAACGTCCGGGCCATCACGCGGATACACGGCGATGCCAATACTTAGGTTGGCCGTAATTTCCTGGTTTTCAATCGTCAGTGGATGGGCGAGATGGTTAATGATCTTTTGCGCAACGCTCGTGACGTGAGATAAATCTTGGATATCCTCCAACACAACAACGAATTCATCGCCTCCCAGTCTTGCAACAGTGTCCCCTTCTCTGACACTTGCCTCGATTTGTTGGGCAACTCCGCACAGTAATTCGTCGCCCGCCGCATGGCCAAGGCTATCGTTGATTTGTTTGAACCGATCCAAATCCATAAAAAGCACTGCCACCATACAGTTGGTGCGTTTGGCTTTCGAAATGGCATGCTCCAAACGGTCGCAGAGCAATGACCTGTTGGGGAGGCGTGTCAATGCATCATGACTCGCTTGGAAAGCAAGTTGCCGGCTATACTCGTTGGCTTGAGTGATATCGCGAATAATGGCCACCGCGCCAACGATAATACTGCCCGACCGATCCATTAATGGTGTTGCGATTTCTTCGATAAGTCTGTGTTCTCCATTTTTTGTACGCAATAAATGATTCTGCCTTGAACAGGCAGGGTTCATTAATGAGTTCAGAATAGCCGGAAGTTGTTGATTGCCCGTTTCCTCATTGAAATAAGTAAAAATTTCTTCAGTTTTTTTATGTATCACATCGCTATTCAACCAACCGCTGATTTTTTCGGCGGCGGGGTTAATGTATTCGATTAAGCCATTTGAATCGGTAATAATTACTCCTTCTCCCATGGCGGAAAAGGTAATTTGTAACCTTTCTTTCTGCTGATGCAGCGCTTCTTCTGCAAGTTGCCTGTCACGAATCTCCTTCATTAACATACGATTGTCAAAGCGCAATTCCAATGACGTCATGATTGTTCTATGGGTTTCTCGAGCGGCTACGGATAATCCAATTAAATAAAGTATGATCATCATAGCCATGGGCGATGATAGCGTGCTTCCAAACAAATAAATCTGTAAGGACAATGTGATTAAGATTGGTGCTGTAAAAAAGAAAAATGCCTTCATCCGGGCGGCAAGCACAGAAACACTCGCAGCCGTCATCCCGGCCAGGACAAAAACGACAAAAAGCTGATGATCGATATTATTAGGGGGGAAAAGATATTTGGCCGCACTTGCCCAAACGCATCCGGCGAAACCCGTTCCCCAAAGATAAAGGGTGTTCCAATCGTCTACATCAAGTTTTTTGAAATAGTTATTATTGTATGCAACAACGAGTGCCCACCTGATTAACGTTATTACTAAAAGCAACATAAACCATGTCGACAGAATCTCCAGTGAGATGACTGCTCGTTGTAAGAATGCTAATAAAAAGCCATTAAGAATGGTAAAAGCATAAGAAAGGGGAGCATTTCTATATAAATGCGCTACCAGCTCGGCCTTGATCTGGGATCGTGCATGTTGAGCAGACTGGCCTGATTGCATGATGAATTTACAGCGTAGAAATTTGCAATATTTTCCTACAGATATTAGCAGTCAAAATCAGTTTTTTGCGATAAAAGAAATTAATATTTTTTTATCGTTAACGCCGTAGCAATATTCAGATAAAAAAACGAGGGTATTCGATTCTCGCCGAGCAGTCGGGTGGCTATTGTGTTAAGCGTGGCGGGCTTATATGTTATGGCATTGTATCTGATAGGGTGTAACCATTAGGGAGACGCTGAATAAATCCGTCCTGGATTTCTTGGCACCCGGTTAAGGAAAATGCGATTTACCTTAATCTCTTAAAATCAGACACTTAACGCGATCGATTTTGGCCGTGCATCCTTGTGCTCCGGGAAATACTGAAGTGGTCAGCAGAACCTTAGAAACGATTCGTGCATCTTAGCCTCTCAGCTGGTTCCGATGCTCGGAGTCATTTGATTGTTATCCAACTTTTCTTCAAATTAGTCATCATCGTCTTCGTCAGGAATTTGCGCGCGCAATTGCTGCGACAGCAAGGTCTGGGCGCCTTTGCTCACCACGCGCTCCCCATTTTTAATGGCTGAGGAAACGAAGTAATCGCCTTCCAATTCCCGATAACTCTCGATATCGCGGCGGACGAACCGACCGTCGTCGATTTCGATAAAGACAAAGGCCTGCCCCATGTGCCATAGCAGGGCCGCGCGGGGTATGACAACGCCGTCAAGACTGTCGTTTTGGCTGGGAATCAACGCGGTCACGTGCAGGCCCGACGGTAGATCGGTATTGTCGGCGAGGAAGAAATATTGCCGGCCCTGTGTCAGGGGGTCGACCTGGGGGGCGGCATCGACCAGTTGCGCCGCAATGGCGTTATGTGGGTCGCCGCTGACAAAGATGCGGATGCTGGCGACATCGTCCGGCAGAACGACACCGGTCGGCAAGGTGATTTGTAATAATTGTTTCTTATGGCGGATGATATCATCCGCTTCGGGCGAAGAGGCCTGGGTAAACCAGTCCGTCAGCTTATTGCCCCACTGTTGCAGGCTTGAGACAATGGTCATTCGCCGTTGCAGCGCCGTTTCGTCGGCCAAGGCGCGGTCCGTTTGCCATTGCGCTAATTGTTCCTGTAATTGGCGGGTCGATACGGCATCGTTTCGATGCAGGTCTTGCAGGCGCGTCATGCCGGCCCGGGACAGGCGGTTTTTTTCGGCGGCGCTGTCGTGGCGTACCTTGGCGGTCATCAATTGCAGGCGCAGATTGAGCAGCGGCGTGATGTCGAGTACCTTGCCGTATGCTTCCATTTCGGGACGGTAGCGGCGCGCTTGGGCTGGCACGGTTTCGATGCCGGCGTTTTTGCGGGTTTGGGCGTCCAGTTCGAGTAAGCGATGGCCGCCGATCAAAACAATTGTTTCGCTGGAGTTAGTATCGTCATCGTCCGCGGTTGCAAAGCTGTTACCAGAAAGGACCAATAGCAAGGTAATGGCGACATGACGTAAGACAATCATCGATAAACAAGGAGGTACGGATACAAATGGACGATTATACGGATTGTCTGCAAGGGAATTAAATTTTTGTTGTTTTTCACACTCAGAACGTTATCCTTTTTATATCTTATCCCGCTTGAATTTGAGAGAGAAACTATGACTGATATGCCGGAAAATCTGAAATATGCCAAAACCCATGAATGGGCCAAACTGGAAGCCGATAATGTCGTGCGGGTCGGGATTACGGACTTTGCCCAGTCGGAATTGGGGGATCTGGTATTCGTCGAGTTACCGGAAGTGGGGCGGCAACTGGCTCAAGGCGAGCAATGCGCGGTGGTGGAGTCGGTCAAAACCGCGTCGGATTTATACAGCCCGGTCGGCGGCGAGGTGGTGGAAGTCAACGAGGCGCTGAACGACGAACCGGAACGGGTCAATGAAGATGCCTTCGCTTGCTGGATGTTCGCCATCAAAGCCAGCGATCCGTCGGAACTGGAGCAATTGCTGGACGCCGACGGCTACAGCAAGATGGTGGAAGAATAACTGAAACAATAGGTCGGGCGTTTTGGGGGAGACGCTCGCGACGGCAACTTAACTGATGTAATATGGCAAATCAAAACGCGAAGGGAATAAAACGAATTTATAACGCTTTCTTCTTCTCCCTGGCCGGCTTCAAGGCAACCTGGCGACATGAGGAAGCGTTCCGTCAGGAAGTGTTATTATTTTTGGTGACGACGCCGCTGGCTTTCTGGCTGGGCGGCAATACCATCGAAAAACTGTTGTTGATCGGCAGCATGGTGCTGGTGCTGGTGACGGAACTGCTGAATTCCGCCTTGGAATCGGTGGTGGACAGGGTTGGATTGGAGCACCATGAGTTATCCGGCCGGGCCAAGGACATCGGCTCGGCGGCGGTTTTTTTGACGTTGGCCTGGGCGGCGTTTACCTGGGCAATGATTATATTTTAAGAGGAAGATAGATGAGTGCATTAATTTGCGGATCCATGGCATACGACACGATCATGGTTTTTCATGACAAGTTTAAGAATCACATCCTGCCGGAAAAGGTCCATATCCTCAATGTCTCATTTCTGGTGCCGGTCATGCGCAGGGAATATGGCGGTTGTGCCGGTAACATCGCCTATAATCTGAAACTGTTGGGCGAGGAACCGAAGGTCATGGCGACCGTGGGTCATGATTTCGAACCCTATGCGCAGTGGCTGAGCCAATGCGGCATCTCCAGCGAACATATCAAGATTGTGGACGATAACTATACCGGCCAGGCCTATATCACCACAGACGAGGAAGATAATCAGATCACCGCATTCCATCCCGGCGCGATGAATTTATCGCATCTGAATTCGGTGCCGGAGAATGCCGGCATCAGCATCGGTATCGTTTCGCCCGACGGCAAGGAAGGGATGCAATTGCACGCGGAGCAATTCGCCGAATTGGGTATCCCGTTTATTTTCGATCCGGGCCAGGGCATGCCGATGTTCAACGAGGTCGAACTGCTGCGTTTTATGGATTTGGCCACATACGCGACTTTCAACGATTATGAATCGGAATTGATGCAGGAACGCACCGGCCTGTCCTTGGAGCAAATGGCGGAAAAAGTCGATGCGTTGATCGTCACGTTGGGTAGCAAGGGCGCGAAAATCTATACCGACGGTCAATGCTTGGAGATTCCGCCGGCCAAGCCGAAAGCGCTGATGGACCCGACCGGCTGCGGCGACGCCTTTCGCGCCGGTTTGCTGTATGGCTTGATGAACGAATACGACTGGGAAACCACCGGCCGCATTGCCTCGCTGCTGGGTGCGATCAAGATCGAGCATAATGGCACCCAGAACCACTTTTTCTCGCTGGAAACTTTTCAGGAACGCTATATCGAAAACTTCGGTTCGTCGTTTTGAGTTTAGCTAATATCGAGAAACTACTCACGATCATGGCGCAGTTACGCCATCCCGAGGATGGCTGCGCCTGGGACTTGAAACAAGATTTTTATAGCCTGATTCCCTATACTATCGAAGAAGCCTACGAGGTCGCTGACGCGATCGAACGTAACGATTTGGAGGATTTGCGTTCCGAATTGGGCGACTTGCTGCTGCAGGTGGTGTTCCATTCCCGCATCGCCGAGGAACGCGGGCTGTTCGATTTCGAGCAAGTCGCCGCCGCAATCAGCGATAAATTGGTTCGCCGCCATCCCCATGTTTTTGCCGATGCCCGTTATGACAGCGACGAGGAACGGCAGCGCGCCTGGGACGAGGCCAAGGCCCGGGAGCGCAAAAGCAAACGCGCGGGCGATGAAAACGAAAGTGTGCTCGACGGGGTGGCCAAGAGTCTGCCGGCGCTGGTGCAATGCGAGAAGATCCAGAACCGCGCCGCGTCTCACGGTTTCGACTGGCCGGAAACCGAACCGGTATTCGATAAGGTTATGGAGGAATTGCAGGAAGTCAGGGAGGCATGGCACGCCGGCGATCAACCCCATATCCAGGAAGAGGTCGGCGATTTATTGTTAGTCGTGGTGAATCTGGCCCGCCACTTAAAAGTCAACCCGGAAATCGCGCTGAAGGAAGCGACCCGGAAATTCACTCGCCGTTTTAATTATATCGAACGCCAGGTAGAAGAGTCCGGCCGCGAACTGCGCGATTGCGAATTGGCGGAACTCGATGGTTTATGGAACGAGGCCAAGTTGAAGCTGAAGCGCAAGGCCTAAGTCATTATTCCGTCCGACGTTGCGGCCTTGATTTCGCTATCGTTTGACAGCAGGCGGGGACAATAGTGGATGGGGCTAGATCTCTTTTAATCGATAGGGGAAGGGCATGAAACGATCAATTAAGCGGCGGCTTATTCACAGTCTTGTTGGACCAGTTATCGGTTTATTGCTGCCGTCGGCAAATTCCCCGGTAGCCGCCGAAGATGATGGCCGCTATCGGGCCATCGTGTTGCACGAAGGCGGCAGGTCTGGCCAGTCGGGTAGTTTTATGCCGAAAGTCTTCATTATCGATTCGAAGGACGGGCATATGTGGACCTGGGAGCAAAAGGCCAAGCTGGCCGATAGCAAGGGAGGCTTCGCCCTGGGCACGGTCTTGACTTATCAGGGACGTGTCCGGCCGGGCAAGAAAATGGGCGAGGTTATCGACCAGGAGCCCAGCCGGTAATTAGCGGGGAAAGGAAACGGCGCTTTTCCGCGAATCAAGGATAATTCGGAGCCGCTCTGGGCAAATGCGCGCCGAGGCAGCCGCTGCCACCATCAATATCAAAAATAGTTTGTTGTCCTATTCTCTGACCGGGCGTTTTTCCAGTTTGCGTTGCAGGGTCCTGCGGTGCATGTGCAACGCGCGCGCCGCGGCCGATATATTACCGTCGTGCTGCATCAAGACCTTTTGCAGATGCTCCCATTCCAAGCGTTTTACCGACAATGGATTTTCGCTAATGGGAACCGAGGAGTCGCCTTGGTTCTTGTTCAAGGCGGAGACGATTTCATCGGCATTGGCCGGTTTGGTTAGGTAGTGGATAGCGCCCAGCTTGATGGCTTCGACCGCGGTAGCGATGCTGGCGAAACCGGTCAGCATGACGATACGGGTATTGCTGTCCAGCGAGATTAGTTTTTTGACCATTTCCAAGCCGGATTCGTGGCCGATACGCAAATCAATGACGGCATATTCCGGATCGGTTTGTTCGGCCAACAGGATTCCGGTTTTAACATCATGAGCAACACTGACCAGGAAGTTTCTTTTTTCCAGGGCGGGTTTCAATACGGAACAAAAAGTTTCATCGTCATCCACCAGTAGTAAGTTAGGTTTATCCGTCTCCAAAGACATCATCGTTACTCTCCGTTGCCAGTAAGGGCAGGGTGATATCGATGCAAGCCCCACCTGTTTCAAGATTGTCGAAATGTATTGTACCGCCTAGGCGCCTGATGGTGGAATACGTTAAAAACAGACCGACACCCATGCCTTGCTGTTTACTGGTGACCGGCTGTTGACCAACCAAGTCCAAATATTCCGCCGGCAGTCCTGGCCCGAAGTCGCGTATCCGCAAATGTAATTGTTCCCGGTCCCAGTCGGTATGAAATTCGATACCTTTGTCTTCCGGCGTGGCGCGCGCCGCATTGTTGAGAATATTGATAATGGAATGGGTCAGCGTACGGTCGGCGATGATCTTGGCTTCCGTGAAAATATCGGTTGAAACAAAGAGATTGAGCTTGGTCGAGGGGTTGTGGGCACGCCATTGGTTGAGCACTTCGTCAAAATATTCGGACACTGGCATGACTTTGCCGGATTCGGCGCGCAGCTCACCGGCGGAAGCGGACATGACGGACAAGGCCTCTTTGCAGCGGGCGATTTGTTGTTCGACGATGGCCATTTTTTCGTGTAGATCGGGATAGCGATGTTCGGGAAATTCCTGGCGAATTTCATGCGTCAGGATTGCGATGGTGCCCAACGGCGTGCTCATATCATGGGCGGCACTCGCCGCCAAGGTGCCCAGGGATACCACCCGTTCGTCACGCAATGCGCTTTCCCTGGCATCGGCCAGATTGCGCTCTCTTTCCTTCAGGGTGTTGGATAATTCGACGACGAAAAAAGCGACCAAACCCGCGCTGAAGACGAAACCGAACCACATACCAAAGATGTGAAGATTGAAATAATTTTTTTCACTTATTATATGCAGCTGGTGGCTCATTTCCGGCGTCAGGTATTTGGGGTCCGGAATATGTGGCTCGATCGCCGGCAAGGGGATGTTATAGCCGATCAATACGGTATAGATCGATGAGGTGAGAATGACCATGTTCCAGGCATAAGCTTGCGGCAACATGATCGCGGTGATAATCAGTGGTAGTAGAAATACCCAGATGATCGGGTTGGAGGCGCCGCCGGTCAAATAAAGCAGGGACGCCATCGCCAGCACGTCGATTGATATTTGGGAAAAGATTTCCAGTTCTGTCACTGCCTCCTCCGTTTGCAAACGCATCCAGGTATAGAGGTTGACCGCCGCGATGGAGAGGATGACCAGCCACAGTTGTTCCCGAGGCAACTTGATTCCTAGGCCGTATGTGGCCAGGAAAATCAGCAGAGCCTCTGCGGATATCATAAGATTTCTTAAAATAAACAGCCATTTAAGGTTTTCTCGGATGGAGATTTCCGATTTGGGCAGAACTTGTGAAAGCATTCAGTATGGAAAAAATGAAATATTGAAATAAACGATATTAATATAATTCTCTAAAATATTGTATCTGCGACAATATGTCACATTTTAATTTGATATATGCATTGCTATATTAAACATAACTTTTAAGGTCACACAGCTTAAAGTTGCGTTATATTCTTCCTAAATGTTTTCGGCAGTTAATATTTTTATTAACTGCTTTTTTTTGCCCGCTATTCAAGCCCTGTCCAGCAATATATTCCTCTTTTTTGCCACCTTGAAAAGGCGATATGCCAATAGAATCAGTACGATATCGGCATAAATCAACGGCTCGGTCAGGTCCGACTTAACCAGCAAAATATAGTGCAATACTGCGGTGATTGCCGCCAAATAAATTAAGCTATGCAGTCTTTTCCAGTTTTTACCCAATCGCTTTTGCATGCTTTTGCTCGAAGTCACGGCCAACGGCAATAACAAGATGAAAGTGGCCAGGCCGAATAAAATATAAGGGCTGTCCTTGATTTCATCGACGAAAGCCTCCCAGGACAAGGAGATGTCCAACACGATGAACACCAGAAAATGCAGACTGGCGTAGAAAAAACTGAATAGTCCCAGCATGCGCCGGAAGCGGCTGGGCCAGCTTTGCCCGGTAAGTTGCCGATACGGTGTCACCAGTAAGGTTAGGCATAAGAAACGTAAGGCCCAGTCCCCCAGTCTAAAATGTAATGTCTGGATCGGATTGGCGCCGAGATTGTCCTGCCAGGTGTTCAAACATAACCACAGAAATGGCGACAAACAGGTGATAAGGGCGGCAATCTTAATCCCGCGCCAGGCGTTAGGTTCTAATCGCATCAGAAATATTGTCGCAAGTCCATGCCGCTGTAAAGGGAAGCCACTTGTTCGCCGTAGCCGTTAAATTTTTCGGTCTTGCGTTTGGGCGTGAAGATGCTGGCGCCCAATACCCGTTCCCGTGCTTGGCTCCAGCGCGGATGCGGCACCTCCGGGTTGACGTTGGCGTAAAAGCCGTATTCTCCGGGAGCCCGCTTGTTCCATGCCGTGGCCGGCATGGTTTCCTGCAGACGAATCTTGACGATGGCCTTGATGCTTTTAAAACCGTATTTCCACGGCACCACCAAGCGGAGCGGTGCGCCGTTTTGTTTCGGCAACTCGTCGTCATACATTCCGGTCGCTAATAGAGTCAAGGGATGCATGGCTTCGTCGATCCGTAGGCCCTCGGTATAGGGCCAGTCCAGCGAATTGCTACGTTGCCCGGTCATGATGGCCGGATTGAATAAGGTGGTGAACTCGACAAATTTGGCGCGCGAGGTGGGGCCGAATTTTTTCAGCAGGTTGCCTAGCGGAAAGCCGATCCATGGCACTACCATGGACCACGCTTCGACACAGCGGAAGCGGTATATGCGTTCCTGCAGGGGATTGCCGCGAAGTATGTCTTCCAGGTTATAAACACCGGGTTTTTCCACCTCGCCTTCCACTGTCACCTGCCAGGGTGAAGTCGGCAAAGCCTGGGCCAGTACCGACGAGTCCGTTTTATTGGTCGTGAATTCGTAGTAGTTGGTGTAATGACTGACGTCTTCGAAATCGGTTACCGGAAGGTCGGCCGAGTAGGGGCCTGTTGGAATGTCTTGATAGTGTTTGTCTGTGGCGAGTGAATCTTTCGAGCCCGCCAGCAAGCTGGCGGCCGACATTCCCATGGCTGCTTTGATAAGCTGCCGCCGTTTTATAAAAAACGCTTTATCGGTGATTTCACTGCTGGCGATTGAAGAGGTTGTTTTTATGAGCATGCTGTGATCCCCTGTCGGTAGGCTTTAATCCTTTTAGTTAAGAATTTCCCGGGAGAGTTCAGTGCATTTTCATCGTGAAACAAGATGATGAAAATGATATTTCCTTATAGCTATAAGGTATTTATGTCTGGCTTGTCGGCTTAAACGAAGTTGAATTGTGGCATGAAAGTGATTAAAGTTCAGCTCGAGGAGTGTATTAAACTATAACGAGGCTGATTATGAAAATTAAAAAATGCTTACGAATGACGCTATTTTCAGGTGCCGTGCTGTTTGCTGGGAATGTTCTGGCTTATGGTGATGACGAGGGCGAAAAATGTAAAAAACCGAGATTCAGGGAATTTGAACCGGTGCATTTGTCCGAAGTCGACCCCGAAACGGAAATTTCCTTTCACGTTTCCAATTGGGCCGACCCGACCACGATAACGGCCGAAGCCAGAAAAGTACCGATGAAAGTCGAAGTGGTCGATAAAATGAATTTTTTTGTCGTAACCGCTAAACTGCCTCCCGAAATCAATGGCAAATACGCTCGAATTCATGTGACTGCGCTCGCTATGGATGGCCGTTGTTTCGGCCAGGATGGTTGGTTGTTGAAGGTGAAAAAGGCAAAAACCGAACCGGCAACGCCTGCGGCTAGTGAAGGTGAGCCGGCAAGCTCCGAGACGGAAGCCCCTTAATTATCCATCATAAGGTTTAAACCACCGGCTTTAGCCGGTCAGCTTTAGCTGCGATAATTTGCCCAAGGAGGTGGCGATGGACTATAGATACGGCAGCCATACGGTTTACCAAATTGAGTATCATTTTGTTTGGGTTACGAAGTATCGTTATAAAGTGCTGAAGGATGAAATAGCCGAACGAGTGAGAGACTTGGTGCGGCAGACATGCGAAGCCTTTGAGATACGGATTATCAAAGGTGTCGTGAGCAAAGATCATGTGCACATTTTGGTGAGTGCGCCGCCGACTATGGCCCCAAGCGAAATCATGAGGCGAATCAAGGGACGAACTTCGAGCTATCTGTTCGAAGAGTTCCCGCACTTGAAAAAGCGATATTGGGGTCGACATTTTTGAGCCCGCGGTTATTTTTGCGCCACAGTGGGGCAAATGACTGATGAGATGATAAAGCAATATTTGGAGCATCACTTTGAACCTAATCCAAACGATAATTTCAAGATGGAGCCCGACTAAGACGCGTCGTTTAGTCGACGCGTATCCGGACTTTCAGTCCGTTATTGGAACCCACCCGCTTGAGCGGGTGGTTGTTTAGTTTTTTCCGGCACAAGGAGTCGTGCCGGTCAATACGGTACTTTATTCTGTTGGCTATGCCACAGTTCAAAGGGCTGTTGTGCATCATGCAGCGATAGCTGCCGCATCAGTATTTTTCGCTGTTGCGGCTGTTTTTCCAGTTCGGCATAAATGAAGTTGTCGTCGAAACCGGCCCTCGCCGCATCGAAACGGTTGCTGGCATAGTAGACTTCCGCCAATCTCGCCCAGTAGATGGCGCCGAGACACATTGGACAAGGCTCGCAGCTGGTGTATAAAATGCAATCGCTCAGCTGAAAATCGTTAACAATACGGCAGGCTTCTCTGATCGCCATGATCTCGGCATGCGCCGTCGGGTCGAGGTTTTGCGTGACCCGGTTGCCGCTGCCGGCGATGACTCGGCCGTTTTTGACGATAATGGCGCCATAGGGGCCGCCGTTCAGTTCAGTGACGTTATGGCAGGCCAACTCGATAGCTTGTCGCAGAAACTGTTCGTGCATTTAAAGATTCAGCGGATTGTTGGGGTCTATGCCGTCCATGAACGGTAATCGCCTGTCAAGATTGGTGATTTGGTAAACTTTGCCCAGCCAGTTGTTGAATACCGCCTTAGCCGAATCGCGCCAGGTGTTGTCGAGATATTCCAATATCTCGTCTTCGGGAAACGGCGGCAGCTCTTGATGGAATTTTTTAGCCGTTTTGACATGCATTTCATAGTCGGCGAAAACATGACGCACCGTTTCGTTAAAATAGTGCTCCGGATAAGGCGGGTAGTCATGACGTTCGTCATGATAATAGCGAATCACTTCGCGTTTGTATTCCTTCAATAGGCTGATGTCGTCGTATTCCGGATGCCCCTGGAAGAAGACGATGCGAAATCCGTCAGGACTGACGGCAAGATGCACGCCTGCTTCCTGACTGGCGACCAAGACCTTCAGGCCCTTCTCTTCCATGTCGTTTTGAAAGATTTCGTTATAACGGGAATGGGGCACGTCGAAGCGGGTATTGATCTCGGCCACCAACGGGTGCTTGCGGTCCAATACCTTGTGCGAGAAAACCCCCCAGCGCTTGCTGGGCAGACGGGTGCGTTCGATGCCGTAACAATATTGGATCAAGGCATGCGTGGCCAAACAGGAACACAAAATCGAGGTGACGTTTTCCTTGGCCCAGGCGAATACCTCCGTTAGGGGTTGCCAGAAATCCTCTTCCTGCAAATGATCATGGGTGACGTTGGCGCCGCTGATGATCAATGCATCCAGGCCGTCCTGCTTGATTTGCTCGAACGATTCGTAATAGTGGTCGATATGGGCCTGGGCTTGCGGGCTTCTTTCCAGTCCGCGGATGGTGAAAGGATGGACATGGAATTGGGCAATCTGATTACAGGCGCCCACCAAACGGAAGAATTGCCGTTCGGTGGCCTCCAGCGCGGCATCGGGCATGATGTTGAGCAAGCCGATATGCAGTTCGCGGATATGTTGATGAAGGGCGCGATCGGGAGAAAGAATGTCTTCGCCTTCCTCGTGCAGGCGGCGAAAAGTGGGCAGTGAGGTATGGGCAACCAGGGGCATGTCAAGACCTGCTATGATTGTTGAGCGATCGCATCGGCGATGATTTGCAGAAAATCCTGTTCGCCTTTGACATGAGCGATATCGTCGGCGGACACCGTATAACCGTATTGGTCGGCGATAGCCTGGTAACGGGGAACCCTGGATTTGAATAATTCAGGAAAAACCCATGAAGCGAAATGATCGGGAGAAATGCTTTCGGGGTTGCTATGGTGGAATTGCGCCATGTATTCGGCCAACTTTTCATCGAGGAAGGCCTCGCGGTAATAGAGCGGTTTGGGGTCGCTCTTGGCGCGCTCGATGATGGTTTGTTCCATTTCCGGAGGGATCTTGATGTAGAGGAGCAAGGTGTGTTCGGCCAGACGTTCGATCACTTCCGGGCAATCCAATTCGCAAACGCTGCCGCCGGCATCGTTGAGAAAATGCTTGTAACCGTAAATATCCTCGGCTTTATGAATAAAGTCGGGGACATCGTTCATCGCCGCGATTTCCGCCTGACGGTGCAAAGCCTGGCGGCGTTTAAATTCATCCAACGGCAAGCCGCCTTGTTTTGGGTCGCCCAGCTTACCGAGAAAGCTGGAGACCGGCGACAAGTTGTCGACGGTGATGTTGTTGCAGATGTAGATTGAATCGGTGAGCAAGAGGTTTCTTAAAAACGGAACCTCCATGGCTTGACGCTTGATGTTGTCCAGAATCTGTTCGGACAAATATTTGGTGCCGATGCGGTAATCGCCGGAATAATGAAACCATTTGTCCTTGGGCAGTTTGTTGGCCAGAGTCGTTTTGCCGGCGCCGGACATGGCCAGCAGGGTGATACTTTTGGATTCCCAGTCAAGGAATTGCCGGGGGCTCATCTTCATAAAATGCTCGGTGTGCTAATCGTAATAGTCGGAAAAGTCGAGGTCGTCACGGTCCGGATTGTCATGTATATCCGGGTCGGTATAGCCTAGATCGTCGGGTTCCAGATCGTCATAGGGGGCGCTCCAGTCCTCCGGTGCCTCGATATAATCGATGGTGGAATTGTACCATGACTCATTGTCGTATTCGCCGATGTCGCCATTAAGGTATTGCACTTCGATGAAGTCGTTGTCTTCCTCGATGGCCACCACGGTGAAGGTCAGGTCGTTTTCTATGTCTTTGTACCAGCGGCCAATGACTGGGTCTGCGATTGTAGTCATCGTCATCCTCCAAAAATTCAGTTAACCAACAGCTCTAATCATATCCAAAAAAATAGGAATGTGTGCCGACCCAGGTTAAAAAAATCTGTGATGGAAGGGCGATCAAACAATGGATTTGCTCGGCATTTATGCTCGAGCATGACAAGGTCGGCCGGGTCGGTCAGAAAAATGAGCAATATATAGGGTAAATGATTGGCAAGGGACTATAATGGCCGGGATCGCTTTCTTACTTAGACGAGAGAGTTACGGATGGATAACGATACGCTTATCAATCAGGCGCGGCGTCTTTATGCGGCCTTGTCGGTCGAACAATATGTCCGCTCCTTGGAAAATAAACCAAGGTTTAATCGTTTGGACCGTTTGGTGCTATGGGCGTATTGCCGCTATCAGCGTCGGCTGAATCGATGTGTCATATGCTATCAATATCGGAAAGAGGATTGCTCTAGGGACCCTTGGGGCAATCAACGGCGCCAATGTCCGATGTTGGCAAAACATTTACGCGGTAATGATGCGAATAACGATGGCGCTTCCTGACCGGCCCAAAATGTAAAAACGCCGGATTATCAAGGGTTGGGCTTGGATGCCTGCACATCATCGCCGCGCCAGCAATAGCATGGTTCGGTGTCCGGTGCGACGCGGGCTTCGGTCGACAATTTATAGAGGTTGCCTTGCCGGGTTTGCAACTCGACTTCCAATAGAAAGGCTTTATAGCCGTTGGCCGGGGCGGCCAATTCGGTGGCGACGCGGTCGGCGCTAGCCGTTAACGAAACCGTCTCGCTGTGCCAACTGGCAGGCCGGAAATCCCGGCTGTCGGAGTGCGAAATCCATAGCTGCGCGGCCGTGGTTTTATGCGAACTGGCCAATTGCAATTTTACTTGTCGTTCCCCATTGTAATCGAATCGCCAGCTTAGTTTTGGCAGCGGTTCATCGTGGACGACCATTTCATAAAATGCCGCCAGCGTTTGCAGGGCCTGGTCGCCGCCGTTGAGATTATGGCCGGCATTCGGCGTTTGATAAAGCAACTTGGGCCCTGGTAATTGATGCCAATAGTGACGCAGTGAATCGACCGTCCAGTAGGGGTCGTTGGTGCCCAGCAGCAATAATTTGGGCATGGTCAATAAATGGCGGTACTCATAAGGGTCGACCCAACTGCGCAGCTTTTGCATGGCCGGACTGTCGTGCCTGCGATGCAGGTTCAGTTCGGTGTAGTCGCGAATCTTGACGCTTTGGTGGCCATATATCTGTTCCGACCATTGCAGTTGCGGTTTCATATTCAATACGTCGATGACCATCGGCGCGATGGCTTTCACCCGGTCATCGACCGCGGCCGTCAGCCAAGTCGCCCAGCCGCGCTTGGAAGCGCCGCCGACGACGAAGTTTTCCAGCATTGGTTCGCCGGGGCGATAGGTGAATAATTGCAGTATATCCATCGCGCTGCTGACGCTCTCGACCATCGGAAACAGCAGCGGCCAACTTTCGTCACCCGTCTGTAAGTATTGATTAAAGCTGAAGGCGATTAGCGCATCTTCCTTGCGGCCGTCGTAGAGCGGTTGGTTGGGCACATTCGTCAACACGGCGGCCAGGGTGCCTCCGCGCTCGGCCAATGTCCTTAGCTGTTCGATGTGATTGCCGCCGTCGCCATCGCCGGCGACCAGCAGGAATGCCGTTTCCGGATGGGAAAGGACAGTAGGTCTGACGATGACGAGTTGGTGTTTCCAGTCGTGTCCGCGCCAGCGTTGGGTCGTGATCGACAAGCGTGTCAGCGTCCCCCAGCTTTGTTGCCGTTGCGAGATGACGGTCCAGGCTATGTGGCGGTTGGTGGCATGCACATAATCCGCCAAGGGATTGGCCAGGGAGGCGGTCGAGGCAAATAGGCCGTAAAGGCTTAGTTTGGCAAGCATGTGGTGAAAGAGAACATGGCGTTTCATGATGGCACCGGTGGTTAAATATCCGAGGGAGCGCAAGGACCTGCTTCCGGGAGATTTTATGCCTTGAGGCGACGGCAGACAAGGTGAACGTAGCGGCCCATGTCGCGATAGGTCGGCAGGCGGCAATAGCGGTATTCCAGATCGAACAGTTCGTTTCGGTCGCTATGGTCCAGAGCCTCTGGAGTTAAATAATCGTGAAATACGCGGATGCCGGTATGCCGTTGTATCTCGAAGCCGGCTTGTTCCAATAACGCGATGACTTCATGGGGATATTGCGGGTTGGGCGGTGTCAGTTTATTGCCTTGTCCCATGTAGCTGTCGTTCAAAAGGTTTTTCAGCCGCCAGCCGCCTTTTAAGGTGTTGCTGTAGACCATCGCGTTGCGGTTATAAAACAGCAACGACAAATAGCCGCCGACTTTTACCCGTTGCATGATCGTCCGCAAACTAGTCAGTGGGTCGGCCAGCCATTCCAGGACCGCATGTAGCATTACCAGGTCGAAGTCGAGCAATTCCGCCGCCAGCAACTGAGCCGAGCGGTGATGGAACTCGGCCTGCAAGCCCGCTCTGGCGAAATTTTCCTTGGCGCGCCACAACATCTTTTTCGAGACATCGCATAGCGTCAGTTGATGGCCTCGCTCGGCGAACCATAGGCCGATCTGGGCGAAGCCGCAGCCGGCATCCCAAATATTCAGCCGGTTTTTTTGCCGCAAGAACTCCAGGTCTTCCTTGACCAACTTTAATCGCCAGTCGCCCTTGGCCGTGGCATAGATTCTTCGTTCGAATTTGTCGATCAAACTATCGAAATTACGGTCTTTTTTCAGGGACATGAGCCTGCGCTTATTAAATGGTCGTGCAAGGGTTTATAAAAGTGAAAAACGATATGCATTTATAGCATATCTGAGGTGAACCATGTTTTGAGTCTACTTCAGTCGTTTAGATACACAGTGGCCTCAACGCAAGGATAGAGAACAGAAACGAATGTTATTTCGTTGTCGCTCTAGCGGACGAGTTTTTGTAGGCGCTGTTCTTATAGTGATAAGCTTACAGGCGGGATTTCTGAGAAGACATTACTTTTCAGATTCGGGCGGAATTTTTCGCCATTAATTGTTATTTCGCGAGGTGAAGGTTATGAGAATCATTCAAAGTGCATTGCTAATCGCGGCTACTTTAGCGCTTTCATCATCCAGCCATGCCGGCGGCCCTGGCGGTGCACGTGGCGGCGGTGGCGGGGGTGGTTCACGGATGGGGGGCGGTTTTTCCCAGCAACAGCAAGGGGCCGATCAGATGCGACAACGTCAGGAAAAACAAATTCGCGAAAGAATTCATCAAGAGCAGGGTAGCGGCCAGCAAATGCGGCAACAACAAGAGCGGCAAATCAGGGAAAGGATGGAGCAAGGTCAAGGCGAGATGCGGCAAATGCGAGAACAAAAGGAGCAGCAAATCAGGCAAGGCGTTGACGCGCCAGGAATGGAGCAAAGACAACAGCAAATGGAAAATATCCGCGAACGCACCGAAGGAAAAGCCAGGGAAGATGTTCCTGGCGCGCAAAAACGCTGGTGGTGGCCATTCGGGGAGTAAAATAGTCGGGACTATCGCAACAAGGCATTTTGCCGCCAACACACTATGTTCGTATTCCCCTTCCGCCATGGACGGTGGAAATGCGGATTTTGCAAGGCAGAAAATTGCTCCCGCATTTTCTGCCTTCGCGCCTTCCTTGACGGTCAGAGCAAAATCCGTTCTGCTGTCGAATCCTCTGCTAACCTCCTTCTGCCGTCTTGGATAAATGCTCAAATTCGATGAGAGCAGGATAAAACGGTGTTTCTTGGTTGTCTAAAAAGCCAGTTACAGGCGGTTTAAATCAACCAATTGGAAGGGTGGATTTGAACCAATTTTATTTCCTCGCCCTATAGTTTCTATCCTTAGAGAGCTAGGAAATTTTACGTTTCGATTTCCGTGATCGCTCGCAATACCTTGAATATCTGCGTCTGGCTTTAGACAGCCAGGTTAGTCGAGTTTTGTTTCATGTTATTGGTACGGGTTGTGCCTGCGTCTTTGTTTTAAACGTAAATGTACGATTGAAAATGAGCGACCATGTCATAATGCGTAAGAGGATAAATACTCCTGCTTCCAATTTCAGTGATGCGATTGGCGCAGCGGCAAGAAAGTTGCTTAAACTCGTGGTCGTCGACGGCTTTGATATTTTTATTCCTTGGCTGATGATGACTACGGTCAATATTGCCTTCCATCATTTGATTCCGTTGGATGAAACGCGCTACGCCGCCGTGGCATGGGAAATGTGGTATGGCCATGATTTTTTGGTTCCTCATCTTAATGGGGCGCCATACCATCACAAGCCACCGTTATTGTTTTGGTTGTATGACGTCGGCTGGTCCCTGTTCGGCGTAAGTGAGCTGTGGTTGTTGCTGGTTGCACCGTTGTGCGGGTTGGTTAGCTTGTATCTTACCAGATATATGGCGGCGTTATTGTGGCCCGGCGATAGGAGAGCCATGCGGTTGGCGCCATGGCTATTGTTCGGCAGTTTGCTATGGGGAGCCTTCCTCAATAGTGCAATGTTCGATACCTTGCTTACCGCCTGTGTGTTGTTGGCGCTGTCGGGTTTGGTTAAGGCCGGGCGTGATTTGCACGGGCAATCCTGGATTTTGTTCGCATTGGGCTGCGGTTTGGGTCTATTGGCCAAGGGGCCGGTGGTGTTCGTGTCGACGCTGCCGCCGTTTTTAATGGGCGCGGTCTGGAGCGATGCCGCCAAAAGCCGCCCGACCCGCTGGTACCTTTATGGTCTTGCCGCCTTGGCCGGCGCTATCGGACTGGCGTTGTTGTGGGCAGTTCCGGCGATCCTCTCGGCCGGCAACGATTATGGCGCCACGCTGTTATGGCATCAAACGGTCGACCGGATTAGCAACAGTTTTGCCCATAAAAGGCCGATATGGTGGTATTTGGCGTTATCGCCGGTCCTGCTGTTTCCGTGGTTTTTTTGGCCTAGGGTCTGGCGCAGCCTAGGTCGCCATGAGCTGCTGCAAGAGGCTAGCTTTCGTTTTTGTTTGCTGTGGTTCGGCTCCGGCTTTATCGCATTTTCCTTGATTAGCGGCAAACAGGCTCATTATCTGATACCGCTGATGCCGGCCATGGCTTTATTGTTAACTCGCGTTCTCCCCAAGGAAGCGACGGCGGTAAAGCCGGGAGACTATTTACCCTTTTTGGTGATCGGCGTTTTCGCCTTGTTGCTGTTGATTTTGCCTCAGTTACAGGAATTGAAATTGTATCATTGGCTGCGGCAGCGGGATCTATGGTGGGCAGTTACGCTGTTGCTGGTCGCCTTCTGTCCTATGATGACGATGGCATATACGCGGTCCATCTCTCCTTATTTGCTGCCGGTGACCATGATTCTGGCGTTGATCAGCAGCTTGATGGGCTTTTTCAGTTCCACCGGCAATGCCTTTCATCTAAGGCAAGCGACGCAGTTATTGGAAAAGTATCGAGAAGCGGGTGATTCCCTAGCTTGGGCGGGGAAATACGACGGCCAGTTGCAATTTTTGTTGCGTATGACCCAGCCGATGGCGGTAATCGACAAGTCGGCCGTCGACGATTGGCTTGCTTCTCACAGCAACGGGCATGTCGTTTCGGTTGAACGGCAGGATAAAAACGCTCATTGCAACGATTACTGGCAATATTATCGGGAAGATAAGTTGTGCATACGCTCACAAATTTGAAGAATCGTCGAGCAACTGATTCCGGCAATCTTGTTGCCTTGAATTGTACGAGAGAACCTGAGAAACCGGCCGTTACGTCAATCTAGCCGAACGAAGCTTCCGCTTATTATAGGTTTTGCGCTATCGTATGGACGAAGTAAACGCAACGATTATTCGGCCGCAGGTGACGCAATCAAAAATGACAATGTTATCTCCCGTTCGCGCAAAGTCGCTCAATAGTACGAATGTTCGAAACGATGAGGAGGCGTAGGGGGAGATGCAATTTTACCATCTAATTCCTCCTCTGTTGACGCAGTTTCTGGTGACAGCGGCGTTTGCGTTTGTCGTCGGACTCGAGTTCCGCCGTTATAAACAAATCAACAATTATATTCACCATTTCGGCAGCGCCCGGACCTTCGTACTGATCGGCATAATGGGATTTTTGCTGTTTGAACTCGACAACAGCCGATTGCTGTATCTCGGCGGGTTCGTCTCGTTGACAGGGTTGCTGGCAATGTATTACTGGCGCCTTTCAGCGGAAGGCATGTTTTCGCTGTTCAGTGTTTTAATGGCATTGCTGGTTTATTTGCTCGGCCCGATCAGTTTGTCGATGCCGAGCTGGTTTCTGGTGCTGTTTGTTGTCCTCCTAGTTTTGATTCTTGGCGAGAAACCGCTGATTCATAAGATATCGGATCGTCTGGATAACGAGGAAATATTAACCTTAGCCAAGTTTCTGATTCTTTCCGGCGTGATACTGCCGCTGCTGCCGGACCGGGTCATCGCTCCGATGTTGCCGGTCAGCTATTACAAGATTTGGTTGGCGGTAATCATCGTTTCCGGATTTTCTTATTTGAGTTACCTGATCAATGCCTATTTTTACCGGAGTCGAAGTTTGTTGATTACCGGTATACTGGCCGGCCTTTACTCCAGCACGGCCGCAACGGTTGTTATCGCACGGCGTTCTCGAGGAACGGCGAATGCCGGCTCAATTGTCTCGTCGGCAATCATATTGGCGACGATCATGATGTACGCCCGATTGCTGGTCATTATTTTTCTGTTCGACCGGGCCGCCGGGTTTCAGTTGTTGTTGCCGTTTTTAACGGTGATGGGTGTTTCGTTAATCGCGGTATTAGTTCTGTTGAAGACCAGTCATCGGAAATCCTCGATTCACAATACCGACATCATCGAACATCCTCTCGAACTAACGACAGCGCTGTTATTTGCCTTATTGTTCGTGCTGTTCACCTGGCTTACGCATACGGTAACCAGCCGTTTCGGCAGTCACGGTTTGAACTTCTTGGCCGTGGTGGTTGGCTTTACCGATATTGACCCGTTCATCCTATCCTTGCTCAGCGGCAAATTTAGCGTTGCCGAGCCAGCGCTAGTGGCGGCGGTGATTCTTGCCAGCGGTAGCAATAATTTGCTGAAGGCAGCGTATGCGATAGGGCTGGCCAGAAATCGTTCGGTTCTACCCGGCACCGCTTGGTTGTTATTCCTGTTTGTTGCTTCCATCATTTATGCGTTACATTGGCTTACGTAACGGCAAAGATCGACAGGAGCAAGGCACATGAAACCCACCAATAGACATTTAATCGCCAAGATTTTAGCGCTCGGTATATTAACCGCGGTACTGGTTTATTTATTTCATCCCGGTGTAGGGCAATTCAGTATGATCATCAATGGCGAACCGGTTGCGGAGCCCTGGGTAGGGTTGGCAGCGATTCCGACCATGCTGCTGGTATTGGCGTTCAGCGTCATGCTTGTGTTCCTATTGTTTGTCGGCGTCGGCTTGTTTTTCTTCGTTACCGCCTTGCTGTTCGCTGTTCTCGGCGTGATGTTGGTGGCGCCTTATTTCTGGCCGGTACTGCTCATTATTTTTCTGGTGGTTGCGCTGATGTCGGTCGGCAACGGCGACTAGCGTTAAATCCGGTCGCGCAACGCGGAACGTATTAATGCGGCGGCAGCCGCATTTGCACAGCCAGGTCGTGCATAATCCATAGGGTTCCTCCCACCATGATGAAGATGACGAGTAGTGTGAATAACACGGCTATTAGCCTCAATCGCGGCTTGGAATCCAGGTGTAGGAAAAAATGTAAATGAACCATGATCTGACATACCGCCAGCATGGCGATTGCCGTGATGATCGCATCGCGGGGAAGGGGGGCGAATTCGATCAGGCCGAAGGCTAGGATGGTCAGTAGCAAGGCCAGCGCGAAACCGGTCAGATAGCCGGTAAGTTTAGGCGACGGTTGGGCCGGGTTAGCGTTCATTCACACGACTCCCATCAAGTAGACCACGGAAAAAATCACGACCCAGACCAGATCCAGAAAATGCCAGAACAGGCTGAAACGAAACAGCCGGGAACGGACCTGCGCCGATAAACCGTAAAGTTCGATCTGCGGTATCATCGCCAATAACCAGATCAAGCCGATGCCGACATGCAAGCCATGAGTGCCGACCAGGGTAAAAAAGGCGGACAAAAAGCCGCTTCGCGTCGGCCCGGCACCTTGGGCGATCAGCTTGCCGAATTCGTTGACCTCCATTAACACGAACGCTCCGCCCAGTAGCAATGTCAGCAGCAACCACAGCAACACCCATTTTTCATTGTCCTTGACCATCGCCAGCATGGTCAAACCGCAAGTCAGCGTGCTGAATAATAACAGTAGCGTTTCGACGAAGGCATTGCTCAGGTCGAACAATTCCTTGCCGCCGGGACCGCCGGCAAAGTTTTGGCTCATGTCCGCATAGGTTGCGAACAGCAAGGTGAAGATAACGGCATCGCTCAGTAAATAAATCCAGAACCCCAATTCCTTGGCCGATGCGGAAGCGTCGGCCGGATTGGTGATGATGTCGTTATGATGAAAACTAGTTAGATCCGGCATGATCAGCAACCTTTTGGCGCATTGATTGGCGGAGAGTTTGCCTTGGAAAGTTTTTGTGCAAGCTGTAGTTGTTGGAAACGGTTTTCCTCGATGCGTTTTATTTCCTCAGCCGGAATGCGGTACTCGCAATTCTCGTCGAAGGCACGGGCTATGAGAGCGACCACCATCGACAGGGCCGCTGTCACGGCCAGCCACCAGATATGCCAGACCATCGCGAAACCGAACAGTAGTGACAGTCCGCCGAAGACGATGCCGATGGCGCTGTTCTTGGGCAGATGAATATCGTAATAATGCGCCGGTTTGCGATAGGCCGTATGATTTTGCTTCATGGCCGTGAACGCATCGGTGCCGTCGACTTCAGGAATCACGGCGAAGTTATAAACCGGCGGCGGCGAGGAAGTCGCCCATTCCAGGTTGCGGCCGTCCCAGGGGTCGCCGGTCAGGTCGGCCAGCTCATGCCGTTTGCGGAGGCTGATCGCCAACTGGACGAGCAGGCAGCCGATGCCGAGCGCTATCAGCAGCGCGCCGATGGCCGCGACGATCAATAGCGGTTGCCATTCCGGGTTGCCGTAATGTTGCATCCGCCGCGGCATGCCCATTAGTCCCAGCGCATAGAGCGGCATGAAGGCCAGGTAGAAGCCGACCAGCCAGTTCCAGAAGGCCAGTTTGCCCCAACGTTCGTCGAGGCGAAAGCCGAAAACTTTGGGAAACCAATAGTGATAGCCCGCCAGGTAACCGAACAGGGCGCCCGGGATCAGCATGTTGTGAAAATGGGCGACCAGGAATTCGCTGTTGTGCATCATGAAATCGACCGGAGGCACGGCAAGCAGCACGCCGGCCGCCCCGCCGATTGCGAAGGTCGGCAAGAAGGCCAGGGTCCACAACATCGGCGTGGAGAAACGGATGCGGCCCCGATACAGGGTAAACAGCCAATCGAAGATCTTGACGCCGGTGGGCACCGCGATGATCATCGTCGCGATGCCGAACGCGGCATTGACGTTGGCGCTGGCGCCCATCGTGAAGAAATGGTGCAGCCAGACGGTAAAGGACAGCAACGTGATGGCCAGCGTGGCGTAGACCAGCGACGCATAACCGAACAGCTTTTTCCCGGAGAACGTTGAAATCACTTCGGAAAAAATGCCGAAGGCGGGCAGGATCACGATATACACTTCCGGATGGCCCCAGATCCAAAACAAGTTAACGTAGTTCATCATGTCGCCGCCGAGGCCGTTGCTGAAAAAATGCATGCCCAAATATCGGTCCAGGCCGAGCAGGGCGGTGGCCACGGTCAAGGCGGGAAAGGCCAGCACGATCAGCATGCTGGTGCACAAAGCGGTCCAACTGAACAACGGCATCTGCATCAGCGTCATGCCCGGGGCCCGGTCCAGCAAAATCGTGACGAGAAAATTAATGCCGGTCATCGTCGAGGCGGCACCGCTCAACATCAACACCCAGATCCAGTAATCGACGCCGACGCCGGGACTGAATTCTGTTTCGGAATAAGGCGGATATCCGCTCCAGCCGGCCGTCGAGAATTCGCCGACGGCCAGCGACAGCATCATCAGAATGGCGGCGGCCACGGTCATCCACAGGCTTAGGGAATTCATGAAAGGGAAGGCGACGTCGCGTTTGCCGAGTTGCAACGGCACGAGGATATTCATCAGGCCGGTCAGAAATGGCATCGCCATCAATATGATCATGATCGTGCCGTGGGCGCTGAAGATTTGGTCGTAATGATGGGGCGGCAGAAACCCTTGCTCGTTGCCGACCGCCAGGGCCTGTTGGCTGCGCATCATGAGGGCGTCGGCGAAGCCTCTTAGCAGCATGATCAAGGCCAGTGTAATGTACATGACGCCGATTTTCTTATGGTCCAGACTGGTTAGCCAATGTTTCCACAAGTAGTGCCACTTTTGAAAATAGGTAATCAACGCGGCCACGGCCAGTGCTCCCAGCAACATCATGGCGACCGCCGTCATGATGATCGGTTGGTCGAAAGGGATGGCTTGCAGGCTGAGCTTACCGAACATTTGGGCGTGCTCCGTATCGGTTGTCGGAGGAGGGAAGCGCGTTTGATTTCGCCGTCTTGAAGGCGGCGATGACGTGTTCGAATAGACTAGGCGTTACCGAGCCATAATAAGAAACCGGATGACGGATGCTGGGTTGCGCCAGTTCGTCTAGACTGTCGCGGTCGAGATGCTGGGGCGAACGCTTCGCTTGTTCCACCCAGGCGTTGAAATCCTGTTTGCCGGTCGCCATGGCGAGGAAGTGTTGATAGGGAAACCCCCGGCCGCTGAATTGGGTGTTTTCGCCGAAATAATGGCCTGGTTTGTCGGCGATTAAATGCAGCTGCGTCTGCATACCGGCCATCGCGTAGATTTGACCGCCCAGGCGCGGAATGAAAAAAGAATTCATGACGGTGGCGGAGGTGATTTTGAAATGGAGGGGGCGGCCGACTGGAAAATACAACTCGTTGACCGCGGCAATATTCTGTTGCGGATATATGAACAACCATTTCCAATCCAACGCGACCACTTGGATTTCCAAGGGCGGCTTATCCGACGGCAAGGGCTGGTAGGGATCGAGGCGGTGGGTGAAAATCCATGTCATGCCGGCCAAGACAGTGATGATCAAGCCGGGTACAAACCAGACCAGGCATTCCAGCCAAAAAGAGCGGTCCCACGCGGGAGCGTAAGGAGCCCGCCCGTTGCCGGCCCGGTATTTCCAGGCAAACCAGCCGGTCATCGCCAGCACGGGAATCAGTACCAGCGACATTAGGGCCACGGTCGTCCAAAACAACTCGTCTATATCGCGGGCTACCGGTCCGGATGGTTCGAGATCGATCAATTCCATACAATGGCCGGCGCCGAAGTTGACGAGGCAAGCGATGATAAGCGCAAGGCGGCTGTAAGCTAGCAACATGTTCTTGCGGCTTTTTAGGTACATCGCTTGCCTCCACATTCGTTTCCTATCGCGATTTTGGCTTAACCCTGTAGCGGTTATTTCTTTAGGGAAGCGCCGAATAAATCCGGCCTGGATTTCTCAGAGCGCCCGGTTAAGAAAAATGCGATTTGCCTTAACCCTACAAATACTGAATTACTCTGCATTTCCTAAGAATTATCGCGCTTTGTTCAGTTTGAACGATTCCCTGTCTGCATTCGTTCTTGTCTAATTCGATTGGAATCAAACCGGTATGTTCATTTATCGTTAAGCAGCGGTTTGATTTCGTTTTCAAAATCATCGTCCGGAAGCTCGTCTATATGTCCCGGAAGAGGTAACTGCTCTTCCTCGGCTGGGGTAGCCGAGCTTTTTTTCTGCCCTGGCCCGGAAGCTTGTTCAGGCGTAGTTTTGTCGACCGACATATCTCGAATCGTGCCATCGTCGAAGATTTTTAAATTGACCGGCTGGCCCTCCTTGTTACCCTGCAGTAAAAAATGACGGGTTTGCACGATTTCGACTTCATTGACCTTGAGGCCGGGATATTGTCGATTGATCTCTTGCATGATTGGAAACGGAATTTTGAAAACCGGTACTTCCT
Source organism: Methylomarinum vadi (assembly GCF_000733935.1). Lineage (NCBI taxonomy): Bacteria > Pseudomonadati > Pseudomonadota > Gammaproteobacteria > Methylococcales > Methylococcaceae > Methylomarinum > Methylomarinum vadi. The sequence continues at coordinate 3,026,576 of NZ_JPON01000001.1, forward strand.
TGCTTATTTTCATGATCTCGCCGTCGGTAGCGACGGTCATGGACATGTCGGTAAACTCTTTGTTACCGACAGTTTTGTCGCTGGTGATTTCGAACTTTATATGGCCGTCATCGTTCACTTGTTCTATCTTGGTAATGTTATCCGTTTTGATGAAGTTGGAGACGGTGGCGCGAACCGATTCCGGCATCGCCTCGAATTTGATGTCGTTGCGTTCCTCCTTGGCGAATGCCACCGTGGCTGCCGACGCTAAACTAATCATTAATAAACCATAGTGAAGATTCTTCATTTATTTCTCCTGATTAAAATATGATGGCCTTTCGGGTAAACGTTAAAATATTTTCATGGATGTTGTCGAGTAATCTAAATCAAAATAGCATTTGATTGGATGGTTTCGACGGTTGACAAAACAGTAGTATCAACGCCAGCAAGGAAAATGCGGCCCCGCCATAAAAGGTAAATTCGGCGCCCAACCGGTCCCATAGCCAACCGGCAATAAAACTGGCCAAAAGCGACAATATTCCACAGGTAAAATTGAATAAACCAAAGGCCGTTCCTTTAAATTCCAGCGGAGTGGTTTCGGCAACGAGCGTAGTTAGAACGCCTTGGCTGAATCCCATATGCAAGCCCCAGCAACAGGCGCCGAGCATGAGAACGGAAATCGACACGGTATGCGCCAGCAACAGATCCGCCAAGATCAGAATCAACAAAGCGGTAGCCAGTAGCCAACGTTTGTTGAAACGGTCGGACAATATACCGACCGGGTAGGCCGAAAGGGCGTAGCACAGGTTCATCATGACCATGACAGACGGAATCCAGACGATCGACAAGCCGATTTGTTGCGCGCGCAAGACGAGAAAGGCCTCGCTGAAACGAGCCAGAGTAAACAGCGCGCCAGTTATTAATACCCACCAATAGGCCCGCGAAAAGCGGGAGATCATAGCGGGGTTAAATGTGAGTTGCATTTCTTGGTCCCGGCTATGGAGCGCCGGTTCATCGACGGCGACAACGATCAACAAAACGGCAATTAAGGCCGGAATGCAAGCGAACCATAAAACCCAGTTGATCGAGTCGTTAAGCAACCACAATAAAAACATCGCAGACAATGGGCCGAGGAATGCGCCAATCGTATCCATCGATTGGCGCAAGCCATAGCAGGCGCCGCGAATTTCGGCCGGTGCAATATCGGCGACCAGCGCATCGCGTGGCGCCCCACGGATACCTTTTCCGATTCTGTCCAGAAAACGCGCGGCAAATACAAGGCCGACTGATTCAGCCAGAGGAAACAAGGGTTTGGACACGGCGGCGAGGCCGTAACCGAGCAACAAAGCCAGTTTACGGCGGGCAAAAAAATCGCTGAGCGCGCCGGAGAACACTTTTACGATATGGGCGACCCCCTCGGCGAAGCCTTCGATCAGGCCGACGGTGATAGCGCTGGCACCGAGTGTCGTGACCAAAAATACGGGCAACAGGCTATGGATCAGTTCCGAGGATAAATCCATGAACAGACTGACAAAGCCCAGAGCCCAGATCGTTCGGGGTATCGCTGTATGCGGACTTTTTTGTCGGAACGATGATGTCATCATTAAGGATAAAAGTTTGGCCGTTTAGCGGATTCGTTTTTTATCGGCACTGGCGCGATGCGCCGATCTCATGGTCTGCCTATGGTCATAACCGTGTTTTTCGCCGGCAGACAATTAGGCAATAAGGCGATGCATGCTTTCCAGCTCGTCTCCCGTCAGATTTATGTCGAAACTATTAAGGTCTTCCCGCATATGCCGCTCAGAGCAAGTGCCCGTCAACGGGACGATGCCGATTTGACCGAGAAAACCAAAGAAAATCTGCTCCGGCGTTTTGCGATGGCGGCGGGCCAGCCTGAAAACGGTTTCGCTGGACAGAATATGGGGATTGGCCGTCAGCGTCCAGAAGCTTTGATAGACGATGTCATGCTGACGGCACCATTGTCTTAATGCCGCGTCATAGCCGGAATCCCGATAAAAACGGTTTTGTACGATGGTCGGTTTCACCTCGGCATCGGCATAGAGGCGTTTCAGTCGAGCCAGGTCGTAACAGTTGCTGATGCCCAATTGGCGCGCGCCGCCGCTTGTGTGGATTTGCTCCAAGGCCCGCCAAACCGTCAGTAAATCGCAATAAGGGGAGAGCGGCGAATGCAGCAGCAGGGAATCGACGTAATCGGTTTGCAGGTTTTGTTGCGATGTCTTAAACGATTGCGCAACCTGGCTTTGCAGCGGCGCGTGTTGATCGTAGGGAACCCGGTTGGGATCGTGCCCGGGTAAAGGGGTGAACTTGGTTTGCAGGAATAAATCTTTCCGCCCGATGCCCTGAGTCTGCAAGCGTTGCAAGGCGGTTCCGACCAACGGCTCTTGGTAATGCCTGGGTTGGCAGGCGGTATCGATGCCCCTGAAGCCGGCCTGCACTGCCGTCACCACCAAGTCTTCGGTGCGTTCCTGTTTCCAAGCCGTGCCGTATATTATTCGCGGCATAGCGATGCGGGTTGGGTTTCGGCCTTCGCGAGGCATGGCCATTCAATGAATCCTATGATGTCGTCTTGTGATGCAGACTGATTCTGATTAACACCCAGCCCAATAGCATCATATTGACGCCCAAAAAAAGCCCGAGCACCCAATAACCGGTTTCCGGCCAGCCCAGCCATACTGCAAAAGCAAAACAGATGGCGGTTATGCCGGTAAAGAACATCGAGCCCCAGTGAGCCAAGGGGCGCATCATCAGGGCCAGCGAAACCTTACTGATACCTTCGATGACAAAAAATACGGTGATGATTAATGTCAAGGTCAGGCTGCCTTGAGTCGGGTTTTTAATCAGATAATAACCTACCGCAGTTTGCGCGGCCCCGATAAAAAACCACAGGCCGAACCCCGGCATGGTCATCAAGCCAACCGACCTGACGAGCTGAACGATACCGCCCAGCAATAACAGCCAGCCGAGAAAAAGGGTAATGCCGATGGTGGAGACATGAGGCGCGATGACGGCGAGGGTGCCTAGAATCACGAAAATCAGGCCTTCCAGCAGAAAAATTTTCCAATGCTGTTGCAGGAAAGACAGCATGGCCTCCCGCATTTGTTGCAGGTCTATCGGTTTAGGTTTTTCCATTGCACTTTTCTCGGTGGTTGCGCGGTTCGTACCGCTTGCTGCAATTATCCGTGATTATGTGGGTATGATTGCATTTTCTTATCGCTGCCATAAAATACAGTTCGATTCCAATGGGACCGAAGCCGCGGCATCGTAAGGTACGATACGCGCGGTATAGTCCGTTGCGGGACGGCTGCTTGAAACGCTTGCCGTGTATATGTAACCGTTTACCGCGCCCACTAATTCCCGGCTGCGCTGCATCGGCTGGCAGATGGGGAAATCGCCGTTGACGCCCTCGGCATACAGCTCGACCGCCAACCCCTCTATGTTGATATCGTCGGCATAAACCTGAATCTCGAAATAATGCTGGCCGTTCGCGCTTTCAATATGGATCTCGCCGAAGCGAAGATTGTTCCAATGTTGTTTCAGCATCTGGGTCCAGGCAACCAAGCGTTGACCTTCGGCTGCGTTATCGGCTGCACGTCCCAGGTAATTATCCATCATAAGGTTTAAACCACCGGCTTTAGCCGGTCAGCTTTAGCTGCGATAATTTGCCCAAGGAGGTGGCGATGGACTATAGATACGGCAGCCATACGGTTTACCAAATTGAGTATCATTTTGTTTGGGTTACGAAGTATCGTTATAAAGTGCTGAAGGATGAAATAGCCGAACGAGTGAGAGACTTGGTGCGGCAGACATGCGAAGCCTTTGAGATACGGATTATCAAAGGTGTCGTGAGCAAAGATCATGTGCACATTTTGGTGAGTGCGCCGCCGACTATGGCCCCAAGCGAAATCATGAGGCGAATCAAGGGACGAACTTCGAGCTATCTGTTCGAAGAGTTCCCGCACTTGAAAAAGCGATATTGGGGTCGACATTTTTGAGCCCGCGGTTATTTTTGCGCCACAGTGGGGCAAATGACTGATGAGATGATAAAGCAATATTTGGAGCATCACTTTGAACCTAATCCAAACGATAATTTCAAGATGGAGCCCGACTAAGACGCGTCGTTTAGTCGACGCGTATCCGGACTTTCAGTCCGTTATTGGAACCCACCCGCTTGAGCGGGTGGTTGTTTAGTTTGGGCAGCGGGCAGGTAGTACTGTTCAGTATATTCCTGAACGGCCCGGCTGGCCGAAAATTTCGGCGTCAGCCGCGCCATGCTTTCCCTCATGCGGGCGACCCAGGCGGAAGGAATTCCTTGATCGTCCCGGGCATAGAATTCGGGGATTACTTCCTGTTCCAACAGGTCGTACAAGGCTTCGGCCTCGATGGCGTCCCAGGCGGGATCGTCGTTGTGTTCGCGGACGTCGCCCAAGGCCCAGCCGACATCGGGAGAATAGGCTTCGGCCCACCAGCCGTCCAGTTCCGAAAGATTGATGCCGCCGTTGACGAGCACCTTCATGCCGCTGGTGCCGCAGGCTTCCCAGGGACGACGCGGGGTGTTGATCCAGACATCCACGCCCTGGACCAGACGTTCGGTCAGCAGCATGTCGTAATCGCTTAAAAAAATGATGTGTTTGCGTGCCTTCGATTGGCGGATAAAGTGGATCCACTTGCGAATCAGTTCCTGCCCTTGCTGGTCGGCCGGATGCGCCTTGCCGGCCAGAATTAGTTGAACCGGCCTTTGCGGATTGGTCAAGATGCGTAAAAGCCGTTCCGGATCGTGCAACAACAAGGCGGGTCTTTTATAGGTGGCGAAGCGGCGGGCAAAACCCAACGTCAGAAAATTGTGGTCGAGCAAGTTATGGACTTCGTCGACTGCCTCGGCAGGCGCGCCGCCGGCGGCAAGATGTCGGGTCAGCCGTTTGCGGGCATAAATCACCAGGGATTTCCTGGCGGCGGCGCGGAATTCCCACAATTGCGCATCGGGAATAGCGAAGATGTCTTCGGTCAGTGTTTCGCTGGTTCCCGACCAACGATCCTGACCGCACGATTGTGTCCATATTTTATCGGCCATTGGCGAATCCCAGCTGGGCATGTGCACGCCGTTGGTGACGTGACCGACCGGGATATCGGTCTTCGGCCAGCGTGGAAAAAGCGGCTGGAATATGCTGCGGCTGACATTGCCGTGTAACTGGCTGACACCGTTAACGGCGCCGCTGCCACGGATCGCCAGGTAGGCCATGTTGAAGCTTTCCGCCGGATCGTCGGCGTTGTTGCGTCCCAATGCCAGTAATTGCTCCACCGAAATGCCCAACCGTTGCTCGGCATAGTGACCGAGATATTGTTCGATCAAGGCGGGGGGAAAGAGGTCGAAGCCGGCCTTGACTGCGGTATGGGTAGTAAACAAGTTGCCGGCGCGGGTGGCGGCCAAGGCGATCTCGAATGGCTGCCCGGTCTGTTCCATGAACAGCCGGGCGCGCTCCAGCACGGCAAAGGCGGCATGTCCTTCGTTCAAATGGCAGACTTCTGGCTTTATACCCAGTTCGTGAAGCAGGCGCCAGCCGCCGATGCCCAGGATCATTTCCTGTTGCAATCGTTGTTCCAGTCCGCCGCCATATAGCTCGCTGGTGATGCCCTGATGGGCTGGGAAATTAGCCGCGTCGTTACTGTCCAACAGATATAGCACGGTCCGGCCGACTTGGACTTGCCAGGTACGCAACCAGACGGAATAACCGGGCAGCACGATTTTAAGGCGTAGCCATTCGCCGTCAGCTTCGCGCACCGGTGTGATCGGTAACTGTCCCGGATCGTTGTAGGGATAAAAAGCCTGTTGCGAACCGTCCTGGCTGATCAGTTGCCGAAAATAACCTTGTTGATAAAGCAGGCCGACACCGATGATGGGAATGCCCAGGTCGCTGGCGGCTTTCAATTGGTCGCCGGCGACGTTGCCCAGACCTCCAGAGTAAATCGGCAGCGCCTCGCCCAGCATGAACTCCATGCTGAAATAGGCGACACCTGTGAGCGTCGAGTTGGCGTGTTTTTGTTGGAACCAGCCGGGGGCTTCCTTAAATTGCTGTTTACATTTCAATAATTCCGCGATGGTATCGCGAAACTCCGGGTCTGCGGTGACCTCTTCTACCCGGCTGCGGGAGACCGTTTGTAAAATGCCCCAAGGGTTACGGGTGATTTCCCATTGTTCCGGGTCGAGCCGGCGCCATATCTTATCGGCCGCATGGTTCCAGGCGCAGCGCATGTTCAGGGCCAGTTCGACCAGGGAGTCGAAGCCGTCGATATCCATCAGCTGAGGGCGGCAAACGGTATGATTGAGCGGTTGTTCTTGCTTCATGGGTTGCCTCTAATGATGCATTGGGAAGAAAGACCGTGCTTTATGGAAAAGTCTATTCATGATCGTTGTTTTTGCCATGAAAGTGCATGGAATGCCTGAGCCCGGACAAAAAAGACCTGTGCCGCGGCGAGCTATGTTCAAGGCGATGGTAGACCGTCAGTTTCAAACCGTCCTCGATGAATACCCATACCAGGCAATAGGCCCAGATCAGGCCGATGTATTGCCAGGAAATCGGTGTTACATGCCAGCCATAATGAGCGATGAGTACCGCGACCAGTTGAGTGGCGATGATCGTCATCAGCAATAACGGCGCGGGATAAGGGCGGGTCAGGAAAAAATGCCGGCCGCGCGCCACGAACAAGGTCAAATGCCCGGCCACCGCCAGTTTCAGAAAAATGATGGTTTGCAATTGCGCCGTTTCGACGTGAAAGTGGTTCTTGGCAATAATCAGCAACAAGAATGTTTCGATGACTCCTACCATGCCCAATACGGTCGCTACGGTCAAAACCCGCCGCATATCCCAACTTACCGGCGCCGAAGGCAGACGGGTGTTGTCCTTGGCGATGGTCAGGATCGGCAGATCGTTTAGCAGCGCCAACAGAATGATCATCACCGCGGTGATCGGATAAACGTTGTACACCAGGATCGCCGACACCATGAACAGCATGATGCGGATGGTTTCGGTGATGCGATAAATGGCATAGGCGTTCATGCGTTCGAAAATACGCCGCGCTTCCTCGATCGCATGGGTAATGACGCTCAGCCCCGGCGCGGTCAGCACCAGATCGGCCGCGGCCCGGGCCGCGTCGGTCGCGCCGGAGACGGCGATGCCGACATCGGCCTGTTTCAGGGCGGGCGCGTCGTTGACGCCGTCCCCGGTCATGCCGACGAAATGATGGTCGGCTTGCAGGCTTTTGACCAAGCGGTATTTGTGTTCCGGAAACACCTGAGCGAAACCGTCGGCATGTTCGGCGCAGCGGGCGACCGCCTCGACATCGTCCTGGTCTTTACTGCTGCTGATTTGTTCGGCCGGTACGATATTTTGTCCAAGACCTAGCTGGCCGGCGATTTGTTTGGCGATGGCCAGATTGTCGCCCGTCACCATTTTGATCGCGATGCCTTGGCGTTTGGCGGTGGCGATGGTTTCCCTGGCGTCTTCCCGGGGCGGATCGAACAGCGACAGGATGCCCAGGAATTGCCAGCGACCCTCCTGGTCGGTGCGGGCCACGCCCAGGGCGCGATAACCCTTGACGGCAAAGCCGTCGACGACTTCTTCGGCCTGGCGCCGTTGTTGCGGATTGGGTTGGCATAAATCCAGCACGACCTGCGGCGCCCCCTTGCTGACGCGAAACTGCTTTCCGTCGCCGGCTTGAATCAGCGCCTCGGTGCGCTTGCTGACCGGATCGAAAGGAATGAAGTCGGTTTGGGAGTAGGCGGTTAAGACATTTTTGTCGCCGAGCTTGTGCAGGATGGCGCTGTCTATCGCGTCGGGATTTTCCGCTTCGGCCGCCAACGCCGCCGTCAAAATCAGCGTTGTTTCGTCGGCGCCGTTAAATAAGGCCGAATCACCCAGCGTCAGCTTGTTCTGGGTCAAGGTGCCGGTCTTGTCGGAGCAGAGGATGTCCATGCCGGCCAGTTCCTCGATCGACTCCAGACGAGAGACGATGGCTTTAAGCTTGGCCAGCGTCATCGCGCCGACCGCCATCGTCACCGACAAAACCGCCGGCATCGCCACCGGAATCGACGCCACGGTCAGGATCAACGCGAATTGCACCAGTTCCATGATCGGCAGATGCCGTTCCAGGCCGACCAGAACCAGAACGGCGACTAATGCCATGCTCATGAAAATCAGGTAGTCGCCGATGGTTAGCACCGCTTTTTGAAAATGCGAGACCGTTTTTACCGAGCCGACCAGCTTTGCGGTCTTGCCGAAGAAACTATGGGCGCCGGTAGCGACGACGACGCCGGTCATTTCACCTTGTTTAGCGATCGATCCGGAATAAACCAGGTCGCCGGCGCCTTTATCGACCGGCAACGATTCTCCGGTCAAGGCCGACTGGTCGATGCTCAGATAGTCGCCGGACAGCAACACGATATCGGCCGGGACGATATCGCCAAGCCGCAGGCGGACGATATCGCCGGGCACCAATTGCTCGGCCGGGGTGTCGTGCCACTCGCCATCGCGGCGCACCCGGGCGTGCAGCGCCAATTGTTTTTTCAATTGCGCTATCGCATTGCCGGCTTGGTATTCCTGCCAGAAACCGACGACGGCGTTGAACAGCAGCAGCACCAGGATGATGTCGAGGTCTTCGTAGTCACGCACGAAGGCTGACAATACGGCCGCCGCTTCGATCATCCAGGCGATGGGCCCCCAAAAAAAGGAAAGAAATTTCAGCAGCGGATGTTTACGCCGCTCCTGAATGGTATTGAGGCCGTAGAACGTCAGCCGGGCTTGGGCCGCCTGCTGGGAAAGACCGTTTTTCCCGCTTTGCAGATAGTCGAGAAGGTTGTCGACGCCTAGCGAGCGAATTTTTTCGTCGTTCGGTTGCGGAGGAAATTGCTGAAGCTTTTTTTTCATGGGCAGCCTTCTTGGTTATTTTGTAACGCGAGAACGATATTTTTTCATCGCTAGGCCTTGGGGATAATAATAGTCAAAACGCCGTTCTTGTAATCGGATTTCATTGCCGAGGCGTTGACCGGGCCCGGCAGCGTCAGCGAACGATGAAAAGTGCCGGCAAAACGTTCACGGCGTTGAAAATGCTGCCGGCCTTGGCCCGGCTTGCTTTCGTCTTGCTGTTCCGTTTTCACGGTGATCGATAATTGCTCGCCGTCCAAATCGACCGATAACGATGACGTATCGGCCCCTGGAATGTCCATCTTGACGATATACCGATCCGCTTCTTCCTTCAAGTCTAATGCCGGCATCTTGGTCAGGGAGGAAAAGCCTCGATGCAGATGGAAACGGGAGAAGGCATTGCCGAAGGTCCGGTCGATATTCTGCTGCAGCCGTTGGAATTCCTGGTAGGGGTCCCAGGTCTTATTGCCGAAAAAGTCGTCCTGGGGTAATTGGTTGAAAAACGATTCATCATCAATGCCGGCCGGCTCGGATAATCGTTGCACCTGGTGGTGCAAGGTGTAAATCATGTAAGCTTGCCAGCCGATGATGGCGAACAGGATGAGTCCGGCGATCATTACCAACGATTTGTTCATGACCTTACCTCGATGGTTTGGATTAATATAACGTCCTTGACAAGCAAAAGGATAAAAAATTTTCCTCCAGTTTGATCAAGTCCGCGTTCCCGGTTGTAGACCGGGAAAGTTCCGCCTTCTGCAGTAAAATAGCGGCACTGTATTCGTTGCCCCGGTCGCCGGGGCAACGAAGGGAAAGGCTTAGCGCCCGATCACTCTTATTTCGTCGGATGGATGATTTTGTTTTTAAAGTCTGAGAGCGATTTTTTGATCTTGTTCCAGGTCGCCGCTGATTTTTCCGAATGGATGACGTCCTTGATTTCGTCGATCGACTGGTAAAGCGGTTTATAATCCTTTTTATCGCCGTAGCCAAGCACTTCGGCCAGTTTTAATTTTTGTTTGGCGGCGTCGGTCAGTCTCAGTATATCCGCTCTGCTTTCTTGTTTACTAAGATCGCTTTTGTGCTCCAATTCCGATGCCGCTGTCAATAAGGCTTCGGCGCGTAGTACCGGCAAAGGGATGACGTCGGTAGTCGACACCAACATGTTCAGGACGTCCGACAAGGCCTCGGCCGCCTGATCGGTTTTACCCTGCTCGCTGAGCGAGGCCGCTTCCTTGATTGCTTCCGGAAAGACGCCCAACGGAATACTGGTCGTGGTAATACGGATTTCGCTAACCAACGCCGACAAGATATAGCGGGCGTCTTGAACTTTTTCATCGTCAAGCAATTCGTCGGCGGAATCGACCATCTTCTCGACTTGTTCCGGGCTGCTGTCCAAATCGAAGACTTGCGCCTGCACATCCGCGGGGATCATTTTCAAGTCGGGGTGCTTGGCCAGCAAGATATCGAGTTCCCCCGATACCTTTTGTAACAAAGCCGTGGCTTTGACGCTATCATTCTGGCGCAAGGCTTGCAACGCTTCGCGGGTGCCTTGAATGGCGGCTTTGGCTTCCTGCTCAATTTTTTGCTGCTTTTCTCGCAGTAATTGCTCTTTGGTCGATTGCGTGCCCTTTTCTTGTTTGCTGTTCGTAGTGGCCGGGGGATTGGCAGCCGCGGCGGATACGCTCTGGCCTATAAAAGTGGAAGCGGTCAGGGCTAAGGCGACGGCGGCGGTGATTGTTTTCAATTTAGCTGGATACATGGCTGTTTCTCCTTGATTGATGGGTTAACGTTTACTTCACTAACAGCAAAGTCGATGCCAAGAAAATTAAAAGCCTGTAAGGTCGGTAGTATTCAATGGCCAAGGCGCTGCAAAAGCTTGATGTGTCTTGCAATTGAGTGGGGCAAGGGTTATTGTCGATGCTGACCGTTGCGCGGATGTTGGAAAAAAAAGGGGCAACTTAAGCAAAAGTGGTTAATTACAACCAATCCCAACGGTGGAAATTAACCAAATTACCGAGGGTCAAACGCTTGGGATTTTGCTATGCTACGGACCGACGTCGTCATTTCATGCACGCGAACGAACAATCCAGGCGGCGTAAGACGAGCAAATACAAGTCCATGGCGGTTAAAGCATTCACAATTCCCTCTTTATTTGAGGTGCGCTTCGCTGATCGTGCCGGAGGGTGCGAGAGGCCCCATACGCATTCCTCGTTGATTATTGCTGCCGTATCGAAAGGGACTGTTTCGCTGCAAATGAATAGCTATGAAATTTGTCTGGGAAAAGAAAAGGTTGCCGCTATCGGGCCCCATGTCCGCCATTGTGTCTGCTCTTATTCTCCTGACTTTGCCGGTGTCTATGTGTTGGAAATATCGAGCTTGCCAACGGGTTGCGAAGAATTCGACGAATTCCATCTTCAAGCATTCGGCAGCCGGGTATATCAAGGAAAAGGGAGTTATGACGCTTTTCTTGTTCTTTGCCAAACACTTTTGGGCCGCGCATCTGTCTTTGATAAGGTCAAGGTCTATATCGATTGGGTGTATCGTCTTTTCAGCGACCGTTTCAGTGGCGATTCGCCACAAATACCCCAAAGCTACGAACCGAATTCGCTTGCTAATAGAATTCGGAAAATGCTGGATGAAGAGTGGAAAGAAATCCCTTCCTACGATGATATAGCGAGGTCTTGTGGCTGCAGTAAGGAACATTGCAACCGGGTATTCAAGCAAACTTTTAATCTTACTATGCAGGCCTATTTTCTCAATCAAAAAGCTGCCAAGGCCAGGGAGTTGCTGGTTTCCGAGACAAGGCTTACCGAAATATCGCTAATGTGCGGTTTTTACGATCAAAGTCATTTTACGCGGGTATTCAAGGCGATTTATCAGATTAGCCCGCAAAAGTACCGTGAAGCCGTGTTGGAAACACGTCATTCTCATACAAGAAAAAGCGACGAATAATCTCTATGCTTTCTCTCCATCCCTTTGTTTTACAGCCAGGAGAGAGCATGATAAAGCAACAAGCGCACGATGCAGAAATCGTTAACCAGTTTTCCAAACAAGCTATTCCCTTTGCGCAATTGACCGGCCATCGCGATTCGATGCAATTGCTCGTCGAGCTGAGCAAGGTTTCCGAAGATGACTCCGTGCTCGATGTGGCTTGTGGGCCAGGATTGGTGGCTTGCGAGTTTGCCAAGATCGCCCGGCATGTCACGGGTATCGATCTCACCGAAACCATGATCGAACAGGCCAAACTGCGGCAAATGGACATGGGGTTGACTAATCTCTCATGGGATACCGGAAACGTATTGTCTTTGCCGTATGAATCGAATTCTTTTGCTGTCGTGGTTTCCAGATACAGTTTTCATCATTTTCTTGATCATAAAGCAGTTTTAATGGAAATGATTCGGGTGTGTAAGCACAATGGCATGGTTTTGATTGCCGATGTCGCGTTGCCGAAAGAGAAGGTCGATGCCTACAATCGTATGGAAAAACTTCGCGATCCTTCTCATATTAAAGCGCTTTCTTTGCAAGAGTGGGAACAACTTCTGGGGGAGGCTGGATTGCGAAATCTTCGGCGAGGCAGTTATCAAGTAACTATGGAACTGGAAAAACAGCTCGAGGCTTCATTTCCGAAGCCAGGCGATGATGACAAGTTAAGGCATATATTCAGGCATGATATTGGTCCTAACTGTCTGGGTGTCGATGCGCATTGGGTGGGAACGGACATTCACTTTTCCTATCCGATATCTGTCTATGTTGGAACAAAATAGCCTGGATGCGATCGGATCGATGAAACATCGCGCCGCTTTTCCCTAGACAGGAGGATTCGCGGCGTTGAGCGTTTGCAACGTTATTTTATTCAAAGGATCGCACCATGACGGATTTGTTTAAAGAAAAAGCGCAGGACTGGGATGCTAACGACATGGTCAGAGGGCTTTCCACTGGCATCGCTAACGCCATTCAGGCTAATGTGGCTTTGGACGAGACGCTGCAGGTAATGGATTTCGGTGCCGGCACCGGTCTGATCGCCTTGCAAATTGCAGACAAGGTTAACAAGGTGACCGCCGTAGATGTTTCCCAGGCCATGTTGGATAAACTGCAGGCCAAGGCGGAATTGCATGGAAAAGTTGAGGCTCTGTGCCAAAATATTCTGGAGCAACCATTGGGGATTCGTTTCGACCTGATCGTCAGCGCGATGGCCATGCATCATGTGGAAGACACGGATAAAATGGTTGCATGCTTGGCCGAACATCTGAAGCCGGGAGGCAGGATAGCGCTGGCCGATTTGGATGAGGAGGACGGGTCTTTTCATTCCGTCGACGCGAAAGGGGTCTATCATACCGGCTTCGACCGCGAAACCTTGCAGTCCTTATTGTCACGACACGGTTTCAAAGACATCCGTTTCGTCACCGCCCATGTTCTGAATAAGAGCGATAGACTATATCCTGTGTTCCTTGTGCTGGCGACCGGAGCATAAATAATGTGTAATCGGTTAACGCTTTCGGCATCTGAGGCGCTAAACTTATCATTGGCCCCGGAGTTGATTGTAGAAAAGGCTTCGTATTTGAAGATTTTAAGACCCAGGCAGAGACCACCCTTTTGGGTAATCATCTAAGCAATACCGTGTTTCATGAAATTCTTCACATTTTATGGGCGGATTTATAGCTAGTCTATTAACCATAGCGATCGCATCGGAGGTAATTGTCATGAGCGCTGTTTCCATTGATATAAATACATTAAACGATCTTTTTGATAACCAAAAGAAGATGGACGAGCTGTTTGATTCGATTTTCGACGACGATAATTATTTTATCAACAGTCCCTCTTCTTCATCTCAAGCGACAAGTAGCGGTCCTTCTTATGACGAAGAGAACCCAATCTTATATGGGGGTGAAAGTGTTAAAGAATCACATTTAGCGGTAAGAATACAGAATCCATATTATTTCATTCTACCTATTGTGCTAGAAATTGCCGCAATTTATTGGGTGGCGACAAATCTATTGTAAGTTATTGCTGTTGCAGGGTGGTTTGTCTACCCGCGACCTTGTGGTTAACAAGGCTGTTTCTAGACCATTTTGTGGTCCGTAAAATACTAAGGGTTAACTGGCGTTGAAATTTTTCCGCTGATTGGCAACTGGTAATTTCCAAAATCAACTAATATCATGTCTTTGGCCGGCAAGGTCGAAAACATGAAAGCCCTATCAATTCAATTAGGTTGAAAACTTCAACGCCGGTTAGCTCCGCCTCATTACGAGCGTTTCCTCCACTCAATATAGCATTCAGCCTGTCGAACCGTTTGAAGGTGAGGGCATCGTCTCAAGGATATTGGCCCTTTTTTGCGGCGGAATTATTCAAAGTGGAGTAAAGCTGATTATCGAAAATATCCGACAAAATCTGACGTAAGATTAACAGGGGCTTATTGTTTGGCTTTATTGCCTATTTATAACCGTCCCCAGTACCCAGTAATGCGGCGATGATATTCTTCTGTATTTCCGATGAGCCGGAGAACAGGCGGCTGGCGAGCGCGTCATGGACCAGTTCCGCCAGCGGATTGTTCTGTTGCAGCCCGCAGGCGCCGAGGATGTGGACGGCGTCGAGGCTGGATTGCAGGAAGGCTTCGGCGGCGAACAATTTGGTCTGGGCGCTGGCCATGGTGATTCGTTTGTTGCCGTCCTTCAGCCTGGCGCATTCTTTGACCCATAATCGGGTAGTGTCCAGCCTCAGTTTCATGTCGGCGATTTTATGGCTGATCGCCTGGTTCTTGCCTAGATGCACACCGTTGACCCTACGTTCGCGGCTATGCTTGATCACGTAGTCCAATTGCCAGTCCATGATGCCGCAGATACCGGCGAAGATGAATGCCCGTTCCAGTTCCAGCGCCTGCTGAATCATCATATTGCCGGAGCCGCTTCGGCCCAGTTGCCTGTCCGCAGGGACTAGGCAATTTTCCAGAATGACATCACCCATCGGGGCACTGCGACAGGCCGTTACCTGAGGTGAGTCCAAAAAGTGGGCGCCGATGTCGTCGTGATGGACGATGAAGGCGGATAATTTATCGTCGATGCGGGCGTACACCACCAGTATATCGGCGATCGGTGTATTGGTGATGTAACGTTTGTGGCCGTTCAGCAAAAAACCGCTATCGGTGTTTATTGCTTTCATGGCGAGGGCATTCAGGTCGGAGCCTGCTTGCGGTTCGGTGATAGCATGACCGCCGACTAACAAGCCGGACATCAGTTTGTTGATATAGTCGCCTTGTTGTTGCGGATTGCCGTAATTCAATAACGGGAACAAGGCGCCCCACAGATGGGCATTGATGGAAAGTAACAAGCCTGGATCCTGGCTGTCTTTGCCGAGCGCTTCATGGGCGTCGACCAGGTCAGTGAAACGATTGCCGTAGCCGCCGCGATTGCTATGGATGGCGTGTTTTAAGAGGCCTTGTTGCGCGCAATGTAATAGCCGTTGTAATGAGGCGGTATGATTCCCGCCGCAGGGTAGGTCGTTCGTGTCCATGCTTAGCTAGGCTCCAATTGAAGTTTCAAAGCCTGATAATCGATTTTGCCGTTACTCAAATAGGGCAGCGTTTCCAGCACGATAAATTTACAGGGATGCATATAGGTCGGCAAGCGTTGTTTACACGTTTTAACGATGGTTGCCAGGTCGGCGCCGGGAGTGACGACCAGGGCGGCGGCCGGCCTATGACCGCTAGCACTGTCAATGATACCAACGACAGCGCATTGAGTCACTCCCGGACATCGTAACAGGGCCGTTTCGATTTCCGCCGGTTCGACTCTGTGACCGGAACATTTCAACATGCGATCGAGTCGGCCGTGATAGCAAACTTCGCCGTGTTCGTTCAACGAAACTTTGTCGCCGCTCGCGAAATAACCGTCGGCCGATAAGGCGTCGACCAGCCGTCCTTGCTGCCAATAACCGGAGAGGTTATTGGCGCATTTGACCAGCAGTTCGCCGTTGCTGTCGGTAATTTTTAGCTCGGCGCCGCTGGCCGGAAAGCCGATCGGAATGGGAAGATTGTTTCGCAGGCGCCGGCGTTCGACCGGCCAATAGCAACAGACATTGGTTTCGGTGGGTCCGTATAAATTAAAGAACTCGACCCTTGGCAACAATTCGCACAATTGTTTCAACTGCGCCGTCGGGAAGACTTCCCCGGCGAATAAGATCGATTTTAGGGCGGGCAGCGGCGTGGTGGTCAAAGCGCCTTTCAGCGCGAGGAAGGCGAGTAATGAAGGTACCGTATAGAAAACCGTGATGCGCTGTTGGCTCAGCCAGGCGCTTAACCGGCTCGGCGACAGTGTCAGGCCGGCGGGAACGAAACACACCGTCGCGCCGCTGCGCAGACTGGCGAACAGGTCGAAAACGGATAAATCGAAATGAAACGGGGCCAGCGAGGCGATACGGTCGGCAGGACCAATGTTGAAAGTGCGAACCGCCCAGTCGGCAAAATTAGTCATGGCCCTGTGGCTCAGCGCAACGCCTTTCGGCGTTCCGGTGGAGCCGGACGTATAGAGTATCGCCGCCATGGCTTCGTCATTGCGAATTTGAGGAGATGGGTAGGCGGTTGACGGCGGCTCAATAGCGGCGATATCGAGCCATAGGGAAGGGTGCTCCAGCCAGTCCGGGCAGGGGCCTTGGCCGATGATGCAATGCGGGGCGGCATCGCTGCAAATGAAGCGCAGACGGTCGGCGGGGTTTTTCATATCCAGCGGCACATAGCATGCGCCGGCCTGCAATGTTGCCAGAATGGCGATTGTCGCGTCGATGCCGCGTTCCAGCGCGATGGCGACTCGCTCGCAGTTTGTTGATGCGGTTAATATTCTGGCACGTAGCTGGCAGGCTTGTCGTTCGAGTTGACGATAGCTGAGCCGGCGTTCTCCCTCGCACAAAGCGATGCTGTCGGGAGCGGTTCGGCATTGCCGATGAAAAGCTGAAAGTAGTGGCATGATTCGTTGTTTTCCGTATCGCCTTTACGAGGTTTGCCCCAACAGCTCCTCCAGCATCAGCTGGTGCAATCGTTCGATGAGTGCGCTGTCGGCAATCGGTTCGACGAAGTTATAGCTTAATGTCAATCGGCCCTGAAAGATGCAGCTCAAAAATGCCAGCCCCGGCGGCGTCGTCATTTGGCAGACATGAAACACATTGCTGATTTCGGCCCCCGGAAAACTACCAGGGGCTATGTCCAGCCGTCCGATATCGGAAAACCAGAACGAGCTGCGTTCCTTGCCAGAGCCGTAAGACAGGCGCAGGGTCTTGCCGTACTCGGGCAAGGACAGCCAACTGCCGGCCCACATCAAGGGCAGAAAGGCGTAATCCTGCTGTTTGCGAATGACCTCGGCGTTTTGTCGTTTCAAGTGTTCGAAAATTCGCGAACGGTCTTTAACGATGTCGCGCGGCGCCTGGGCGAATAAGGCGCAGACATGATTCCCGGTTACCGGCGCCAGGGCACGTTGCTTGCGCAGGTTGAAGGCGTAGGGTACGCAATAGGCCTCGCCGTCACGGTCGGGATGCAGTCTTTCCAGGGCGCGCATCAAACAACCGATGTAGTAAAGACTGGTGCCGGTCAGGCCGACCGATTCTCTCGCCAGTTTAAGCACCTGTTCGGTTTGCGCTTCGCTCAGCCTGTGCAATGAATAGTTCAACCGTTGCCGGGGCCTGTCGCAATCGAAAGGCTGAATGCTTTCCAATCGGTCCAGGTTGTCGATATAGCGCTTGCCTTTCCACAACAACGCTATTTTTTGCCACCAACGGTATTTGGCTAATTGCGCATACACCAACGGTTCGCCGAGCGGCTGGCCGAAAGCGGATCGCTGTTCAGCATCGGCTGTGCACAAAAACTTGAGGATCAAATCGGCGCCGCGAGCGTCGCAGAAGGGATGTAGCCAACGGGTGAAAAGGGTGTTTTGCCGAGGTCCCGTCAGCAGATGAAATTCGATCGGCGGAGTGCTTTCCCGTGCCAATTTTTCGTTGACGATAAGGTCGATCGTGGCGCGCTGGAATCCGGCTTCTTCCTGATCTTCCGGACACCGATGATGGAAAAATAACGGCGGCGCCTCTTCGCGTCTGCACCAGTAAAAGCGGCGGCCGATTTGCCGAAGACTCGCCTGCGCCACCGGGAAACGTTCGGCGAATTCTTCGATGCGCCGTTTGAGTTCCTCGATATTCGGCGTTTTACTTAATTCCAGGGCAAAACAGCCGTAACTGCCGGCCAGGCCGTCGCGGCGGATTTCGTCGTCCATGGCCAGAGTAAAACTATCGGCGGGATTGAGCCGTTCGAGAATAGCCTGTTTATCAGCGCTCATGTGCTTTTATGCCGTAAAATCCATTGCTCCAGGGCGTTAAAGGATTGGACGTTATCCGGTTCGATTTCGGTATCGGGCAGAGTGACGCCGAACTCGTTTTCTATGTACATGATCAAGCGCATGATACCCATGCTGTCGAGGCCGGCTTCCAACAAGTCGTCGTCATCGCCGAAGAGCTCCGGTTCGGCCACGAACACCAGTTCCTGAAAGATAAAGTCGCGTAGTTTCTTTTTCATGGTCTTGGTAAGTTATACTTATGGCGGCCAATGATAGCCGATTGCGGCTACAATAGTCACCACCAATCGGACCGGCCGATTTTTACTCGGGCGGCATTACAACAGAGTCCGCTGCGACTTTTTAGAGATTTTTTGCAATATGAATATGGACAGGCAGGTAGGCCGGCAACATGGCTGAGAGAGGCAACGTCGTCATTATCGGTGCGGGACCTGCCGGCAGCATTGCAGGAGCGCTGCTGAGCAAGAAAGGGCACCGGGTGACTATCGTCGAGAGGGACGCTTTTCCCCGATTTTGTATCGGCGAGAGCCTGTTACCGCAGTGCATGGAATTCATCGCCGAGGCCGGCATGCTGGAAGCGGTCAGGGAGGCCGGGTTCCAATTGAAAACCGGCGCGGCTTTTTTGCATCAAGACAAGTATTCCGAATTTTGCTTCGCCGATAAATTTACGCCCGGTTTCGATACCACTTTTCAGGTACAGCGCGATCGTTTCGATGCCTTACTGGCAGAACAAGCGCAAGAAATGGGCGTCGGCATCCGCTGGCGGCAGGAGGTGGTCGCGGCCGATTTCAGCACAAAACCGGTACTAACGATCCGCGATGAAAACGGCGAGCAGTTTGATTTAAGTGTCGACTTCGTTCTCGATGCCAGCGGTTTCGGCAGAGTATTGCCGCGTTTGCTGGAACTGGAAAAGCCTTCCGCTTTTCCATTCCGGCAAGCCTTGTTCACGCATCTGGAAGACCGCATCGACGATCCAGGATACGATCGGAATCTGATCCGAATCATCGTACATCCGCGGATGCACGATGTCTGGTTTTGGTTGATTCCGTTCAGTAACGGCCGGTGCAGTCTCGGCGTGGTCGGTAAACCGGAGATATTCAATCAGCCCGGACTAGATAATGAAACGATGTTGCAGCGCTTTGTCGCCGAAGAGCCTGGGCTGTCAGCTCTGTTGCATAATGCCGTGTTCGATACCCCGGTGAGCAGTCTTGGCGGCTACAGCGCCAATGTCAAAAGTTTGCACGGCAACGGCTTTGCCTTGTTGGGCAATGCTGGCGAATTTCTCGATCCGGTGTTCTCCTCCGGCGTCACGATCGCGATGAAATCAGCCAGCCTGGCCGCCGCAGTATTGGACCGCCAATTCAAGGGCGAGCAAGTTGATTGGCGGAGTGAATTCGCCGAGCCGCTGCAACAGGGCGTAGAGACATTCCGAACTTTTGTCAGTGCCTGGTATGACGGAGGATTTCAGGATATCGTGTTTTATCCGCACTTGAAACAGGCCGAGCAGAAGAACAATATCAAACAGATGATCTGTTCGATTCTGGCCGGCTATGTCTGGGACGAGAGCAACCCCTATGTCAAAAACCACCGCCTGCGCCTGAAGACCCTGGTCGAGTTATGCCGCGAGCCGGGATGGCTATGACCTTGTTTTTGAATGACCTGGGCTTGCTGTGCGCGGCGGGCAGCGAAAAGAATGAAATCTTGCGTCGATTAGTGGCCGGCGACCGCTCGGGATTGGTCAAAACCGAGCGCTATTCGCCGGGACAGGAAGTGTTTGTCGGCGAGGTACAAGGCGATTTGCCGAAAATCGAAGCGAAATTCGCCGTTTATGATTGCCGCAACAACCGCTTGTTGCTGGCGGCGCTGAATCAGATTCGGCCGACGGTGGACGCGATGATCGCCAAGTATGGACCGGAGCGGGTTGGCGTCGTGATAGGGACGAGCACTTCTGGCGTCAGAAATACCGAGTTGGCGCTGGCCGAAGTTGCTGCTGGCAGGCCCAAACCAAACTGGTTCCATTACAAGCAGCAACAGTTTGCAGGTGGTGCCGATTTTCTCGCCCATTTATTGGAGTTGCAAGGTCCCGCTTACGCCGTGTCGACGGCCTGTTCCTCCAGCGGGCGGGCGTTCGCCTCGGCGCGCCGTTTGTTGGCGTTAGGGCTTTGCGATGCCGTCATCGTCGGCGGCGCCGACAGCCTGTGTCGCTTTACCGTGACCGGGTTCGGCGCGCTGGAATCGGTGTCGGCGGGGCATTGTAAACCCTTCGGCCAGCATCGGGACGGCATCAATCTGGCCGAGGCGGCGGGTTTGTTTGTTCTGAGCCGGGACGAAGGGCCGGTGCGTTTGAGCGGTATCGGCGCCAGCAGCGATGCCTATCATTTCTCCGCGCCCGATCCCGAGGGCGGGTCGGTGATCGGGGCGATGGAAATGGCTTTGGCCGAGGCGGACATGCGGCCTGAGCAAATCGATTATATAAACCTGCACGGCACAGCCACGCCGTTGAACGATGCCATGGAAAGCAAGGCCGTCGATAAGGTTTTCGGCAGGCAGATCGCGGTCAGTTCTACGAAAGGCATGACCGGCCATGCCTTGGGCGCCGCCGCCGCGCTGGAGTTGGGGCTGTGTTGGTTGCTGTTGACCAGTGACGATGAGCAAGGGCTATTATTACCGAATAGCAGCGACGACGAGCTGGACGATTCGTTGCCGGCGTTGAATTTTGTCCAGGCCGGGCAAACGTTGGGCCGGCGCATCAATCATTGCCAGAGCAATTCCTTTGCTTTCGGTGGCAACAATATTTCCATTATCGTTTCCCGGACATGACGGACTGGCGGCAATTCAGCGTCGAGGAACTGGTTCCCCATGCCGGTAACATGGTGTTGCTGGAGCGGGTAATTGAATTCGAGCCGGAAAAGATGGTCGCAGAGGTGATCGTGCGCGCAGACGGGTTGTTCGGCGACGAAGGCTCGGTCCCGGCCTGGCTGGGCATAGAATACATGGCGCAAACGGTGGCGGCCTTGGGCGGCATGAAGCGGAGGCTGGCCGGCAAGGCGATCAATTTGGGCTTTTTGTTGGGGACCCGGCGTTATGAATCCAATGTGGACCGGTTTGCGGTAGGAACGGTTCTGACGGTCGGCGTTCGGCATGTGATCCAGGACCAGGGGCTGGGCGTGTTCGATTGCCGTATCGAGGCTGATGGCATTGCGGCGTCGGCCAAACTGAATGTGTATCAACCCGATTCCGCGGTGAACCGGGTAATAACCGATTGAATAGAAAATGAATGAAACAATATTGGTGACTGGCTCCAGTCGCGGTATCGGCAAGGCCGTAGCCTTGTATTTGGGACGTCAGGGTTTCGATGTGGTGGTGCATTGTCGGAGTCGCCGCGACGAAGCGGAACAGGTGACGACGCAGTTGCGGGAGATGGGCCGGCAATCCCGGGTGCTGCAATTCGATTTGGCCGACCGCGAGCAATGCGCGCAGGTTTTGAGCGACGATATCGAGGCTTATGGCGCCTATTATGGCGTGGTCTGCAATGCCGGCATCAGCGCCGACAACGCCTTCCCGGCGATGAGCGGCGAGGAATGGGACAGTGTCGTGCATACCAATCTGGACGGCTTTTACAATGTGCTGAATCCGCTAATCATGCCGATGATCCGGCGGCGCAAGCCGGGACGCATCGTGACGCTGTCCTCCGTGTCGGGAATGATCGGCAATCGCGGCCAGGTCAACTACAGCGCGGCCAAGGCCGGCATCATCGGCGCCACCAAGGCGTTGGCGCTGGAGCTGGCCAAGCGCAATATTACGGTCAATTGCGTCGCGCCGGGACTGATCGATACCGAAATGGTGGAAAATTTGCCGCTGGACGAGATCAAGAAAATGATTCCAATGAGGCGGGTCGGCGCCGCCAGGGAAGTGGCCGCGACGGTGGCGTTTCTGCTGTCGGAGGATGCCGCCTATATCACCCGCCAAGTGATCTCGGTCAACGGAGGATTATGCTGATGAAACGGGTCGTGGTGACAGGGATGGCTGCTCTCACGCCGTTGGGCAACGATTGGGATACGGTCGCGAAAAAACTGAAGACGCAGATTACTGGCATCAGGCACATGGCCGATTGGGACAAGTATAACGGTCTCAATACCCGCTTGGCCGCGCCGGTCGATTTTTCTAGGCCCGAGCATTATACCCGCAAACAGGTGCGCGGCATGGGGCGGGTGGCGATGCTAGGCACTTATGCGACGGAGCTGGCGTTGCTCGATGCCGGTTTGCTGGACGATCCGATCCTGCGCAGCGGCCGGGTGGGCGTCGCCTACGGCAGTTCTTCGGGCAGTTTCGACGGGCTGATCGATTTTACCAAGATGCTGTTGAATTTCGACAAGGGCAGCCTGAACGCGACGTCCTATATCCGCATGATGGGGCATACCTGTCCGGTCAATATCAGCCTGCATTTCAGCATCAACGGCCGTATCATTCCGACATCCAGTGCCTGTACTTCCAGTAGCCAGGGCATCGGTTATGCCTATGAGGCGATCAAGCATGGTCAGCAATTGATCATGGTGGCCGGCGGTAGCGACGAGTTGTCGGCCTCGCAGGCCGCGGTTTTCGATACCCTGTTTGCCACCAGCCTGCGCAACGACGAGCCGGATAAAACGCCTCGTCCGTTCGATCAGGACCGCGACGGGCTGGTGATTGGCGAAGGCGGCGGCAGCTTCATTCTAGAGGAGCGCGAGCACGCCTTGAGCCGGGGAGCGAAGATTTATGCCGAGATCATCGGTTTCGGCACCAATTGCGACGCCTTGCATGTGACCCAGCCCGACAGCGACAGCATGCAGGTGGCGATGCGGTTGGCTTTGCAGGATTCTGGCCTGGCGGCGGAGGCGATCGAATATGTCAGTGCCCACGGTACCGCCACCGAACTGGGCGACATCGCCGAAAGCCAGGCTACATTAGCCGTGTTAGGCGACCGCACGCCGATCAGTTCGATGAAGAGTTATACGGGGCATACCCTAGGCGCCTGCGGCGTAATTGAGGCTTGGGCTGCTTTACGGATGATGCGGGAAGGCTGGTTTCATCCGACCGCTAACCTTCAGCGGGTGGATCCCGCTTGCGCCGAGCTCGATTACATCATGGGGGATGTGCGCCGGCTGGATTGCGAGGTTCTGATGAGTAACAATTTCGCCTTCGGCGGCATCAATACCTCGCTGATATTCAGGCGGGTTTCGTAGCGACCAGATTGAGCAGCGTTTCTTCGCGTTGCTGGGATGGATGAAAACCGAAAAATTCGCAGATGCCCAAATCCCAACGGCTCCACCAAAGATAAGGCTTGGAAATGGTTTCGGGCGCGACGCTGAAACCCGTAGCTTGAATCAATGCCAGGTATTGTTCCGACGTTTTTTGTACGTCCATCGGGTGGCGGAATAGCAGGCGAATGACCGGCGAGTGGATAAATTTGCGGCAGGATTCGGCGAACAGCAGGACGCCACCAGGTTTCAGCACCCGGTAGAATTCGCGCATGGCCTGTTCGTGCTCAATCAGATGGTGAAAGCTTTGGTGGCAGAATAACAGGTCGAAACTGTTATCCATATAAGGCAGGCATTCGGCGTTGCCCGCCGCGATGGCCACCCGAGCGCTGCATTGCCGCCCGTGCATGATGGCTTCCGGCAATAGGGTAGGATCGATTTCTATCGCGTTGATAGATTCCGGGGAGAACCGCTCGTCCAGCAACTTAAGGGAATGGCCCCGGCCGCAGCCGATATCCAAAAGTTTCGCATAACGCTCTTGTTTGTCCGGCATCAGCCGTTCCAGGTCGTTCAGAGCCAGCTTTAGCACATGGTTTAACCAAATGGATGAGTTTAAAAACCAAATGCCGAAAGCGGATTCCTTGACCCAGCGGGTATTTTTTCTCATGGTATTCGATAGGTTAATGTGACGATGTGTCGGTATGACGGTCGAAACATAACCCGAATCAGCAAATTATTCAAAATTGTACGAGATATGAGGTGAATATCGTTATGGGGACTATTGAAATCATTGACACCGATATTACCCAATTGCCTGTCGATGCTATCGTCAATGCCGCCAATACGTCGTTGCTGGGTGGCGGCGGTGTCGACGGCGCGATTCATCGTGCGGCCGGACCTGAATTGTTGCAAGAATGCCGGACCCTGAACGGCTGTCCGACAGGTCAGGCCAAGATCACGCAAGGATATCGCCTGCCCGCCAAATATGTCATTCATACCGTCGGTCCGGTGTGGCGGGGAGGCGCAAACAACGAGGCCGAATTGTTGGCTTCTTGTTACCGTGAAAGCCTGAAACTGGCGCAACAATACCGATTGAAAAGTATTGCCTTTCCGGCGATTTCCTGTGGCGTTTATCGTTTTCCAGTCGATCAGGCTGCAGCTATTGCCATCAACACTGTGCGACACGCTCTCGCCGACAATCCTGAACTGGAAAAGGTTTATCTGGTCTGTTTTGGACAGGCCGCACTAACGGCGTACAATGAAGCATTTGCAAAGGGGAAGGTTGAAGATGGTCGATAAAGAAACGACAGAACAGGAATGGCGGGAAAAACTGACGCCCGAACAATTCAGCATCTGCCGGTTGAAGGGAACCGAGCCGCCCTTTACCGGTAAATACGCCGATTGCAAGAAAGACGGCATTTACCATTGTGTTTGTTGCGGCAATCCGCTGTTCGACTCCTCGGCCAAATACGATTCCGGTTCCGGCTGGCCCAGTTTTTGGGAGGTGTTGAACGAACGAAGTCTGGATCGGGTGCTCGACGAAAGCCACGGCATGCGCCGAGTGGAAGTGACCTGCCAATCCTGCGGCGCGCATTTGGGACATGTGTTCGAGGATGGGCCGGAGCCGACCGGTTTGCGTTATTGCATCAACTCGGCGGCTTTGGAACTGAAGGAAAGAACATGAATGCTAAGGAACAGGTGCAGGACTTACTCAATTTCATCGATGCCAGTCCCAGCCCCTGGCATGCGGTCGCGACGCTAGAACAGCGTTTGCAACAATTCGATTTCGTGCGTTTGCACGAGGCCGAACAATGGTCGTTGGTGCCCGGCGGCCGGTACTATGTTATCCGCGACGGCTCCTCGATCATCGCCTTCGTGGCGGGAAGTAAGCCGCTCAGCGATACCGGTTTCAAGATTCTCGGCGCGCATACCGATTCGCCTGGGTTGAGGGTCAAGCCGAATGCCATCGGTTTGCTCGATGGCGTGATCAGGGTCGGCGTCGAGGTTTATGGCGGGCCGATCCTGGCGACCTTTACCGATCGCGATTTAAGTTTGGCGGGCAGGGTCAGTTATAAGGCCGACGATGGGGCTATCGCCAGCCGTCTGTGCCGCTTCGACCAGCCTTTGCTGCGTCTACCAAATCTGGCGATCCACATGAATAGGAACGTCAACGACGAGGGTTTGAAACTGAACAAGCAGCTGGAACTGCCGTTATTGTTGACGACTTTTGCCGAGGAACAGTTGCCGCCCGCTTATTTTTATCAGTTGTTGCAGCAGGCAACCGCCATCGATAAAGAGCGGGTATTGAGTTGGGAGCTGCAGGTTTACGATACCCAGAAGGGAGTATTTTGGGGGCCGAGCGAGGAATTTTTCGCCGACAGCCAACTGGACAATCTGGCTTCGTGTCATGCCGGATTGAGCGCCTTACTCGATGAGAACAGTCTAAATGCGGAGGCTACATCGGTCTGCGCATTTTTCGATCACGAGGAAATCGGCAGCGAAAGTCACAAGGGGGCGGACGGCTGTTTTTTACCGGATGTGTTGGAAAGGATGTCGCGCGCCGTGGGGGAAGACCGGGACGGCTATCAACGGGCGCTGGCGCGCAGTTTCATGATCAGCGCGGATATGGCGCACGCCTATCAACCCAATTTTCCCAATGCCTACGAGCCCGATCATAAGGTCATGATCAACCGGGGGCCGGTCATCAAGGTCAACGCCAATCAACGCTATACGTCGGAAAGTTTGTCCGAAGCAATGTTCATGGAATGGTGCCGACAAGCGGAAGTGGGCTGGCAACAATATTCCCATCGCACCGATATCGCCTGCGGCAGCACCATCGGGCCGATGCTATCGGCCAGGTTGGGCGTTCGTACCGTCGATATCGGAAATCCGATGTGGGCAATGCATAGCGCACGAGAATCCGCCGGAGTGTATGACCATATTGATTTGATTAAGGTATTGCGCTGTTTTTTTGCAGGATAATAGCTTATGACGGGAAATGGTCTATGCTTATAGTCTTACATAATATTTTTTTCACATAATTCAAGGATATCTGGTTGCCGGATCACCGCGCTTGGTGATCCGCCGGGTAACAAATTGATGCTGCTTCGACGGATAGTATTAGTTTTTTGTATTTCCTCTTTGGCCCTGGCTAATAGCCAACCAGCGTTGG
Organism: Methylomarinum vadi; assembly: GCF_000733935.1. Taxonomy (NCBI): domain Bacteria; kingdom Pseudomonadati; phylum Pseudomonadota; class Gammaproteobacteria; order Methylococcales; family Methylococcaceae; genus Methylomarinum; species Methylomarinum vadi. The sequence goes on from NZ_JPON01000001.1 coordinate 3,053,223, forward strand.
AATATAAGATCAAGGCAGCCTATCTGTATAATTTCACCAAATTCATCACCTGGCCCGAAAAGCACAGCGAAACCTTTAATTTGTGCATTTTCGGCGCCGATCAATTTCTAGCATTGTTGAAGCCGTTGGAGCAAAGGACAGCTCTGGGGAAGCCTATTCGTTTACAACGGCTCGATACGATCGATCAAGCCAAAATGTGTCATATCCTTTATATGGACGACGGCGAACCATTGCCCGCCTTCTTAACCGACGGCTCCTTGGATGGCATCTTGACGGTCAGCAGCCAACCATTTTTTGCTCAACGGGGCGGCATGATCGGTTTTATCCTGCGTGATGGCAGGATAAAACTGCAAGTGAATCTGGAGGAATTCAAAAAAAATGGCTTGAAGATTAGTGCGAAGCTGATGGAGGTTGCGGAATTGGTTGAAGGAGAGAGCGATGATTAGTCATTTTCGCTATTTGTCGATCAAATGGAAATTATTGTCGATTCTGAGTTTCTCCAGCATTTTGTCGCTGTTATTGGCGTTATTGCTATTAGTCATTGTCGAAACCATCGAATTGAAAGCGAAGGCCAATAGCGATTTGACGGCAATGGCGAGTTTGATCGCCAACCGGAGTACCGCCGCATTGTCATTTGACGATCCTAACGTGGCCCAGGAAAACTTGGCGGCATTGAAGGAGTTCGGCGAAGTCGAGGCCGCTTGTCTCTATGGCATGGACGGAAAGGTTTTCACCTCGTTGCATGAGGGACGTAAACAAGTCTCCTCTTGCCCTCAAGCCTCCGAAGGGATGCGAACACACTTCGAACGCCTGGACCTGTTTGTTATCGAGCCGGTATTATTGGATGGAGAAAAAATCGGCGCCGTCTATATCGCTGCCGATTTGCTGCCGTTACTCTGGCGTAAACTTCAATTCATCGGATTGGTCTTGGGCATTCTCTTTATAGCCTCTCTGATCACCTTTTTTCTAACCGCGCCGCTGCTGAACCTGGTGTCCGAACCGCTCATCAAGTTGGCCGTCACCGCCCGTAAAATCAGCCGGGAAAAAAATTATTCGTTACGCGCGGTCAAACGCAGTGATGACGAGTTAGATGTATTGGTCGATGCCTTTAATAATATGATCGAGACCGTCGACCAGCAGAACAAGGCCTTAGTCAGCGTCAAAAACAACTATTTGGCACTTTACGATAATAATCCGACCATGGTGTTTTATCTGAACATGGATGGTTTGGTATTGTCGGTCAACCGTTTTGGCGCCAGGCAATTGCATATGACTGCGGAGCAGGTTCAAGGGTGTTTGATTTATGACTTTGTGCATCCCGACGATATCAATGCGATCAGGGCTTTGTTCGATTTATGCCAATTGAATATCAACAAGGTTTATAAACAGGAAGTCAGGATCATTTGCGATAACGGCACCATCATTTGGGGACGAGTGTCGGCGCGTTTGCTGACCAACGATCAAGGCCAGCGCAATATGCTGCTGGTTTGCGAAGACGTGACCGAAACCAAACGCTTGACCGAGAAAATAGAATATCAGGCCCGTCACGACGCCTTGACCGGCTTGGTCAACCGCCGGGAGTTCGATACTTATGTACAGAAACTGGTGGAACGCACCCGGCAGCTACAGGGAGAACATGCGCTTTGTTATCTGGATCTGGACCAATTCAAGGTGGTCAACGATACGTGCGGTCACATGGCCGGCGACGAGTTGTTGCGGCAGTTGGGTGATTTGCTAAGACAAAATATCCGGCAGAATGATGTGCTGGCGCGGCTGGGAGGCGACGAATTCGGTATTCTGATGTACGATTGCCCGTTGATTCAAGCGATCAATGTCAGCGAGAAATTGCGTAATGTGGTGCGCGATTTCCAGTTCGGCTGGGACGATAGAAGTTTCAGCGTCGGCGTCAGTATTGGCGTGACGTTGATAAACCGTACCAGCGGCAATGCCGTCGAATTGTTGAAAATGGCCGACGCGGCCTGTTATGCCGCCAAGGAAAAAGGCCGTAACCGGGTGCATGTCTTCAGCCCGGATGACGAAGAACTGGCCTCACGCCAGGGAGAAATGCAATGGGTGCAAAAAATCCAGCAAGGCATTGAAAATAATCGCTTTTGTTTGTATGGCCAGTTGATCGTTCCGGTCGGCAAAATGACGGAAGGATTGCATTTCGAAACGTTGATCCGTTACCGTAACGAGCAGGGAGTCGCCGTCCCGCCCGGTGCGTTTCTACCGGCGGCGGAACGCTATAATATGGCGGCTTCGCTGGATCGCTGGGTGATCGAAAATTTGTTTGCTTGGCTGGCCGAAAAGCCTGGAGTCTTGGAAAAAGTGGCCTTATGTTCGGTCAATTTGTCCGGATTGACTCTGTCGGATGAAAGTATGTTGGCATATATCGACCGTGCTCTTCGGCATTGGCAAATTCCGACACAAAAAATCTGTTTCGAAATCACCGAGACCGCCGCAATCAGCAATCTGGGCTATGCCAGGCATTTTATCGATCATTTTAGGCAAAAAGGTTGCAGTTTTTCCCTGGACGATTTCGGCAGCGGCCTGTCTTCCTTTGCCTATTTAAAAAATTTGCCGGTAGATTATCTGAAAATCGATGGGCTCTTCGTCAAGGATATCCTAGACGATAAAGTCGATTTAGCCATGGTGGAATCGATCAATTCGGTTGGTCATGTCATGGGGAAGAAGACCATCGCCGAATTTGTGGAAAATGACGGAATACTGGCTAAACTTGACGAACTAGGTGTGGATTATGCCCAAGGGTATGGCATCGCTAAGCCCGTGCCATTGGATGAACTGTAATATTGGCTTTTAATTTTTTATGATCTCAACAAGGCTCAAACGATTAAGTTGTTCGCTGTTGCTGCTGTCAGACTGTGGTTTAGGCTATAGCCAGGAAGCCCTGGACGATTTTTTCGCCTTGTCTCCCGCCGAGTTGGCCAACATTCCGGTAACGATCGCCACCGGCACCGCCAAGCCGGTCTTCCGTTCCGCCGCCGTGACCAGCGTGATCACCGTCGAACAGATCACCGAAATGGGAGCTACCGATTTGCACGAAGTGCTGGATACCGTACCGGGGTTGCACGTCAGTAAACAGCCGGTGACCAACGATTATGTTTATACCATGCGGGGTATCGCCAATACTACCAATACCGAAGTGCTGGTTATGATGAACGGCAGCCGCTATTCACTGCCTTATAAAGGTAGTCATATGCAAGGCATGGAAATTCCGGTCGAGGCGATACAGCGCATCGAGGTGATCCGCGGGCCCGGATCCGCCTTGTATGGCGCCGACGCTTTCGCGGGGGTCATTAATATCATCACCAAGAAAGCCGCCGATATCGATGGCGTCGTTGTCGGAGGAAGAGGCGGTTCCTGGGGCACACGCAGCACCTGGGGGCAAGTCGGGAAAAAATGGCAGGGTTGGGATATCGCCGCCAGTCTGCAATACAGCAATAACGGTGTTGATGAAGATAGGATAATCAAAGCTGACGCTCAGACGGCTTTGGACAAAATTTTTGGCACTAAGGCTACGCTGGCGCCGGGAGCGATGCAAACGCAGGGGGAAAGATGGAATGCCCATCTCAATCTGCAAAGAAAATACATCGATGTCAATTTTTGGGCGTTTAGCGAGGTGGATGCCGGACTACGAGCGGGAGCAGGAGGGGCCCTGGATAACCGCGGAAAAGTAAATGGGGAAAGCTATTTGGCCGATATCAAATTGTCCACAGCGGATGCTTTGGAAGACTGGGAATTTCAGGCTCATCTGAGTTATTTAACCACATCAATCGACAGCCAGATTTATAATTTTCCCGCGGGTGCTGTGCTGCCAATCGGGACGGATGGCAATCCTGTCTTCGCTCCCGGCTCTTCTCCGGCAGCTTTAGTCATGTTTCCAGATGGCATGCGCACTAATATCGGTATTGATAACCGGATGCCCATTGTCGAATTGAGCAGTCTGTATCAAGGATTCAATAATCACTTGATTCGTGTCATAGCCGGTTACCGTTACGAGGCCGTTGTCACTAAGGAAAGCAGAAATTTCGGAGTGGGTGTCATTGATGGCGCCAATTTGTTGCAATTAGCCTTTAATCCTCCGACATTCATCGCCGGTAATATGGTAAAGGTCACCGGAACTCCTAATACTTTCTTACCTAATCGCCATAGAGATATCTGGTCGCTGGCTTTGCAGGACGAATGGCAGTTCGCCGACGGTTGGCAATTGACCGCCGGAATTCGTTACGATGAATATTCCGATTTTGGCAGCACATTCAATCCGCGTGTTGCGTTGGTATGGGATATCAACGAACAACTGACGACCAAATTATTGTATGGTCAGGCCTACCGGGCGCCTAGTTTTCTGGAACAATATCAACAAAACAGCCAATTTTTTATTGGCAATTCCGAGTTGGAACCAGAAGAAATCGAAACCGTCGAGCTGGCCTTCGATTATCGGCCGGCTAAAGATCTGCGCACCGCTCTGAATATTTTTTATTATGAAATTGACAATTTAATTGGTAATGAAAACGCATTTACTAGCAAATCTACAATAACGGTAGCAAATGGCAAAGGTCAACAAGGTGTGGGTTCAGAGTTCGAATGGGATTGGCAATTCCACGAGGACTGGCATTTTCGCGGTAATTACGCCTGGCAATATGCGCGCAACAAGGAGTTCAATCGCCGGGTCAGCGGCGTGCCGGAACATAAATTGTATTCGGCGCTGGCGTGGAAGTTCATTCCACAATGGCAATTACAAACCCAGCTGAACTGGGTCGGACACCGGGTCAGTCCGGTGGGCGATTCGAGGGTATTGGATGATTATGAAACGGTCGATATCACTTTGAATGGCAGGAAATTATTCGGTCATGTCGATGTCACCGCCTCGGTGCGTAATCTGTTCGACAGTGACGGCAAGGAGCCGGCGATTTCAGCCTATCCCGACAGCATACCCATTCCCGGGCAAAGTTTTTATTTCGAAGCGGCCGTTCATTTTTAATGGCCGGGCTCTTTTTTAATGCCGAAAATCTTGCCCCTATAGATGGGGAGTTGTATCTTATCAGGGAATTTTATCCACCGGAGCGGGCCGACAGTTTTTTCCAAACATTATTGGATGAGCTGGACTGGCGGCAGGAGCAAATACTGATATATGGCCGTCAGGTCGGCGTACCGCGTCTGATGTGCTGGTATGGCGATCCCGGCATGCATTACCACTATTCAGGCACCGACCATTCCCCCACGCCGTGGACCGGGACCTTGCTGCGGATCAAGGCCGATGTCGAAAAAGCCTGTGCCGTGGAATTTAACAGTGTCATGGCCAACTTGTATCGAAACGAGCGGGATTCGATGGGGTGCCATGCCGACGATGAGAAAGAATTGGGCATCAATCCGCTGATCGCCTCGCTGAGTTTCGGCGAACGCCGGCTGATGCGATTCCGCCATAAGAAGCAGCGGCAAAAACTCGAACTGGAACTCGGGCATGGCGACTTGTTGCTGATGGCGGGCGAGTTGCAACATCATTGGCGCCACGAGCTGCCGAAAACCCGGCAGCCAAAAAAGGCCAGGATCAACCTGACCTTTCGCCGAATTTATCCTGGCACGTGATGGGGCGCCTTATCTATTTGATCGCCTTGAAGCCGATATCGGTTCGGTAGTAAACATCGTCCCAGCTGATTTGCCGCGCCAGCCGGTAGGCTTTGTCCTGGGCCTCGGCGATACTGTCGCCCAGGGCGCAGGCGCACAGAACCCGGCCGCCGGCGGTGACAACGCCTTGCGGGGTCTGCCGGGTGCCGGCATGAAAAACCTTGCTGTCCTCTGATTCATCTTGCGGCAGACCGCTGATCGGGTCGCCCTTGCGGTAACTGCTGGGGTAGCCGCCGGCCGCCAGCACAACGCCCAGTGCGACGCGATTGTCCCATTGCGTCTCGGTTGTATCTAATTGCTTATTCAGCGCGGCCAGGCATAATTCCACCAAGTCGCTTTGCAGACGCATCATGATCGGCTGGGTTTCCGGGTCGCCGAAACGGCAATTGTATTCCAATACCTTGACCGAACCATCCTTGCCGATCATCAGGCCGGCATAAAGAAAGCCGCAGTATTCGTGGCCGTCTTCGCGCATGCCTTGTAAGGTTGGGGTGATCACATCAGACATCACCTTCTGATAAATTTCATTAGTGACCACCGGAGCCGGCGAATAGGCGCCCATGCCGCCGGTATTGGGGCCGGTATCGCCATTATCCCGGGCTTTGTGATCCTGCGAGGTCGCCATCGGCAGGGCATGTTCGCCGTCGGCGATGACGATGAAACTCGCTTCCTCGCCATCGAGAAACTCCTCGATGACGACGCGGTGGCCGGCCTCGCCGAAGCTGTTGCCGGATAACATGTCCTCGACGGCGGCGATGGCCTCGGCCTCGCTTTGGGCGACGATTACGCCTTTGCCGGCCGCCAGGCCATCGGCTTTGACCACGATAGGCGCACCCTTGCTTTGAATGTAAGCGATAGCCTGTTGCGGATTGGTAAAGGTCTGGTATTCGGCGGTCGGAATGTGGTGACGCGCCATGAAATCCTTGCAGAACGATTTCGAGCCTTCCAGCTGCGCGGCTTGCGCCGTGGGGCCGAAACAGGCGAGACCGGCCTCGCGGAAACGGTCCACGATGCCCGCCACCAGCGGTGCTTCCGGGCCGACGATGGTCAAGTCGATCTGTTCCTTTTGGGCGAAGTTTAGCAGGGACGGGATGTCATCGGAGCCGATGGCGACATTCTCGATGCCGTCTTCCAATGCTGTACCGGCATTACCCGGTGCGACAAAAACCTTGTCCGCCTGAGGCGATTGTTTTGCTTTCCAGGCCAGTGCGTGTTCTCGGCCGCCGCTGCCAACGATAAGGATTTTCATGATTATTCTTTCACAGTAAATACGGAGTTGCTAATAAACTGTAGGATGATGACGATAGGAAGCGCATCAGCGAATCTTTTTTTTGATGCGCTTAACTTTGTTCAGCGCATCCTACAAATGTTTTTTCGGGTTATCGCGATCAATGTCGGAAATGCCGCATGCCGGTGAATACCATGGCAATGCCGTGCTCGTCGGCGGCAGCGATGACCTCGTCATCGCGCATGGAACCGCCGGGTTGGATAACTGCAGTGATACCGGCCTCGGCGGCCGCATCGATGCCGTCGCGGAAAGGGAAGAAGGCGTCCGACGCCATCACCGAGCCCGGTACTTCCAGACCTTCATCGGCCGCCTTGATGCCGGCGATTTTCGCCGAATAGACCCGGCTCATTTGGCCCGCGCCGACGCCGATGGTCTGGCCGTTCTTGGCATAGACGATGGCATTGGATTTGACGAACTTGGCGACTTTCCAACTGAACAGCAAATCGCGCATTTCCTGTTCGCTCGGCGCGCGCTGGGTGACGACTTTGACTTCGGCGGCGCTGATGCAGCCGTGGTCCTTGTCCTGTACCAACAAACCGCCCGACACCCGTTTGAAATCCCATGCCGGCGAGTGCCCGCTGTTCCAGATGCCGCATTCCAGCACACGGACATTTTGTTTGGCCCCTAATACCTCTTCCGCCGCGGCGCTGACGGTCGGCGCAATAATCACTTCGACGAATTGGCGCTTGATGATTTCGGCGGCGGTTTGTTCGTCCAGTTCGCTGTTGAAGGCGATGATGCCGCCGAAAGCAGATGTTGGATCGGTAGCATGGGCACGGTCATAGGCGGTGTAAATGGAATCGGCGACGGCCACGCCGCACGGATTGGAATGTTTGACGATGACGCAAGCCGGCTGTTCGCTGAATTCCTTGACGCATTCCAATGCGGCATCGGCATCGGCTATGTTGTTATAGGATAAATCCTTGCCCTGCAATTGCCTGGCTGCCGAGATCGTTCCTGATTCGGGGTCTTTTTCCCGGTAGAATGCCGCGTGCTGATGCGGATTCTCACCGTAGCGCATCGTTTGCAGATGGTGAAACTGCAGGTTCAGTGTGCCAGGAAAGCGTTGCTGGTTGAGTCCTCCCAAATAGGCGGAAATCGCGGTGTCGTAACGGGCGGTATGCTCGAAGCTTTTCAGGGCCAAATTGAAACGGGTTTGTTGGCACAGGTTACCGTCATTGGCTTTTAACTCGGTCACGATCGGTGCATAGTCTTCCGGATCGACCACGACGGCGACATCGGTGTGGTTTTTGGCCGCCGCACGGATCATGGTCGGCCCTCCTATATCGATATTCTCGATTGCCGTTTCCAAATCGCAACTCGGCCGGGCCACGGTTTGCTCGAATGGGTACAAGTTGACGACGACCATGTCGATTGCCTTGATACCGTTGGCGGCCATGATCTTATCGTCGATGCCGCGGCGGCCGAGAATGCCGCCGTGAACTTTTGGGTGCAAAGTCTTGACCCGTCCCGCCATCATCTCCGGAAAGCCGGTGTAATCGGAGACTTCGGTCACGGTAATATTGTTGTCCTGCAATAACTTGGCAGTACCGCCGGTAGACAACAGTTCAATGCCCAGTTGATCGAGCTCCCGACAGAATTCAAGAACTCCGGTTTTGTCGGAAACGCTGATCAGGGCGCGGTTGACTTTTTTATTCATTAGAACCTCAAAAGGGGAATTGGGAAGAATGTTAACTGATTCCGTATTGATCGAGCTTTTTGCGCAGGGTGCTGCGGCTGAGGCCCAGGATTTTTGCGGTTTTGGTTTGATTGTAATTGGCGTGTTTCAAGGCGGTTTCCAACAGGGGTTTTTCGACTTCGGTCAGGACCAACGCATAAAGCCCGCTAGAATCGTGGCCGTTGAGCTGGGAAAAATAATTTTCAATCGAAAGGCGGACATGCTCGGACAGCGGTCGGCCGTTATCGCTGGCCGGGGTTAAAGCAATGCTGTCATTTTCAATTTGGGATGATGCTTCCATTATTCAAGCTGCGTTGTGCGTGATGTCGGTGAACGATAAATTGACCAGGGCCAGTTGCTCAGAAGGGAGTTGCGCCTGGTTAATTTCTTGCTTGCGGGCCGGAGGAATAGCGCCCAGGTTGTCGAAATACCAACCGATGTGTTTTCTTGCTATTTTAACACCGCTGATTTTGCCGTAGAAGCAGTATAAGTTTTCAAGATGATTATTAAGTATTGATTGAGCCTCTGCCAACGAAGGCCGGCCGTCATTATCGCTTACGTTTCGGCTATTGAGGATTTCCCGGAAAATCCAGGGACGACCTTGTGCGGCGCGGCCGATCATAACGCCATCCGCTCCGGTATGGGCTAATACTTCTTTGGCCTTGGCGGCGGAATTGATGTCGCCGTTGGCGATTACCGGGATGGAGACGGCTTGTTTGACTTGTCTGATCGTGTCGTATTCCGCCTTGCCGGTAAATCTACAGGCGCGGGTGCGGCCATGGATCGTCAATGCCTGAATGCCGCAGTTTTCGGCGATTTTGGCGACACTCAGCGCATTGCGATGCTGTTTATTCCAGCCGGTACGGATTTTCAGGGTAACAGGCACGTCGACGGCATTAACGACGACGGAGAGGATTCTTTCTACCAGTCCTTCATTTTTCATCAATGCCGAACCGGCGGCAACCGAACAGACCTTTTTGGCCGGACAACCCATGTTAATGTCGATGATCTGTGCGCCGCGGTCGACATTGAGGCGGGCCGCAGCGGCCATTTGTTCCGGATCGGTGCCGAGAATCTGCACCGAGCGCAAGCCGTTGCCGCCTTTGTGATCGATTTTTCGCAATGTCTTATGGTGGTCTTGCAGATGCGGAATGGACGTCACCATTTCCGATACGGTCAGACCGGCGCCGAATTGCAGGCACAAGTCCCTGAAAGGCCGGTCGCTAACGCCTGCCATCGGTGCGAGAATCAAGTTGTTAGCGAGGTGATAGGGGCCAATCTGCATGGGTCTGGACAGTTGCGAAAAGGCCGCATATTCTACCTAAAATGGAGGTGCGGGGAAAGGCGTAGCAATTCGGGGCTTGTCCATTTATGCGTTGTTTCGTGGATCCAGTCAGGCTGCCGACGAGCAGTGTAAGTCTTGATGCCAGCAACTAAATTAGAAATTGCTGTAGAAGACGAACGGATGTTTTCTTTGATCAGAAGATGCCTCCCTTATCGGGATTGTCTGCGTCAATGTGGAAACGGCGGAGAGATAACAACTCCGCCCCACGAGGTTATTTCTCAGAGTTTTCGGTGAAGATCGGATTGTTTTTATCGTCTTCATGCAATTTGATTTTGTCTTCCGGGTAGATATGCCAGAACGATTGGTCGATCGCGCCTTCGTCGTATTGCTCTTTACGCGAATGGCCGAACGGGCACCACCAGTTCTCGACCACTTTGACCATGTAGGCGTGCCATTCGAACAAGGCGACGCTGTAAGGGCAATACCAGGTGCAGTTAAGGATCCAATAAAGTTTCGATTGCGCCAGGCTCAGTTTGAAGGTGCCTTCCATCGTGATCTGGCTTTTCAGGTCGTAGCGGTGGCTGGCACGGTCGGGCAGGAAGTCTCCCCATGTCTTGACGTTTTCGGCGCCTACCAGCTTCAGGCTGAAATAAGTCATGTAGGCGCTGAGGATGACGAAAGGCAGCGTCAAAATTGGTAAATAGATGAATAACAGGCCGATGGCGCGGGACAGCACCGAACGTTGTTTATGGTTGCAGCCGATCTTGACGCGGTCGTTACAGGATTCGCAGGCTTTCATTTTTTCTCCTTGGTTGGCGGTTGGATGTTATGTTGTTCGTTAGCGTAATTGTTTTTGGGCCTTGGGTCTTCCGCCGGTAGGGGCTGCACCCGGAAATTGGCGGCGATTGCCGAAATGGGACGGGAAGTATTGATTGCATATAAAGCGTTATAAACTGGCCGAAACCGAACAGAAGAAAGTCTTCAAGTATTCGGTTTCCGGTACGGCCGGGTGGATGGGATGGTCTGGCCCCTGGCCGCCACCGGCGAAAAACACGACGTGGCGATCGATATGGCGGGCCGACGAACGCAGGATCTCATGCAAATTGTCCCGGCTCAGATGATGCGAACAAGAGGCGGAGACCAGAATGCCATTCTTGTTCAAAACTTGCAAGGCCAAATGGTTCAGGCGACGGTAGGCTTCGTAGCCTGCCTTGAAATCTTTCTTGCGCTTGATCAGCGCCGGCGGATCCAGCACGATCAGGTCATAGCGTTCGTTTTGCTCCCGAGCTTGGCGCAGAAATTCGAACGCGTCGCTGCGGATGAAATGCATCTTGTGGTCTACGCGGTTTAACTTGGCGCTGTCGGCCGCGATGGCCAGTGCCGATTCGGAACTGTCGACACAGCTCACTTGAGTTGCGCCGGCCAGCGCGGCCGGTATGCCCCAGGCGCCGGAATAGGCAAACAGGTCCAGGACTTTTTGGCCCTGCGCCAATGAAGCGAGCATCGCCCGGCTGCGGCGGTGGTCGTAGAACCAGCCGGTTTTCTGGCCTTCCAGGATGGAGACGTAAAAACGGGCGTCGTTTTCCTCGATGATCAAGGGCTCCGGTAAACGACCGTAAATGACTTCCGATTCCTGCGATAAGCCTTCCAGTTGCCGCTGTCCGCTGTCGTTTTTCAGTACGATGGCTGCCGGCGCCACTAAGTCGACCAAGCAGGCGATCAGTATATCCTTGAGTTTGTCTATACCGGCGGTAGTGATTTGCAGCGACAGCACCGGGCCGAATCGGTCGATGACGAGGCCCGGCAGGCCGTCGCTTTCGCCGAAAACCAAACGGTAATAGGGGTTGTCGAACAGGCGTTCGCGCAAGGCCAAGGCATCGCTCAGCCGGGCATGCAGGAATTTGGCCCCGATTTTCAGGTTGGTCTTGCGCGATAGCAGGCGGGCGGCGATCAGCGTGTTGGGATTGACGTAAGCGGTTCCCAAGGCTTTGCCGCCATGGTCCTTGACCACGACTAGATCGCCGGCGGAAAAATGCTCCAATAGACTGCGCCGCGTGTCGATTTCATTGCTGAATACCCACATGTGGCCCTTGCGCAGGCGTTTGTCTTCGTGTTTTTTCAGGAATAGTTCGGGATAAGACATGGGTATTACAATAATTTGAAACTGTAGCCGCCTATTTTTCGCGCCGGCGCGGCGATGTCGAGAATAATTTCGCCGCTTTTATCGGCATCCAATACAGGGAGTGCGGGCCGATAATCGTCGGCGGTAAAAACTCTCTCGGCGAAGGCTTCGCCGGTAAAGTTGAGCAGGGTCAGACGAATATTCGGAAAGGGTTGGCTGAAACCGGCTTGATTGACGATGATGGCTTTAAAACGGTAGCTGGTTGCGCCGCTTGCTTCCAACGACCCCTGCAGAATACTGATTTCCTCGGCGTTTTTATACGCCGGCAAACTGCAAGAAAAAGTCTGGCAAGCTTGCACTAGCCAAGGGCGCAAGATTGGATTCTGGCTTAGATTGTAACTTTCGAAATAAAAGAACTGTCCCGCCAAAGCCATCAGCCCAATGACTAGCCCCACCGTCCAGAGTGCATTATGTTTACCGCTTGTCGCTTCCTCGACGGGGAAAAATTCAACCCGTTTCGACTCCATTGATTGGTCGATTGGGGTGTCGCTGATGAATTCGAGCGCATCAAACATGGCGCCGCATTTGTCGCATTTCAACATGCCGCGGGTCGTGCGCAGCAGCTCGGTATCGATGCTATGTTGAGTCTTACATTCCGGGCATTGCGTGTACATGGGACGATAATGTTGAAAAGCTAAAGCCATAGTATAGGCATGGTTTGTTCTTGGGAAAATGCCGAGTAAATCGCTTCCTACCCGCGCTTTTGGAAATGCTGGTTTTTTCGGCAGTTGCATTTTCCGCGCCAAGCAGAAAATCAACCAGACAGGAGCCAATGCCAATACCCACGATGACTCTACTTAAACAGGCTTGTTCCCATCCAGCCGGCTCCAGTCTTCTCGGCTAAGAGGGGGGGCGAAATGCAATCCGTGCTGGCGATAGGCGGATGCAACGGCCTCGGCCTGCTCATTGAGAATGCCGGATAATATCAATTGACCGCCGGGTTTCACGAGGGCACTGATGGGGGCAGCCAATTCGATCAATGGCTTGGCCAGAATATTGGCCAGCACGATATCGCTTTCCCGCGCGCTGAACTGCTCCGGTAAATAACAGAAGACGCGGTCTTGAACGCCGTTTTTTTCGGCGTTGCTTTGCGTAGCTTCCAGAGCCTGTGGATCGATATCGATGCAATGGGCTTCGCGAGCCCCCAATAACAAGGCCGCAACTGCCAGAATCCCCGAACCACAACCGTAATCGATGACGACCTTATCCTGAAGCGGATGGGTTGCCAGCCATTCCAGACAGAGGGCGGTAGTCGGATGAGTGCCGGTACCGAATGCCAGGCCCGGGTCCAGCGTCATGCAGACACAGCCTTCTTCATTCCGCTCTTGTCCGGTTGGGCAGACCCATAGGCGCCCGCCGAATTTCATTGGCTTGTAATGGTCCATCCAGGCCCGTTCCCAAGTTTGATCCTCGATTAACTCTTGTTGCCAATGTTGCAACTCTTGGTCTTCGAATCGGGAAAAAACCAGCGTTTTGACCAACTCGGGTTCGATCTCCTGTTCGAACAGGGCGATCACCCTGGTCTGTTCCCAGATTCGGGTTTCCCCGGGCGCTGGCTCGTAAACCGGCCGGTCTTCGGCGTCCATATAAGTGACGGAGACGGCGCCCAGGTCGCTGAAAAAATCGGACAATTCCGGTGCGGTATGTTGGTCTGTGATGACCGATAATTGATGCCAGGTCATGCTTTAATAGATCGAGGGACGGGTTTCCGCTCTGCGGAAACCCCGCCGGTTATTTCGTAATACCCAGTTTCTTTTCCAGGTAATGAATGTTTTGGCAGCCTTGAGCAAAGGCGCTGTCGGCCATGATGTCCTGCTGTAGCGGGATATTGGTCTTGATGCCGTCTATGACCATTTCGCTCAATGCGGTCTGCATGCGGGCGATGGCGCTTAGCCGATCATCGCCGTGTGCGATCAGTTTGCCGATCATCGAGTCATAATAAGGCGGCACCTTGTAGCCGTTGTAGATATGCGTTTCGCAGCGGATACCCGGGCCGCCAGGCATGTGGAATTGGTCGATCGTGCCCGGACTGGGCATGAAGGTTTTCGGGTCTTCGGCATTCAAGCGGCATTCGATGGCATGGCCACGGAAGATTACCTCATCTTGGGTAATCGACAACGGCTCGCCGGCAGCAATACGCAATTGCTCCTTGACGATGTCGAAACCGGTGATCATCTCGGTGACAGGGTGTTCGACCTGGACGCGAGTATTCATTTCAATGAAATAGAACTCGCCTTTTTCATACAGGAACTCGAACGTGCCCGCGCCCAGATAGCCGATATCGATACAGGCTTTGGCGCATAACTCGCCCATGCGTTGGCGTTGTTCGGGGGTGATGCCGGGAGCAGGCGCTTCTTCGACCACTTTTTGGTGGCGACGCTGCATCGAACAATCACGTTCACCCAGGTGAATGGCATTGCCGTGGGCGTCGGCCAGAACCTGGAATTCGATATGACGAGGATCTTCCAGGAATTTTTCCATGTACACGGTATCGTTGCCGAATGCAGTCGAAGCTTCGGCCTTGGTCATCGTGATGGAGTTGATTAGCGCCGCCTCGGTATGAACGGTGCGCATGCCGCGACCGCCACCGCCGCCGGCCGCCTTGATGATGACCGGATAACCGATTTCCTGCGCCAGCTTCAAATTGGCCGCGTTATCATTGCCCAACGGGTCACCGTTGCCGGGAACACAAGGAATGCCCGCGTCCCGCATGGCTTTCTTGGCGGAAATCTTGTCTCCCATCATGCGAATGGTTTCCGCCCTGGGGCCGATGAAAGTGAAGCCGCTTTGACTGACTTTTTCGGCAAAGTCGGCGTTTTCGGATAAAAAGCCGTAGCCGGGATGTATCGCTTCGGCATCGGTCACTTCGGCGGCACTGATGATGGCCGGGATATTGAGGTAGCTGTCGGTCGAAGCGGCGGGGCCGATACAGACGGCTTCGTCGGCCAGGCGCACATGTTTCAGGTCGCGGTCGGCGACGGAATGGACGGCAACGGCCTTGACGCCGAGTTCCCGGCAGGCTCGTAGAATGCGTAATGCTATCTCGCCTCGATTGGCGATTACAATTTTATCGAACATGTATATTCACCTTTTCGTTATTCAATAATGAATAAGGGTTGGTCATATTCGACGGGTTGTGCATTTTCGACCAGGATTTGTTTGATCTTACCGCTCTTGTCCGCTTCGATTTGGTTGAGGATTTTCATCGCTTCGATGATGCACAGGGTCTCGCCAAGCGAAACGGTTTGTCCCAGCTCGACGAACGGTTTAGCGCCTGGAGAAGCGGCGCGGTAAAAGGTGCCGACCATCGGCGATTTGACCACATGACCGCTGATTTTCTCTTCGGCGGCAGCCGGAGCGGCTTCAACGGCGGCTGGCGCAGGAGCCGGAGCAGCGGCGGCCGGGGCGGACACTGCGACTTGCGGCGGCGCGATGGATGAAATTCGGCTGATTCTGACAGATTCTTCGCCTTCACTGATTTCCAGTTCGGCGACGTCGGAATCTTCGATAATTTCGATCAGTTTTTTTATTTTTCTAATATCCATGATGTTAGTTTCTCTCTGCTATT
This sequence comes from Methylomarinum vadi, assembly GCF_000733935.1. NCBI lineage: Bacteria > Pseudomonadati > Pseudomonadota > Gammaproteobacteria > Methylococcales > Methylococcaceae > Methylomarinum > Methylomarinum vadi. Next base: position 3,068,870 of record NZ_JPON01000001.1, read on the forward strand.
ATCTGATGAGCGGCTTGCAGAGCCAGTTCATAGCCATGAGCTCCCAGTCCGCAAATAACGCCCTTGGCGATGTCGGAAAGATAGGAATGTTTTCTGAACGGCTCTCGTGCATGAACGTTGGATAAATGCACTTCTATAAATGGAATTTTCGTAGCCAGTAATGCGTCGCGAATGGCGACACTGGTATGGGTGAATGCTGCCGGATTGATAATGATAAAATCGGTGCCGTCCTGCATGGCTTGGTGTATGTGCCCGACGATTTCGTGTTCGGCATTATTTTGGTAAAAATTGAGACGATGGCCCAGGTTTTGAGACAGCGATTCCACTGCGTTTTGTATGTCCCTAAGCGTCCTGCTGCCATAGTGTCCGGGTTCGCGTACGCCTAAAAGATTTAAGTTGGGGCCGTTTAGTATTGTTATTATCGCCATTGAAAGGTATCGAATCGGAAACACTCAGGGCGGTAATTTTGCCTAATTTGCAGTGTTTTGTCTAGATCTATGTCATTTCCTATCAGATGGCGGCAAAAACTCGAATTTTATCTCTGTTTAATTGCAATTTAATGACTTTTTCGCAGGCCGCCGGCTTGCCACAACATAGGTTCGAGTTTCGCGAAGGCGTCATTCAGCTCGACAATTCCTTCCAGGGCCAGGGTGCGGTCGCCGTTCATATAATGATTCATTAGCGTGGAACCGATTTGATGCAGTTTCTTATGGGCCGTATCCAGTTGCTTTAATTATCCATCATAAGGTTTAAACCACCGGCTTTAGCCGGTCAGCTTTAGCTGCGATAATTTGCCCAAGGAGGTGGCGATGGACTATAGATACGGCAGCCATACGGTTTACCAAATTGAGTATCATTTTGTTTGGGTTACGAAGTATCGTTATAAAGTGCTGAAGGATGAAATAGCCGAACGAGTGAGAGACTTGGTGCGGCAGACATGCGAAGCCTTTGAGATACGGATTATCAAAGGTGTCGTGAGCAAAGATCATGTGCACATTTTGGTGAGTGCGCCGCCGACTATGGCCCCAAGCGAAATCATGAGGCGAATCAAGGGACGAACTTCGAGCTATCTGTTCGAAGAGTTCCCGCACTTGAAAAAGCGATATTGGGGTCGACATTTTTGAGCCCGCGGTTATTTTTGCGCCACAGTGGGGCAAATGACTGATGAGATGATAAAGCAATATTTGGAGCATCACTTTGAACCTAATCCAAACGATAATTTCAAGATGGAGCCCGACTAAGACGCGTCGTTTAGTCGACGCGTATCCGGACTTTCAGTCCGTTATTGGAACCCACCCGCTTGAGCGGGTGGTTGTTTAGTTAGCCGGGTCGAAGTCGCCGTGTATCTGGGCGAGTTTGAGCCAGCGGCCACAATGACATAAATGATAATTCATGATGGGCCAATCCGGTAGGGTATTAGAAGAAGACAGCAGGCAATTTTTCAACCGCTGCAACCAATGTTTGTCGGTCAGCCACAACTGTTCCAGGGCGGCCTGATGTTCGGACAATGGCTTATTGGCCAATTCTATCCATTGCTTGGGACAGCGGTATTCGCTCAGCCATTGCGGTAACTCCTCGGCTGGCATGGGGCGGGCGATGCCATAACCTTGGGCCAGATAGCAGCCCTGCATCAGCAACATCAGGCCGTGGTCGCTCGACTCCACGCCTTCGGCGATGACCTGCCGGTGCAGCGCCTGCGACAAGCTGATCACGCCTTCGATGATACTGAAGTCGTTTGGGTCGTCCAGCATGTCGCGGACAAAGCCTTGGTCGATTTTGACCGTATCGACCGGTAAATAGCGTAAATGGGTCAGCGAGGAGTAACCGGTACCGAAATCATCGAGGGCGGTACTGACGTGCAGCGTCTCGGACAAGGTCTTGATGACTTTATTGACCAGGTTCAGATCGCCCAATGCGCTGTTTTCCAGAATTTCCAATTGCACATTTTCAGGGCTGATGGTGGGATAATTGCTGAGTATTTCCTGGAACTGGGTAATGAAGTCCGAATCCAATAAATGCCGGGATGAAATATTGATGCTCATTTCGAGCGTCAGCCCTTGTTGTCGCCATTGATCCAGTTGGTCGATGGCGGTTTCGATGACCCATTGCCCGACTTGGCACTCCAGGTGGCTACCTTCGATGATCGGCAAAAAAGCGGCAGGTTGCAGCATGCCCTTTTGTGGATGCCGCCAACGTAATAATGCCTCCGCGCCGAAAACGCGGCCGTTTCTCATATCGATTTTCGGTTGAAAATAAAGACAGAATTCCTGTTGTTCGAATGCTTTTTCGATGTTTTGTAATTGCCGGTGTTTATGCGCCAATTGTTGTACCGCGCCGGTATCGAAAAAATGATAGCGGTTTTTGCCTGCCATTTTGGCCTGATACATGGCGTGGTCGGCGTGCCGTAGCAAGGTGTCGGGATCGCCGTCGTCCAGGGGATAAAGTGTTACGCCACCACTGACCCCCAGTGCCAATGTTTGATCGTCCAACGAATAGGGGCGAGAAATGGCCTGATAAATGCGGGACAAAATTTGTTTGCATTGGTCCTGGGAAACGATACCGGTCAAGAGCAAGGCGAATTCATCGCCACCCAGGCGTGATGCGGTGTCCTCGTCGCGAATGGCGTGTTTAATGCGTTTCGCTACTTCGATCAAGACTTTGTCGCCGCTTTCATGGCCATAGCGATCATTAATCGGTTTGAAGCCATCCAGGTCGAGAAAAACAATGGCCAACAGGGATTTGTTGCGTTTACAGCGGGCAATGGCCTGATGAAAGCGGTCGGCGAAAAGGGTCCGGTTGGGCAGGCGGGTCAGTACATCAAAGTGAGCCATTTGTTCCAGCGCTTGTTGCTGGTATTTGAGTTGAGTGATGTCTGAGAATAGGCTGATATAGTTTTGTACCTTGCCTTCATCGTCATAAACCGAAGAAATCGTCAGCAGTTCCGCATACAGTGTACCGTCTTTTTTTCGGTTCCAGATTTCCCCTTGCCAATGCCCCGTTTCCAGAATCGATTTCCACATGTTTGCGTAAAATTCCTGGGATTGCTTGTTGGATCTGAGAATATTGGGGTTTTTGCCGATGACTTCTTCGGCGCTGTAGCCGGTGATTTCGCTGAATACCGGATTGACGTTTATGATCGCGGGGCGGGTGTCGGTGATCATGATGCCTTCGTGCGCATGACTGAAAACCTTGGCCGCCAGTTTTAATTATCCATCATAAGGTTTAAACCACCGGCTTTAGCCGGTCAGCTTTAGCTGCGATAATTTGCCCAAGGAGGTGGCGATGGACTATAGATACGGCAGCCATACGGTTTACCAAATTGAGTATCATTTTGTTTGGGTTACGAAGTATCGTTATAAAGTGCTGAAGGATGAAATAGCCGAACGAGTGAGAGACTTGGTGCGGCAGACATGCGAAGCCTTTGAGATACGGATTATCAAAGGTGTCGTGAGCAAAGATCATGTGCACATTTTGGTGAGTGCGCCGCCGACTATGGCCCCAAGCGAAATCATGAGGCGAATCAAGGGACGAACTTCGAGCTATCTGTTCGAAGAGTTCCCGCACTTGAAAAAGCGATATTGGGGTCGACATTTTTGGGCCCGCGGTTATTTTTGCGCCACAGTGGGGCAAATGACTGATGAGATGATAAAGCAATATTTGGAGCATCACTTTGAACCTAATCCAAACGATAATTTCAAGATGGAGCCCGACTAAGACGCGTCGTTTAGTCGACGCGTATCCGGACTTTCAGTCCGTTATTGGAACCCACCCGCTTGAGCGGGTGGTTGTTTAGTGCTCCTCGGACCGCTTGCGCTCGGAAATATCGGTATTGGAGCCGAACCATTTGCTGATGCTGTCATTTTCATCATGTTGCGGAATTGCCCGGACCAGATGCCAACGATAGGAACCATTATGATGTTTGAGACGAAATTCGGTTTCAAATTCAGCGCCGGTTTGTAAAGAATGGCTCCATAATTCGAGTGTCTGTGCCAAATCATCCGGATGTATCACTCGAGGCCATCCCTCTTTCAGTATTTGTTCCTCGGGAAGCCCGAAGTAATCCAGAGCCCGCTGATTGACGAAATCAACATTGCCGTCGGGGGTGGCGGTCCAGATTTGTTGTGGCAATAGTGAGCTGATCAGGCGGTATCTGGCTTCCGAGCGGCGTAGTTTTTGGTTGGTTTCTCTAAGGTTCGCCAGCAAATGATTGAAGGCTTCCGCCATATCGCTGATTTCATCGCTACCCTCGACAATCAGCGTTTGATCGTGGTGGTTGTTGGCAATCTCGTGCATTTTTTCGGCAATGCCGACAATTTCACCGACCAGGCGCCGCTTCAAGCGTTTGCCCAATAGCACAGTGACGAAGAAAATGGAAAGGGTCAGGGTGAAATTACCGATAAATTTACTGGCGGTCAGTAGTTGATTGCGCTCGGTTTGTTGACGTAGTTCGGTTTCTACCGTGGCGATAACGCTCTCAAGCAAATCAATTCTTGCCGCGGCCAACTTCCACCACTGTTGAGCGTCGAATTGGCCGGTTAGCAGGCTTAATTCGTTAATGGCATTCAGCGCGGGATTGTCGTCGACCCTGACTCTGGCATCGATTGCCGTGATCGGTTGCCCTTCTTCCCGCATGCGCTGTATCGTGGAAAGATGGTTTGCGTAGGTGGCGAAGGTATTTTCGATGACATCCAGGTTATGCTTTTCCTTGGCGGTAATATTGGGCAAACTGCGGTACTTAGCGATAATGTTGTGCGCCTCGCTATGGATTCGTTTAAATCGTTTTAAATAGTGTAGGTCGCCACGAATAACGTAGTTTTTGAAATGATGAATCAGGCCGCCATAGCCGATCATGATTTGCAGTTCGTTGAGCGCCAGGCTTTTTTCCGCCTTATGCAGAATGGCGCCGCGAAAATCCATGAAATCGCCGATAACTGAGGCATTCAACCGGTTTTGTAATAGATCTCGATAGGCAGCTGGGGCAATTTTTAGGAATTTGTTCAAATAGGCATCTTGCGCGGCGATGTGGGCATTCAGATCGGAATAGATCAAGGCGGTGAAGTTTTTGCCGGCAAGTAATTTGTACAAAGCGCTCTGTTCCAGCGCGGCATTTTCCTTCAACCATTGCAAGGCATTGTAACAGCGAGCGATTTGGGCAATATCGAGGTTTGCGGAAACCAACTGCATTTGCAAGATCATTTCCAGGATATGGTCGATGACCTCACTGAAATAAATGCTGGACTGCCCCGAATCTATGTCTTCGCGTACGGAGGCGATCTTGTTAAACAACGAGACAAGCCTTTCGGATTCCCGAGGAAAATCCTGCAGGTGAACATGGGGGGGATGACTGATTTCTCTCCTGAACCTATCGATGAGCCGATCAACCTTGATGCGTTGCTGTTGCAGTTGGTTGGCGACGTGGTTATCGCCTGCCAGAAATTTAGTGCTCAATCCCCGTTCCTGTTGTAATTGTCTGGCCAGGGATGATAGCGTTGTGCCCATGGTTAAAAAGCCGCGAGAGGCAGTGGCGTTCGACCAGCGTTGATAATCATCGGTGAGTTCGCTGGCGGCAAAAAAAAGCAATCCGAGTAGGGGAATAGCCAAATAAAGGCGCAGCTTGCTGAGTATCCTCAGGTTGTGGAAGGCAGGGAAGAGCCTCATGAGTAATGATGCAATGGCAACAATGATTGTTTCTTACGTAAATATAAGCCTAAGCTTACATCAAAAACAGATTGTATTGTCTTTATTGCGAGTTCGAAGACAAAAATGAGAGGTGGAAGAGAGTGGAAACCGTTGGGAACCCGGTCAGCACTCGGTGACATTGACCGCCAGGCCGCCTTGCGAGGTTTCCTTGTATTTGCTCTGCATGTCGGCGCCGGTTTCGCGCATGGTTTTGATGACCTTGTCCAAAGAAACCAGATGCGTGCCGCTGCCACGGAGGGCCATGCGCGCGGCATTGATGGCCTTGACGGCGCCCATCGCATTGCGTTCGATACAGGGAATCTGCACCAGGCCTCCGATCGGGTCGCAGGTCAGGCCGAGATTGTGCTCCATGCCGATTTCGGCGGCGTTTTCGACCTGTTCCGGGCTGCCGCCCATCACTTCCGCCAAGGCGCCGGCGGCCATCGAGCAAGCGACGCCGACCTCGCCCTGGCAGCCTACCTCGGCGCCGGAAATCGAGGCATTTTTCTTGTAGAGGATGGCTAGGGCGCCGGCGGTCAATAAAAAACGGATCACGCCCTCTTCATTGGCGTTGCGGCAAAAGCGCATGTAGTAGTGCAGCACCGCCGGTATGATACCGGCCGCGCCGTTGGTCGGGGCGGTCACGACCCGGCCGCCGGCGGCATTTTCCTCATTGACGGCGATCGCATACATATCCACCCAATCCAGCTGGTTCAACGGGGCTTCGGTGCGTTGTTGTTCATAGTGCAGTTGCTTGTATAGGTCGGCCGCCCGGCGTTTGACATTCAAGCCGCCGGGCAGAATGCCTTCCTGGGTGATGCCGCGTTGGGCGCAAGCTTGCATGACCGACCAGATGTTCAATAAGCCCTGGCGGATTTCCCCCTCGCTGAGCCAGGCTTTTTCATTGTTGAGCATGATCGTGCTGATGGAACATTTGTGCAGCATGCAAAGTTTCAGCAATTCATCGGAAGTGTTGAACGGATAGGGTAGGCAATTATCTTCGTCGTTATCGTTTTGTTGCGGGTCTTCCTCGCCGGTCGTAATGAAGCCGCCGCCGGTCGAATAATATTCTTTCGCCGCCAACAGCCGGTAACCGGAAAAGGCGCTGAAACGCATGCCGTTGGCATGGAAAGGCAAGGCTTCCAGGCGAAAAATCAAATCCCGGCTTTCCTTGAAGGCGACCGGGAGCCGGTTCAACAGCAACAGTTGTTTATGCTGGCGGATGGCGTCGAGCTTGTCGGGAATCGTATCGGGATCGATTTGGTCGGGCAGTTCGCCTTGCAAACCTAGCAAGACGGCCTTGTCGGTGCCGTGGCCCTTGCCGGTCGCACCGAGGGAGCCGAATAGCTCGATCCGCAAGCGGGTGATCTCTTCTGCGCCATATTCCTGCAGTAAGAGTTCGGCGAATAGCCGCGCCGCCCGCATCGGCCCGACCGTGTGCGAGCTGGAAGGGCCGATGCCGATTTTAAAAATATCGAAGACACTGATGGCCATGAAGATCACCTTTCGGGAAAATCTGTTTGCGTCCTGGTCCGTTGATTCATGCAGGTTTTGTCATTTGCCGCTTTACGAATGCATCAGAAGTCAGTGCGTCTGAGCTTGATCGATTAGAGGAGATAATAACTCAAGCAATCGATTTTTGCTCAATTCCCCGGGATGTCTGTGAACGATTTGCCCTGTTGGGTTGACGATGACCGTGAACGGTACGGCGCCGACGATATTGCCCAGTTGTTGCGACAACGCGATGCCGGCATCGCCGCCGATTAACATCGGATAATTGACCGAATGGGACGCGAGGAATTCCGCGACCGGCTCTTGTTCCTCGATCGCGATGCCGATGAACTGGACGTTCTTAGACGTCAGCTCTGTTTGTAGTTTGACGAATTCCGGTATTTCCTTCAGGCAAGGAGGGCACCAGGTGGCCCAAAAATTGATGATCAGAATCTTTCCTCGCCACTCGTTGATGTCGCGCATCTTACCCTTTACATCGGGCAGTTTGATGTCCAGCCGGGGCTTGGCTTGCAGCTGGGCAGGCGAAGCGGTGAACTTTTGCAGCATTATGCCGCCGGTCAAGGCAAGCAAAGCCGCTAGCAGAATCATAAGGTTTTGTTTCATAACTGGCGAATGGTTTGGCTGAAGATGGTGGCATCCTGATAACCGATAACCCGGGCGTGGGCCAGTTCCTGGCGGTCGGTGCCGAAGAAAATGATTCCCGGCGGGCCGATCAGGTTGAAACGCCGCAGCAAGGCCTGGTCGTCTTGGTCGTTGGCCGTGACATCGGCCTGCAGCAGCACGAAGTTCGCCAGTTGTTGCTGAACGCCAGGATCGGTAAAGGTATAGGCTTCCATTTCCTTGCAGGAAATGCACCAGTCGGCATAAAAATCCAGCATCACCAATTGGCCGTTGGCGCTGGCTTGTTGAATATGCCTGTCCAGTTCGGCCACCGTTTTGATGCGGGTGAAGCGTAAGCTTTCTTCGCTGGCTGTGGCAGTGTTGGCGGCCAGTCCTTTCAAGGGTTGCAAGGGATTATTGTTGCCGGCGCTGACGCCGATCAACAGCAGCACGCCGTAGACGAGCATGATCAAGCCCAAGCCTTTCCACAACCGGCGCCAGTTCGAGGCTTCCTGCGGCAACGGATCGATGGCGCTCAAATAAATGGCCGGTACGATCAGTAAAGAAGCCCACAGCAACATCGTGACCGGTGCCGGCACAATACGGTCCAGCATCCACACCGCGACCGCCAGCATGATGACGCCGAATACCGCCTTGGTCGAATTGAGCCAACCGCCGGCCTTGGGCAGCAGTTTCCCGGCCGAGGCGCCGATCAGCAACAAGGGGGTGCCCATGCCCATACCTAACACGAACAAGGCCGATCCGCCCAACAACACATCGCCGGTTTGGCCGATATAGACCAGTGCCGCAGCCAATGGCGCGGCCACGCAGGGGCCGACGATCAAGGACGACAGCGAGCCCATGATGAAGGCGCCCAGGTAAGAACCATCGCGATGTTTGTCGCTGGAATGGTGCAGGCGGTTCTGCAGTGATTGCGGCATTTCCAGGTCATAGAATCCGAACATCGACAACGACAACAGGATGAAGATGCCGCTGAATACGGCGATCACCCAGGGTTCCTGAAAGATGGCCTGGAGATTGCTGCCGAACAACGCGGCGAGGACGCCGAACGCGGTGTAAGTCAGCGCCGAGGCCAATACATAGCTGAACGACAGCATGAAGGCTTTGCGCGTGGTCATCTCCTTGCCATGACCGACGATGATGCCGGATAGGATCGGAATCATCGGAAAAACGCAGGGCGTGAACGAGAGCAACAGGCCGAAGCCGAAGAAACTGAGCAGGGTCAGCCACAGCGTATCCTGTTGCAATGAATTGACGATTCGGTCCTGTTCCGACAATGGCGGGGTTGCCGGGCTGGCCAATGTTTGTGCGATCGGCAGCGCCAAATCGACGATCGATTGCATGGGCGGATAACAGACGCCGCGGTCGGCGCAGCCTTGATATTTGGCCGTCAATTGTAGGATTTGGGCGGCCTTGTCCTGGCGTATCAAGGGAATATCGAAACTCAATTCGCCGTGAAAAATTTCCACTTGCCCGAACTCTTCGTCGTGGTAAGGTTCGCCGCGTGGAATGTGGTACTCGCCGAGTCGTGTCGCGCTAGCGCCATTTAGGTTGAAGCCGATCTTGTCGCGGTACAAATAGTAGCCGTCGGCGACGACCCAATTGACATGCAGGGTATGGGCGTTCTTGACGCTGGCGAAGAACTGGAAGGCCTGCTCGGCCGGCAGCAATTCGTCCTCGAACAGATTGAGCTTGAGGCCGCCGGTCAAGCCTTTCAGCAAATCGCCGACCGTACCGCCGTTGTCGGCCGCTTGCGGTAGGTCGATGTCCAGCGTCGTTTTTTGCGGCGGATAACAGACGCCGATATCGGCGCAGCCCTGATATTTGACCAATAGTTGCAGGCGTTGTTGTTGCGCGGCACCGGTCAACGGCAGCATGACTCGCAACTGGCCGCGGTAAATTTCGACATCGCCGAAAAAATCGTCATGCTTGATCTTGCCGTCCGGCAGTTCGGGTTGCCCGGCTGCGATAGTTGCCGTTTGGGATTCGAACCCCAGCTTTTTGCGGTACAGATAGTAGCCGTCGTGGATGTCCCAGGTTATTTCGATCTTGTCCTTGGCAACCGCCTTGGCCGACAGTTTGAACGCCTGCTGCGGGGGCAATAATTCCTCGGGACTGATGGCGGCACTTTGTTGGCTGAAAAAGGTCAGTAAAAAAAGAACGATTATCGGGTAACGAGGCATGAGTCAATCCATTTCAGGTAATCGGGAAGTCCGCGGTCGATTGAGACCGCGATGATTTCCGGAAGTTCATACGGATGCAGGGATTTGATTTGTTCCTCGACTGCAGCAAAGTGATCGGCGCGGGTCTTGATCAGCAGCAACAATTCCTGCTCCATTTCGATAGCATTCTTCCATTGAAAAACAGAGGTCACCGTAGGCAGGATATTGATGCAGGCCGCATGGTTCGATTGGACGAGATGGCGGGCGATTTTTTCCGCCGTTTCACGGTCTGGGCAGGTGCAGAAAATGATTTGATGCATGTTAAAAAGTAACCCTTTGTCAGATAGTGGTGGAAATTCGGCAGGGATGCCCATACTATTAAATCAATGCCGACGGAAATACTCGTTCCGGCAATGTATTACTCTTTTACCGGTTATTTTAATGAAAGTCGTACAAATAATATTCCTGTTTTTTCTGATCGTGCCGTTCGTAGAAATTTATCTGTTGCTGCAAATCGGCGGCTTGATCGGCCCGTTTCCGACCATCTTCATGGTGGTGTTTACCGCCGTTCTCGGCGCTTGGTTATTGCGGCGCCAAGGTCTGGCGACCTGGCGGCGGTTCCAGGACAGCCTCAATCAAGGCGCGATACCGGCCTATGAAATGATTGAGGGACCGCTTCTGTTGGTCGGCGGCGCCCTGTTGTTGACGCCCGGTTTTTTTACCGACGCGCTGGGCTTTGCCTGCCTGGTTCCGCAATTGCGGCGGAAAATCGCGCAATATGTCATCGAGCACCACCTGATCGTCAGTGCCAACGGATCCCCCTTTACCAGAAGGCCGCCGCATGATGTCATCGAGGGCGAGTACACCAAGGAAGACTGACTCAGTTCTCGTCTATTTTTTGAATCAACTTATGAATCCGCCGCACGCCGATCGCGACTAGGGTTAGCACAAAGGGAATCGAAATCCCGATGATTAATGGCGGGTTGATGTCCCACCCGGTCGATTTCATCGCTTTGGCGATCGAACCGATCAGGCTGACCGCATAACTGGTGATCGCGAAAATGGAAACGCCTTCCACGGTGCCCTGTAAGCGAAATTGCATTTTGGCATGGGTGTTCATCGATTTCAGCAAATCCTGGTTTTGCCGCTCGATCGAGATGTCGACCCGGGTGCGGAGCAATTCGCCGGCATTGCTGATCCTTTCGGATAACAGCGTGAAGCGTTTGGCGGTAGATTGACAGGTATTGATGGCGGGCTCCAGGCGCCGGCTCATGAATTCGCTGAAGGTCTGCAAGCCTTGGATTCTGACTTCGCGCAATTCCTCGATACGCTGGCTGACCAGGTTGTAATAGGCATTGGCGGCGCTGAAGCGATAATGATTGCTGGAAATGTGATTTTCTACCTCGGCCGCCAAGGTAGTCAATTCATCCAGCAATTTCCCGTCGTTGCAACCCGCCTCGGCCATTTCCGCGGTAATTTCCTTCAATTGCCGGTCGGCTTTAATCAATGCCGGCGTCAGCTTGCGGGCGATCGGAAAGGCCAGCAGGGCCATGACCCGATAATCCTCGATTTCGAACAGGCGCTGCAACAGGCGGCCGGCCTGCGCTTTTTTCAGGTGGTCGTTAACGATCAGAAAACGGCTGAAACCGTCGACATGGATTCTGAAATCGGTGTAGGCCTTGGCAGCCCCGCCGCTGACTTCGGCACCGACCAGCGCATTGCCGGCGAAATGGCCGGACAATGATTCGATGTTGCCGCTGCTTGGCGTGGCTGGAATGATCGAGGCATGGGCGGCGACGATGACCTTGCCCGATAACTTCGCCATCCAGTCGACCGGGGCATTTTTCAACGCCGGTTTCCCGAATGGGTCGTCGGAAATTTTGTTGACGTAAAACGTATAGGTCGAAAACTCGCTATGCTGCTCCCAACGAAGCTGAAAGTTATCGAAGCGGGCGGTGAAATGGTTAGCGTCCTGTTTCGGCGGCGCCATGCCGAAGCGCTCGCACAATGCCAACAAGTGCTGGCGGTCCAGTTTTTTTTCCTCGCTATTCAGCATCAAGGCCAGATGCGAGGCCGTGACCGGCAGGTCGAGAACGACCGAGGAACGGGCATGGACTTCATTGTGCAACTGAAACCGTTGCGGGTGATTGTCAGGAAGTGGGAATAGTGTTGGCACAGGTCCGATGTGTAAGGTATTCGATTGAAATGTTTATGTCCGTAAAAAGGCGGTTGAAGAGAGCGTCGGTACGGGGGATTTTTAGCCGGGCCGCTCGCCGCATAAATGAACCACCTAATCGAGTCCATGTCCGGGTATAATAACGACATGGACTCGTAAGAGAATTAACGCTTAACTTTCGGCATTATCGCCAGAGGGTTTTTCACCTTCTTCCACGGTGCTTTTATTCATGCCGGAATAGGCGGGGCACCAGCCGGAATAACCGGTGGCAATCAGAATGACGCCCAAAACCAATAAGATGATACTAGCTGTGAATAAGGAGATTAGTACCAACGCCGCGCCAGCCGCCATGCGATATTTTTTTTCTTTTTCGCCGACGTTATGTTCAAATTTAATCATGCGTTTTACATCAAAGCTCATCTTTAAAACCCTCTGTGTGTCGTTATTGTTATCCAGTCCCGATTAAAGGCATTATTTTTCCGTAAGAGAGGCAAATATACACAGCTCCTAGAAATGTGCAAGTGATAAAAGATGGAAATTAGCTCAATAATCAATTCCTTAAACGACGCGCAACGCATCGCGGTCTCCTCGCCGCCGCAATCCCTGCTGGTTTTGGCCGGCGCCGGCAGCGGTAAGACGCGGGTGCTGGTGCACCGGATCGCCTGGCATATACAAGTGGACGGCGTGTCTCCGCACAATATTCTGGCCGTGACCTTCACCAACAAGGCGGCGACGGAAATGCGCGGCCGGATCGAGGAATTGCTGAATATTTCCGCGCGCTCGATGTGGATCGGCACCTTTCACGGCCTGGCGCACCGCTTGCTCAGACGGCACGCCAAACAGGCGAAATTGCCGGAAAGCTTTCAGGTGATGGACTCGGACGATCAGCTGCGCTTGATCAAACGGCTGATCAGAAATCTTAATCTGGACGAGGCCAAATGGCCGCCCAAGCAAGTGCAGTGGTTCATCAATGCGCAGAAAGACGAAGGCATCCGCGCCAGGCATATGGTCGAGACCGGCGATTTCTTCCAGCGCCAGATGGTGGCCATCTATAAAGCCTATGAGGAAATCTGCGAGCGTTCCGGTCTGGTCGATTTCGCCGAATTGCTGCTGCGGGCCCACGAATTGTTGCGCGACAACGAGGACGTGTTGGAGTTTTATCAGCGCCGCTTTCGTTTCGTTCATGTCGACGAGTTTCAGGATACCAATACGATCCAGTATGCCTGGCTGCGCTTGTTGACCGAAGGGCGGGACAACCTGTTCGTGGTCGGCGACGACGACCAATCCATCTATGGCTGGCGCGGTGCCAAGATTGAAAATATCTACAATTTCCAGCAGCATTATCCCAATCATAAGGTCGTGCGCCTGGAACAAAATTACCGCTCCACCGGCCATATCCTGAAGGCGGCCAATAGTTTAATCGCCAACAACGACGGCCGCATGGGCAAGGAGTTATGGACCGATTCCGGCGACGGTGAGTTGATCTCGCTGTATACGGCCTTCAACGAACAGGACGAAGCCTATTTCGTGGTCGAAAAGATCCGCCAGTGGGTCAACGACGGCGGCATGCGCAGCGATGTGGCGATACTTTACCGCTCCAATGCCCAGTCCCGCCAGTTCGAGGAAAAACTGATGAGCACCGGAACGCCTTATCGGGTTTACGGCGGTCTGCGCTTTTTCGAGCGCATGGAAATCAAGAATGCCTTGGCCTATTTGCGCTTGATCTCCAACCGCCATGACGATGCCTCGTTCGAACGCGTCGTCAACACACCGGCGCGCGGTATCGGCGCGAAGACGATCGAGGACATTCGCTTGTTGGCCAGGGGGCAGGGAATATCGCTATGGCAGGCGGCGCTGGATTCGATCGCCCATGGCCAATTATCGGCTCGCGCGACTAATGCCTTGAAAGGCTTCATGAACTTGGTCGCGCAACTGGAGCAAGATGCCGAAGAACAGGAGTTGTTCGAAAAGGTCAAATGGGTCGTGGAAAAAAGCGGCCTGATCGAACTGTATAAAAAGGAAAAAGGCGATAAGGGCGAGGCGCGGGTCGAGAACCTGGAGGAATTGGTCAATGCCGCGCGCATGTTCGATTACGAGGAAGACAACGAGGAAAATCTGAGCGAGCTGGATATGTTCTTGGCCCATGCCGCGCTGGAAGCCGGTGAGATGCAGGGCGATGCCTACGAGGATTGCGTGCAGTTGATGACGTTGCATTCGGCCAAGGGCTTGGAGTTCAAGCTGGTGTTCTTGGTCGGCATGGAGGAGGGCTTGTTTCCGTCGCAACAATCGCTGGAGGACCCCGGCCGGTTGGAGGAGGAACGCCGGCTGTGTTATGTCGGCATCACCCGCGCAATGGAGCATCTGTATTTGACTCATGCCGAATCCAGGCGTTTGTACGGCAAGGAAAATTATCCCCGACAATCGCGCTTCATTCGCGAGATTCCGGTCGAATATATCCAGGAAATCCGCATGCGCGCCAACGTCAGTCGGCTGGTAACCTCGTCTGTCGCGACCGTCTCGTCGCTACAAACCGGCACGTTCAAACTCGGCCAGCGCGTCAGGCATGCCAAGTTCGGCGAGGGCGTCGTATTGCAGATGGAAGGAGAGGGCGCCCAGGAACGGGTGCAGATCAATTTCCATGATGTCGGCTTGAAATGGCTGATGTTGTCCTATGCCAAATTGGAGGTGTTGTAATCAAGGGTGCATGACGTTTGTGTATTGCCGTTACCTTTTTGCTATCGCCAAGCGAGTGGTTTTTACATGGCGATTCGCCGGTCGGCGACCAGTTCTTCGATGCCGGACAGCGTGCAGCTGTGCTAATTCGCGATTAGGAACGAATGCTTTGGCAGGCAGCTAATTGCCGGATGATGTCTTCGATGGTCCGGCGTTGCCGACGAATATCCTCGCATAGCCGGAACTGCTCGGCGGCGCGCAGCAGGTTCTGGGTTGGCTGGCTGGTCTTGAAGTAGCGGTCGCCGTTCAGGAAATCGGTGAAAAAGCGCAGGCCCAGTTCAAATGGAATCAATTCGATGGCGGCATACAAATAATCATAATCGGCGCGATCGAAAAAATGCCCCGCTTCCGCGAGATAATGGCGTAGGATCGCTGCGCAGACTTCCAGGTCGAAACGGTTATCTTGTTTGCGATGGCAGCAGGAGCGCAGGCAGTCGCCGATATCGTAATGCACCAATCCCGGCTTGACGGTATCCAAATCGATCAGGCTGACGATGCGGTCGGAATTTTCGGCAAACAGGAAATTATTCAATTTGGGGTCGCCGTGGATGATGCGTTCCCGCAATCTGCCGTGCTGTCTGGCTTGTTCCAGGACGCCCGCTTTTTCCTTATACGCGGCGATAACATGCCGGCAATAAGCGAATTCGTCGAGTTCGCAACGCACCGTCGACTGAACGCTGATACGGTGATAAGTTCGCAGGTAGTTTGGAGTGATATGAAAGCCCGGTAAGGTGTCGTGCAAAGTTTCCGGGGCGAGATCGCTGACGAGGCGATGGAAATGGCCCAAGGCGAAACCGGCCTGTTCGGCTTCGGTAATCCTGCTGATGTTTTCCCGGCTTTCACTCTTTTCGACCAGTTGCCAAGCGCGCCAATAACGACCTATGGGGTCGATATGGAAACTGTTTGCCGATGTCGTCTTGAGCAGGGCGGGTATTTGCAAGCAGACGGCTGTTTGCTGTTTCGCCTGGACATGGCGAGTAAGCTGTTGCAGATTTTCCATGACCTGGACGGGTTTTGGGAAAACCTGTTCATTGATGCATTGCAGAACGAAGTGGAAATCCTCCGCCGTGACCAGGAATGTGTCGTTGATCAGGCCGTTGCCCAACGGTGCCAGGTTAGTAATCCGACGGTTGCCGCTAAATTGCCGGGCAATATCGGTTAGCCGTTCATTCACCGCGCTTGCATCAGTTGTGTCAGACTTTGCAGCGCCTTGCCGCGATGGCTAATGGCGTTTTTGACTTCCGGCGCCAATTGCGCGGAGGAACAGTGGTAATCCGGCACCCAAAAGACTGGATCGTAACCAAAACCGTTTTCGCCACAAGGCGCTTGTAGGATGCGTCCTTCCCAGAAGCCTTGGGCGACTATCGGTGTCGGGTCGTCGGCGTGTTCCATGAACACGATGACGCAGACAAAACGGGCCGTGCGTTGCTGCTCCGGCACGCCTTCGAGATCCTGCAGCAATTTCAACAAATTGTCCTGGTCGGAAGCGCCGACGCCGGCATAGCGCGCGGAAATGACGCCCGGCGCGCCGTTCAGCGCGTCCACCACGATACCGGAATCGTCGGCGATGGCCGGCGCCTTGGCATGCAGGGCGGCATTACGGGCCTTGATGATGGCGTTCTCGATAAAGGTGGAACCGGTTTCCTCGGCCTCGGCGACGTTGAATTGCGATTGCGGCAGGATGGGATGGTTTTTCAGAATGGCCTGAATTTCCCTGATCTTACCTTGGTTATTGCTGGCCAGGACGATTTGCTGATGCTTGTCGAACATTATTTGACGCTGTCCAGTGCTTCGCGTTGTTTTTCCAACAATGAATGGATGCCTTGCTCGGCCAGGCCCAGCATGTTATCCAGTTCGTCCCGTCTGAAGGCATGACCTTCCGCGGTGCCTTGAATTTCGATGAAAGCGCCGGCTTCGTTCATGACCACGTTCATATCGGTTTCGGCATTGCTGTCCTCAGCGTAATCGAGGTCCAGTACCGGCACGCCGTCGTAGATGCCGACCGATACCGATGCGACTTGGCCGTGTAATGGGTTTTTCTTAATTTTGTTTTTATCCAGCAAATGCTGGATGGCGATCGACAGTGCCACGAAACCGCCGGTTATGGATGCGGTTCGGGTTCCGCCGTCGGCCTGGATAACGTCGCAATCGACCGTGATGGTGTTTTCGCCCAGCGCCTTCAGATCCGCTGCGGCCCTCAACGAACGACCGATGAGACGCTGAATTTCCATGGTGCGGCCGCCTTGCTTGCCTCGGCCGGCCTCGCGTTGCATGCGTTCGTGGGTCGACCTGGGCAGCATGCCGTATTCGGCGGTAATCCAGCCTTCGCCCTTGCCTTTCAGGAAGAACGGCACGCGATTCTCCACGCTGGCCGTGCACAGGACACGGGTGTCGCCAAACTCAACCAGAACAGAGCCTTCCGCATGCTTGGTATAGTTGCAGGTAAATCGAATTTCTCGTAATTGGTCTGGGTTGCGTCCGCTTGGTCTCATAGTGTTCTCGGCAAAATTAAAACGCGACAGTATACCCGTTTTTTTTAATTTTCGCCGTTCAAAGCCTGTTGCAGTTCCGCCACCGATTTTGGCCGGTCTTCCGGCTGGACGGCCATTGCCCAGTCGATCGCCTTGAGCAGGTATTCGGGATATTTAGTTTTATGCGCCTTGACCGCCGGTATCAAAGTATCCTCTTGTTCCCGGATAGGCGCCGGAACTGGCGGTTTGTAATCCAAGCAGGCGCGCATGCTGGCGCCGACCGCGTAAATGTCGGACCAGGGACCCAGGCGGGTTTGATTGGTATATTGTTCGACAGGGGAGAAGCCCTTGGTGAGCACCTTGGTGCGATTGCTGTTCTTGGCGACGGGAAAGCTTTGAATCGCGCCGAAATCGAGCAACAGGGGATCGTGTTGCGCGCGAATCAAAATATTGGCCGGTTTGATGTCCAGGTGCAAAAAATTCTGCCGATGGATTTCGGCGATGCCGTTGAGCAGGTCGTTGAACACCTTGAGCAGAAACGACTCGTTCATCGGAATGATTTTCTTCAAAAGAATTTTGTCCAGCGTCAGGCCGTAATCGTAAGTCATCACCATATAGACGGTTTCATTGGCCTTGAAGAAATTGATCACTTCGACGATGTTGTGGTGTTTAAGATTGGCCAGCACCTTGGCTTCCTCGAAGAACAGGGCGCGGCCGCGTAAATAGAGGGTTTTGCTCTCGTCGCTGTTGGGGGTGACGACATTGTTCCAGGTGCGATGCGCCAATTTGCGGGGCAGATATTCCTTGATCGCCACCTGAACCTGATCCTCCAATTGCCTGGCCAGATAAACCGAGCTGAAGCCGCCGTGGGCGAGTTCCCGCTCGATCATGTACTGGTCTATAATGGTGCCCGTTTGCAGATAATTCCACGCTTGTGGATAGGTTTCCGGATCGTAATATTCAGACATTGGGGATTTGAGAGACTTAATTAGCCCTTCAATTATAGGTGAAAAATGATAAGAAGTATGACGGCTTTCGCCGGCGCCGAGGCCGAGATCGGCAGTTTACTGATCAATTGTGAATTACGTTCGGTCAACCACCGTTATTGCGACATCAGTCTTAAACTCCCGGAACGCCTGCGCTTCGCCGAGGCCGATATACGCGCCGCCATTTCTGCGCGGCTGAAGCGGGGCAAGATCGAGTGCGCCCTCAATTATAAAAAAAGGGACGCGGAGCAGACCTATGAATTCAATGAAGCGGCGGTAAAAGGCTTGTTGGCCGCGACCGCAGCGATAGAGAAATACATGGATGGGCCGAAACCTTTTTCCGCGTTGGACGTGTTGGCCTTTCCGGGTATTCAGCAGGAACAGGAAGGCGAGCGCGATTCTCTGCAACGGGGTATCAACGAGTTACTGGACAAGGCCTTGATCGATCTGGTGGTTGCCCGCGAGCGGGAAGGTGAACAACTGGGTCAATTGATCGAGGACCGCAGCGCCAGCATGCGGAAATTGGTCGAGCGGGCTAAGGCCAGGATGCCGGAAGTGTTGCGCCTGCTGCGCGAGAAAATCACCGAGCGTATCAAGGAACTGGTCGCCGAGCCCGATTTCGACCGTCTTGAACAGGAACTGGTGTTGCTGGCGCAGAAACTGGATGTCGCGGAAGAACTGGACCGGCTGCAGAACCATATCGACGAAGTGTCCCGCATCCTGGCCCAGGACGAACCGGTCGGCCGCCGCCTGGATTTCCTGATGCAGGAAATGAACCGGGAAGCCAACACGCTGGGCTCGAAGTCGGCGGACAAGGAAATGACCGGCATTTCAATCGACTTGAAGGTGCTGATCGAGCAGATGCGCGAGCAGATTCAGAATATTGAATAATGTTGAGGTTCATTGCCCGGCCTAGTGATTCTGATAACGTCGAGAGCCCGGCAGGGGAGTTCTATGGGAATATTCGGGGCCTGAACTTTTGCGTTCGGGAAATTGTTGATTTTGCTCTTATCCTTAAGTCTTATTTCTTATAAAATTTAGCGGTGTAGCAGGACATAAGCGCGCCCCTAACTTTTGCCGCATCGCTTTGTTTATAGAGTTGACTGTCCTTATCATTCATAGTCGGCATCAGCTTTTTGGTCTCTACGGATATGTCCTTGTTTCCGAAAACCGCATCAGCGACACAGTCACAGTAAGATTTGGCTTGGCCTTCGGAGCGTGAGGAACTCTGTTGCTTGACGCATGCATTGAGAAAAGCCGACTTGATTTTATAGTCTTCCCCTTTGTTCTCGGCGCATGCCGAAATGACGATGCCTAAAGACGCTATAACCACCAATTTTTTGTTCATTTCGTTCCAGATTGTAGATTGTTATCGTGAAATAATTCTATACAAGCATCGTCTCGAGCCGGAATGGTCAGCACTCTCTGAATAACCGCTCGTATACGGCCTGCACCTGGCTGACGTGATTTTCCACCGCGAAGGTTTTCAGCGCATGGGCGCGGGCGTTGGCGCCCAAGGTTTGTCGTAATTCAGGTTTTTCGTAAAAGGTCAGGATCGCGTCGGCCAGCGACCCGGCGTCGCCGTGTTTGAACAACAAACCGGTGCGTTCGTGTTCGATCATTTCGGCGGCGCCGCCGTGGTCAGGTCCTATCAAGGGGCGCGCCAGTGCCAGGCTTTCGATGACGACGGTGCCGAGCGGCTCGGGGGACGTCGAGGCGGAAACGACGACATCCAGCCCATTGTAAACCGGCTCCATTTTGCTAGCATGGCCGGTGAAGACGACGATGTTTTCCAGATTTTCGTCGGCTACTCGCTGTCTCAGCATTTTTTCATAGCCGACGCAGTCGTCCGGTGTTCCCCCGATGATCAGCATTTTCAGATTGGGGATCTTGTCGCGCAACAATTTCGCCGCGTCGAGAAAGAGTTCCTGCCCTTTCCACGGGATCAATAGGCCGACCAGGCCGACGGCGAAGGTTTCAGAATTTAGGCTGTATTGTTGGCGGAAAGCCTGGCCGTCGGCGTCGAGATCGAGCTTTTCCAGTTCGATGCCGTCGTAGATCACGCTGATGTCCGCGGCGGGAACCTGCAATGTATTTTGCATGTTACGGGAGACCCATTCCGACACGGAAATAAAATGATCGGGCAGGCTATAGGACCAGGACATCAGGCGCGAGCCGTCCAGATCGCCGCGCACATGGCAAACAGTCGGGATATTCAGCGTCTTTCCCACCAATAATGCCGCGCGGTTGCAGAGGGGCTCGTTGTTGGCATGGACCAGGTCGGCCTTGAAGCGCCAGGCGGTCCACAGCAGTTGCAGGAAGAAGGGCAGAAAGTTGCCTAAATCATCCATTCTTGCCAATAGTTGGTTCAATAGCCAGTGCAAGCCGAGAATCTGTTTTACCCATGCCGCTTGGTCCAATCGGCGGCGCATGCCGACGACATCGATGCGCCTATCCGGCAAATAGCGCCAATCGGCCTCCTGAGCGATTTCGCGGTAGTGCGGGCCGGTGCGGCCGGTGACGACTAGGGGGCGATAGCGATTGCGGTCGAGGTTGCGGACTAAGTGCCGTAGGCAAATGATGGCACCGCCGTAGCCGATGCCGTTTTCGATATAAATGATATTTTTGCTATCGTTTTGGTTCACGGGGTTTCTCTTTATTTTTATGCCGATTCAGTCAGTATAGTTGAATAATATCCCTTACCGCTTCTTTAGTGGAACCAGCAATTTTTCCAATAAATCGGCATCATCGAAATGCCGCCGCCCGACGAAGGCGATGGCATGGCTGCCCCATTGGCGCATGGCGCCGGGACTGGCGACGCCGAAAGGCCATAGGAAAAAGCGTTCTGTTCGTGTGCTGGAGTCGATAATGCCGTCAGGGCCGAACGGGTTTTTGCGCTTACCCTCAGCGGTTGGCAGCGAGCGTAATTGGTCGTATTGAGTCAAACGATAGTTTTTAGCTTGGTCCGAATTCGGTTGAGCGGAAACGTGTTGCAGATAATGGGTTCTCGACGCCAA
Source organism: Methylomarinum vadi (assembly GCF_000733935.1). Classification (NCBI taxonomy): domain Bacteria; kingdom Pseudomonadati; phylum Pseudomonadota; class Gammaproteobacteria; order Methylococcales; family Methylococcaceae; genus Methylomarinum; species Methylomarinum vadi. The sequence goes on from NZ_JPON01000001.1 coordinate 3,090,227, forward strand.
ACGGATGGTCAAGCGCTGTCGGAAAGGATCGATGCCGATCGGTTTAGGCGCTAATACCGGTTCGCCGCCTTCCTCGTTTGGTGACGCGGCATAGCCTTTACCCGGAAACAATAAATAATAACAACCACAGGCGTGGATCGAATCGTAGGCGACTGGCGAACCCTGGCTGTTCAGCGTGACGCGCCAAATCACGCTGTCCAGTTTGCCGCCGTAAGGGTCGAACCAGCCGGTTTTTTCCCGCGCAGGAAACCAGATCTGATAAATCAACTGTAACAGGTTTTCGCCGCGAAAACGGGTATGGCTCGTGTTGACATAAACCGTGGGGCGGCCAGTGTCGATCGACGGCGTTGCCGGATCGGCAAATGTCAGCGCGCCAAACGCATCGTTGTTATTGCGAGTGTCGATTTCCCAAACCGGCGCGTAATGTCGGAAGAGGCGAGCTAGTTGTTCGGCTTTCAGCAAGGGGATCCGTAAAGGATTACGGTACGACGCCGAAAGCATGTCGCCGATCTGTTGTTGGTTCAGTTTAGCGGGCTGAGCCGGTTGATAACGAACTCGTTTGCCGGTCGTGAGAATCTGATCCATGGCAAGCTGAAAGGGACGGTTCAGTTCCCGGTGTAGATCGTCGATACTGTTTTTCGCGAACCAACGCGCCAATGGATAAAATCCCACGACTCGTTGCCAGGTCAGATAATTGTCGGGGACGGCGACGGCGTTCTCCAATTTAGTTTTTGTGGCGGCACCGGTTGTGGTGATCGTCTTGTTTAACGACTGACCGCAAACCTTTAGATGTTGTCGTAATGAATTCCCGGCCGGTAAGCGTGTCGTTATTCGCGTCCTGGCATCGGTTGGTAAGTTGGCGAATTCCAGCATTCTTGCCTCTTCGTCCAGTCTGCGCAGTTTTTCCAGCCATTGCGCGTAAGCGCTTTCGGATAATGACTCGTTTGCAAACGAAGCCAAAAAGCGGTTGCTGCGTAGAAAGGGAAAACCGGCCACTCGATGCTCGCTGGTATCCTCGGCATTATGAGCGAAAATGGCTTCGTCCATTTGCTGGTAAAACAATAAGCAGAGCGCCTGTTGGTGATCGACCGGAGCAGGCAAGCCTATTTGCTTGGTAGTGCAGCTGGAGGCGATGACCGATAAAAGAAAGAGACAAAGGAATTGTCGTGACATAAAACTCGGGATAAATTTCAACACATTGGACCTTATCATATAAAGGCAACGCGCAAAAAGTAGTGACGGCGTTGCCGCATTGCCGGAATTATGCAACGAAATTTCACCGAGAAAGCGATGACTTGGCGGTGATAAGATGCTCGGTTAATCGTTGCTCCGGTAGCATGAATAGTAAGCCGACTCTATAATTCGAATGATGGTTAAAAACAAAGGAGGAGCGGATGAAAACGACTTATATCGCAGGATTGATGTGTTTATCATTGGTTGGCTGCACGACCAACATCCATCCAACGCAAACAGAGAACCCGCCGCCGGCGCAAAAATTTTCCGACTTTCAGTGTTTAGAACTGGCTAAATTAGCGGCAGGCGACAAACATGTTGCTGAACAAAAAGCGGCGTTAGTGAAAATTCAGGAGAACATCGATGCTTCGTTACAACCGGAATTGGACAAATGGAATAAAAAAAATTGTACGAGTGACACCAATAATAAAACGCTTTTAATAGAGCCAACGATAAGCAATCTGAAGTTTGTCGGTGCCGGAAAGCGTGTCTGGGTAGGCGCGCTGGGGGGTAGTTCCGCCGTATTAATGCATGTGCGTTTCAGCGATAAAGAATCCGGAATCGTTATCGCTACACCGGAATTTTATTCCAAAAGCAGCGCTATGGCGGGTGCCTACAGTTTCGGCGTTAACGATAACGCTATGTTGGTTAGAATCGCAAAGGTTTTTTCAGCTTACGTGGTGAAAAATTACCAAAGTGCCGTTGGCGGCTCGGTAAAACCGATCAACTTGAACTAATCAAGGCAAGGTCTGGGATTTTCAAGCTATCAGTATCCGTAACCCAGGCGGCGGATTTCCTTTAAAATGCCGTTTTCGAAGATGAGGGATTGCATGAAATATCTGGGGCCGAAATTGTAAATCCATTCATCGATGACGATTTCCTCCTGTTTCTCGAGATCGAGCGTGCGCCGGGGATGATGGAATTCCTCGCCGACGATTCGGGTGCGGCGGTCCATCATGGCAGGATAGCCGCATTTATGCAGCACGTCGATCTGATGGTCGCCGATATCGACCAGCATGCGACCGCAACGCATGGCTGCCGAAGACGCATTTGCCATGCATAGTAAAAATAACAGCAGTGCCGGCGTTGTGCTTTTCATGGTTTTAGTCGTCCGGGCAGCAAAGGTTTCATACTAATGCAATCGCAGGGGCTAATCTAGCTAATTGTCGGTATTTAAGCTGAATGTTCCCAAAGCGATAGATCAAAATACCGCTAAGGTGATTTGGTTCGCCATGTTTTCTGACGTCAAATGAACGTTTAATTGTCGCGCGATGCTGGTAGATCCGGGATAATAAGGCGGCGCTATTTTCCCAATTTGATTCCCTAACCGTTTGAAGCTTAACAAACCGATATTATTTAATCTTATTCTGGCTCTGTTTATTTGGAGCGCATGGTATGCCTATAGTTCACCGCAACCCTTCGAAATTTTGCGGGAAAACTGGCCCATATCGCTAACCATGGTATTCGGTTCCTTTATCGCCGGCGCTACCAGTGAAGGTGGCGGAGCGGTCGCCTTTCCGGTGTTCACCAAGGCCCTCCATATCGCGCCGCTCGACGCCAAAATCTTTTCTTTGGCAATCCAAAGCGTCGGCATGACGGCGGCGACCTTGACTATCATCGTCATGCAAGTGCCCGTGGCTTGGCGGGGGATTGCCTGGTGCAGTCTCGGCGGAGTGGGTGGCGTCGTGATCAGTTCGTTGCTGGTAGCGCCATTATTGCAGCCGGCGTTGTTGAAGATGTTGTTTACGGCAATGATCGTCAGCTTCGCGCTGACGCTTACGATTCTGAATTGGCGTCCCCGATACTATAACTCCGTATTACCTATTTGCAGTTGGCGGGAAAGGACTATTTTAGTGGCGAGCGGGATAGTCGGCGGAGGCATGACCGGCTTGGTCGGTAACGGCATCGATATTATCTGTTTTTCGGTGTTAGTGTTACTGTTCCGGTTGGCGGAGAAGGTCGCCACGCCCACCTCGGTGGTGCTGATGGCGTTTAATTCATTGGTCGGTTTTCTATTGCATTTGTTTCTTATTGACGGTTTTAACGAACGGGTCGAGCAATATTGGTTGGCTGCCGTGCCCGTAGTGGTAATCGGTGCGCCCTTGGGCGCCTATTTCTGCACCAAGTTGAATAACAGAACCATTGCCGGTATTTTAATTGGGCTGATCGTGGTCGAATTGATCAGTTCGCTGTGTTTGATTCCATTAACTGATAAGATTGCTACTGTGAGTTCGGCGGTTTTTATCGTCTTTTCGGTCATTTACTATCTAATGTCCAGGTCCGAACAGTACTGGCCGCCTGGAGGGGAGGAATAGTTATGCGCGTATTTACCCGAAGTTTTTTGTTGTTACTGATAATGTTGTCTCTGGCTTCCTGCAAGAGAGCGTTAAAGCCAGAGGAAATACCGGCACATATCGTCATTGGCGATACCTATTACACCCAGTTCGTGATTCGGTACGAAAAGGGCGTCCACCTGACCACCAATTTCCGCCGCGGTGCCGCCATTCCGGTCAATACGCCGGTAAAGTTGTTGGGCATTACCAGCAAGACCATCGAAGTCGAGGTGGATGACTCCAAACAAACATTATTGGTCAAGAATGTCGAGAAACATACCGGCGACGATGTTTTCGCGGCCTTTGACAAACTATTCGGGAAAAGAAAAATCAATCTGGCGAAATTTACTAGGCTGGAAAGGCAGCATATCAAGAGCGGTACGGTCGCCAAGGGCATGCGCAAGAATGCCGTGGTGGTCGCGATCGGCTATCCGCCTGTTACCGAGACGATGAATTTGGACAGCGATCTCTGGGTTTACTGGAGCGGCCGCTTCAATAAATTCAATGTCTATTTCAAAAATGGCAAGGTGAGTCGAATTGAGGATTGATGTGTTAAGCGGGACAGATCATGTTAGCGGTAGTTAAAAGCGTTCTTGTCACTTGTTTGTTTTTGGTCTATCCCTATCTGGTTTATCGGGGAATCGAAAGTGGCATGGCCTGGCTGGCACCGGCTGTTTTCTCCGGCATTTATTTGGTGCAGGCCTTAAAAGTGCGCAATGTCAAAACCAAGCTTTATAGAGCGACGGTCGCGATCGCTCTGTTACTCGGCGCCTATTATCTGCAAACGCTTACCGCCAAGGTTATGCCGGTTTTTATCCAACTGATGCTGATGTATTTCTTCGGCCGCACTTTGCTCAAGGACAAGGGGCCTTCCTTCATCGAAAGTTTCGTGCGCTTGGAGTTTCCCGAGTTTCCGCCCGGCGTCAGCGAATATTGCCGCCAGCTCACCATTTTGTGGACCGGTTTCTTCGCCTTCAATGCGGCGATGTGCATAGGGCTTGCGGTCTGGGGCACGGATTTCTGGTGGACTTTGTTCAATGGTGTGGTGATTTACTTACTGATTGGTTTGTTGATGATCGGAGAATATATTTATCGCCATTTCCGCTTTCCCGAGCTATGGATTCCCGATCCCGGCTCGACGATCAGAACGATGATCGTTAATGGCCGAAAAATCTGGCTCGATGTGCAGGGGCGCTGAATGAAATTGAACCGTTTTTCCATCTTAGCTTTATTATTTGCAACAATATTCGTAAACGGCGTTCGGGCCGATGATTCGTTATCGGCTTTGATGCAGAGAATGCGATCCGAACAGGCGGTCAGAATCGCTTATCAGGAGACCCGCACGCTGGCGCTTATGGATCAGCCCTGGCGGGGCAGTGGATATATGTATTCGCTGCCGCCCGATACGATGCTCAAAGAGCAGTTGCAGCCGGAACGGTTGTTGATGGCCATCGTCGGGGGCGACATGTATTATTACGATCCCGGTAACGATGTCCGGCATCAGGCGGCGCTGGACGAAGACAATCCGATGAGCTTGAATATCGCCGTGTTCAAGGCGCTAATGATGGCCGATCGTAAGTTGTTGGAAAGGATGTACGCGGTCGATTTTTCCGTGCAGCCGGAACAGTGGGTGTTGCGGCTGACCGCCAAGCATGAGCCCGATTCCGGTTTCGGCATAGAAATCTCGGGATTGCCGCAACAACAGCCCAAACGGATCGTGGTGGAACAGGCCGACGGCGACAGCAGCGTATTCGACTTGCGTAAGGACGCCGAAGGCGGCGAGGTGGCGGCCGATGCGGAACGGCTGTTACAGGAATTGCTCGATTCCGAACAATAACAATCAATGATCAATCAACCCCGCGGCGTAACGACTCAGCCGGTCGGAACGAGGCCGGCATGCGGCATCATAATAAAAAATGCGAACTTTAATCCCACGACTATTCAATTTGCCCGGACTGACTCGGCGGCATCTGTTGTTTTATTTGCTGCCGCCGCTATTGGCCGTCATTGCCTATATGGCGACGACGGTCAAAACCGATATTTCCGCCTTCATTCTCGCCGGCGATAATGCCGAGGAAATTCTGTTGGCCAGCGAAATGCAGTCCGGGGTATTGTCGCGGCGTTATTTGTTGTCGGTCGGCGCCAAGCAGCCAGGAGGCGTGCCGCAACAATTCGTCCGGCAATTGCGTGCCCGGTTGCAAGGCATCGACGGCGTGGCCGATGTCTGGTCGCCCAGCCAACAGCGCGACGTGGTGCAGGAATTGCTCAGCCTGTATAGCAAACATGCCGGCTCTCTTTATAGTCTCGAGCCCGAGAACGATTTAGCGAAGCTGTTCACCCCGCAAGGCCTGCAGGATCGGGCCGCATTGTTGAAGCAGGCGCTGTTGTCGCCGCAAGCGAGCATGGTCAAGACGATTGTCCGGCACGACCCTCTGTTATTGACGCTGGACGCCTTTAAGGAACAGGTCGGGACCTTGCAGCAGGCTGCCGACCCACAGGCGCAATATCAGAACCTGGTTCTGGAAACGACGATGTCGGGGCTGGAAGTGCCCGAGCAAAGCCGTATCCAGCAAGCGATCCAGGCAGAATTTGATGGGCTGGTACAAAATGAGGGGCAGCGTTTTCAGTTGGAAATGACCGGGGTGCCGATCTTCGCGGTCGCGACGCAGAACTTGATCAAAGGCGATATAGAAAAGGTCAGTGCGTTGTCCTCGATCGCGTTAATTGTGTTGTTTTTTCTGATTTTCCGTTCTTTCAACGCGTTGTTCCAGGTTTTTAGCCTGTTGCTGATCGTGATATTGAGTGCGATATTGGCCACACAAGCGACTTTTGGATATGTTCACGGCATGACCATCGCGTTAGGTTCGACCCTGGTCGGCATTTGTATCGATTACCCGATCCATGCCGTCGTCCACGCGCATACTGTGACTGCGGCGGAACGTTATGCCGTAGTCGCCCGGATCTGGCCCAGCATGGTGCTCGGCGGCTTGACCACCCTGATAGGTTATGTTGCGTTGGGTTCCTCCGGCTATCCTGGGTTCCAACAGATCGCCGTTTACGCCGCCACCGGTATCCTGCTGGCGCTGTTGCTGACCCGCTTTGTTTTGCCCGGTTTGGTCAAGACTCGGGAACAGCGACAATTGAACATCCCTTGCGTTGGACCTTGGGCCCGCTTTTGCCGGCGGCATCGGTTGGGCCTTTCGCTATTGTTGTTGGCGGGCTTGGGAGTGGCGCTATGGGGCGTGCAGTCGTTGCGTTGGTTGGAAGACATGCAGCAACTGACCCCGGAACTGAATTATCTGAAGGAAAACGATAAACGCATTCGCGCCCGCATGGTCAGCGTCGAGCCGGGACGTTTCATCATGGTGACCGGCGCCGATAATGAAACCGCCTTGCGTAAAACCGAGCAGGTTTATCGAACGTTGCAAGAGCTCAAACGGCAGGGCGGTTTGAGCGAATATTTCGGTTTGTATCCATGGCTCCTGTCCGTCGGCCAGCAGCTGCAAAACCGGCAATTGTTACAGCAATATTTGACCGAAGATAATTTGGCATTGTGGCGAGAAGCGCTGCGGCAACAGGGATTATCAGTGAAACTGCTGGGGCGCTTCGATTATCCGCAAACAGAGCCGTTAAAGCCGGAACAAGTTTTTGCGACACCAGCGAAACGTTTGTTGGACAGCCGCGTGATCGAGTCCGAAGGAAAAACGGTTGTCATGATCTGGATTGCCGATCACGATTACGACCTGGTCAAGGCGACCTTCGCCGGCTGGAGCGGCGTGCAGTATTTCAGCTATCGTGAGTTGCTAAACGGCATGCTCCAGGACTATACCGAAAAGGCGGAAATGTTGTTGCTGGCGGGATTGGCGTTGATCGTGGCGTTACTGATCGTGCGTTACCGGAGCGTGTTCAAGGCCTTGCAAACGCTAATGCCGGCGGTCATGGCGGCATTTTTCATCTTCGGCATCTGGGGCTTGAGCGGCGCGTTGATCAGTTTCCTGCATTTGGTCGGTTTTCTGTTGGCCGTGGCGATTTGTGTCGATTACGGGATTTTCTATCAGGAAAACCGCGGCGGCGATATCGCGTTGACCTATCAAGCCATGGCGGCCTCGATGTTGACCAGCGTGCTGGCTTTTGGTTGTCTGATTACGGCGGATAGCACTTCGTTGCGAACCCTTTCGGGCGTGGTCGCCTTCGGCGTGTTGCTGGGCTTCTTATTATGTCCGATCATTATTCGCCACACCCCTGAAAAATAATGCCGCTTTCAACAACGCCCATGGCCCATAAAGCCAATTCGGATTCAATTGCTAAGGTGGCGGTGATCGGCGGCGGGCCGGCCGGCTTGATGGCCGCGGAAGTATTGAGCCGTGCCGGCGTGCGGGTCGACCTGTATGAGGCGATGCCGTCGGTTGGGCGTAAATTCTTGATGGCGGGCAAGGGCGGCATGAATATTTCCCATTCCGAATCGTTCGAGCGTTTCGTCAACCGATATCGTGCCCGCCGGCAACATATCGAACCGCTGCTAAAAGTGTTCGGCCCTGAGAAGTTGCGGGTATGGGTGCATGGCTTGGGAATCGATACCTTTGTCGGCACCTCCGGGCGGGTGTTTCCAACCGACATGAAGGCGGCGCCGTTGCTTAGAGTTTGGCTGCACCGTTTGCGCGAGTCCGGCGTGCGAATCCATGTCCGCCATCGATGGCTGGGTTGGCACGAGGACGGTAAGCGGCTGCGCTTTGCCACGGCGAATGGCGAGACCGTCGTCTCCGCTTCGGTCGTGGTGATGGCTTTGGGAGGCGGGAGTTGGGCCAAATTGGGCTCGAACGGGGCTTGGGTGCCGCAGCTGAGGCGGCAGGGCATCGCGGTTGAGGAACTTGAACCTTGCAACTGTGGTTTCGAGGCGGCCTGGAGCGATCATTTTCGATCCACGCATGCCGGCCGGCCGCTGAAAAACGTGGCGATTGCCTTTACCGATTCGCGGGGGCGTTCTTTTCGCCAACGCGGAGAATTTATCCTCACCGTACACGGCGTGGAAGGGAGTCTGATTTATGCCTTGTCGGGGCCGCTACGCGATGAGATTGCGGTAACTGGCCATGCCGACATCGTCATCGATCTGGCGCCGGACCAGACTCTGTCGTCCCTGATTAACAAGTTGTCCCGGCCGCACGGCAAAAATTCGCTGTCCAATTTTTTACGTAAACGGGTCGGGCTTAAGGGCGTCAAAGCGGCTTTGTTCCGGGAATTGGCGGGTAAGGACTGCTTGGCAGCCCCTGATTCCTTGGCGATCTCGATCAAATCCTTGCCGATGCGCTTGATTGCGACTAGGCCACTGGATGAGGCGATCAGCAGTGCCGGCGGCGTAGCGTTCAAGGAATTGAACGAGCATCTGATGTTGCGTTCGCTGCCGGGCGTGTTTTGCGTCGGCGAAATGCTCGATTGGGAGGCGCCTACCGGCGGTTATTTGTTGACCGCCTGCTTTGCCAGCGGCTTTGTGGCCGGGCGTGGGGCATTGCGCTGGCTCAAGAGCAGGGGCTGGACGTTGGAAAAGCGCGTGGATGGTGGATAAAGATTAAAATATGTCCGGCGATCACTTTGAGGGTGGTCGACACTTCGCGACCACCTAACGTCTGGCTTGCTGTTGAAGAGTTTATTTTAGTTTGTCTGGGTATAAACGCGGTTTATTTCGGTCTGATCGATTCGTAAAGCTTGAGCGCTTTGTTCATTTCTTCGGTCGCGCCTTGTTTGTCCCCTTGTTTCACTTTGATTTGCGCCTGAATGATGGTTGCGGTGGCCTTATTGATGATTTTAGGGTCGCCCGTAATTTTCTCGGATTCCGCGCGCGCCGCTTTCAAATGTTCGCTGGGCGGGACAAAATCGTTATGCATGATTTCGACCTTGGCCTTTTCCAGGTGCATGATCGCTTCATTCGGACTATGAAACGAACCTTTAGCGGTATCTTTCGCATGAGCGGTAATACCTACCGAGCCTAAAGCGAACGCCAGTAAGAACATTAACACCGTTTTTTTATTGATGGTCATGATAAACCCCCTTGTTGTCATTATCGGGTGGTGAAGGAAAAGTGTTTGAAAACAAACACTTTGCAGAATAACGACGTGCTCGTTACGGTCTACGATGCGTTGCGGAAAAGGTTAGAAGTTTCAGCGAACCTAGCACGTTTCACCAGGCTTTGCAATAGCTAAATTAGGCAAGCAAGCTTGCTCGGGATTTAAACCGGTGCGGGATGTTGTTGGGCCCGGTTTGTCTAACGGGCGGCAGTGGGCTGTGGGCAGCCTTCCATTTGAAAAATGAAATAGCCTTGTTGCTTGATAGTGTCTATGACATAGGCCGGCGCTTGCTGGCTATGACAAAACCGGCATTCCTCGCTCGAGACCACGGCGTCTGTTTGGCCGACCGAAGCAAGCCATTGTTTGGCGTATTGAATCGCTTTTTCGCCGTCTTTTTCGGCCATGAATACATCAAAATGCATGATATGTTGGTCGCTTGCTTTAACATAAGTGTCATAAACATGGATTTCCATCATAGTCTCCTTTTATCTGCGCCATGGTTAATTAAGTGTATACCATGGCAATTGTCGGTAAAACCTTTCCGTCATGAAATAAATTTAATTGAAAAGAAAGGGGAAGGGTTACAGCGAGGACAGGGCCATCAACTTTTTCATCAAGGCCGCCTGATTGTGTACACCCATTTTCTGCATGGAACGTTTCAGGTGATTGCGCACCGTTTCCTGGGAGCGGCAGGTGCTGGCGGCAACGTCGGGAATGGATGGGTTTTGCATGAAATGCAGCGCGCAAATGGCTTCGCATTTGGACAATGTATAAATTTCCATTAATCGCTCAATGGCCGAGTTGCTGTCCTTGTCATGCGTAAAGGCAAGAATAATTCCTTCTTTGTGGCATTCCCAATGATAGAGGTTTTCCAGGGAGTCGATCGGAATCAGGGTGATTTGGCAAGAAAGGCATTGATTGCGAAAGGAAACTTTATCCTGCTTAGCGGCGATCAAATGCAATAGGCGTTGTTCGGTGGCCGGATTGTTTACGGCGAATTTGTCGCCGCTGATATTGACGCAATCCATGGAATTGATAATGCGGCTATCGACGGGGTCGACAAAGAGAATGTTCAAATCACGGTCGACGATGAGATAGGCGTCGAAGCGCGAGCCTAGGTAATGGAATAGCTGACTGTTGATTTTATGGCGTTTTTCGGCATGAATGGAATCTTCCAACGTTGGCAATAAAGTTTGCAGCGTTTTGACGCCATGGCGTTGCTCTTGTTTGCTGAAACGCTTGTCCCGGTTAATCAGCAGGCTTAAGGCATGGCGGTGATTACAGGGAACCGAGATGCCGAAACGGTGGGTCAGATTCTCGTTAGCCAACGGGTTATTCATGATTTCTTCCCGATAATTGGGCCCGAGTGCCTGGTTACAATAAGCTTGCCGGGGATTTTTACTGATGAAATGATTGAAAACATCGAGCTTATTTAGACGGCTCTCGTATTGTCGACGGTAGTCGTACGATAGATTGAAACTATAGAGAAAACGGGTGTTTTCCCGCTCCACTAAATCGGTCACCAACATGAATCCGGAGTGGCAGTCGAGAAGCCGGGTCAGCAAGGCAAGAAATTGTTGCCACAATATCGGATTGCCGGGCGCGTGAGCCAGAAGGGAATTCGGGGTGATCGGTTCGTAAACTTGGTCCATTTTTCCCGCCTTTTTAATTATTATTGTTTGCAAGGGTTAGTCAGGAAAGGCCTACTAGTAGGTATTTCCGGGAGTGCATGGATGCACGGTAAAAATCGAGTACTGTCAGTGACCGATTTTATAGGACCAGGGAAATCGTATTTTCCTTGGTCCGACGCTGGAAACCCTGAACGGATTTAGGCAGCGCTCTCCTAAATAATAGCCACAATTCATTAGACATCAACAACAAGTCATCAGTTGCAAGTTGGGGTTGAGCTTATCGAGGTAAGATAACCTCCAACCACAATAACTAAGTTGAATAATCCTCATGCCGTATTTTTGCAACCTTGTCCGTAAATCGGGGAAGGTGTTTCGGAGAACGCTGTTTTTAATAATGACCCATTTGGGTCAGGACAAGGTTCGCAAAATCCAGTAGCCTTAGGTTGAGTTTAGCGCTTTTGGCTCGAAGATAAAACATTGTTTTTATAAGGGGTATGTGATTTTTAGGCGTTCTATGCCGTTTTCACCGATAACTCTTCATCTCCGGCAAAAAATTGCGCTTATCCGGTAATAACCATTCGGCTCGGCTTGCGAAAAACTTCTTTGGCATCAACGTTAATGAGTTTTGGCGTTAAGTTTATGAGCTCGACCATGCGATGCGCGAAATATGGGAGAGACAACATGATTCAGCCAATAAAAGGTCTACCCGTGATCGTTACGGGAACATTGCTGTTACTGCTGGCGGGATTCAGCAGTAATAGCATGGCTTTGTTCGAACAAAACAAACCTTGTGATCAGCGCGGAGTCGGTAAGGTGTTGGATGAAGCGAAATGCGTCGGCAGAACGGTGCAGAGCTTTCCTGCCGCCGATGAGGATTATTATCGCGAGATGGATTACGGCATTACCAAAGATCCGCAAGCGGTGGCCAAGGCGCTAGAGCCTTATGTGCCGGGGATCTCCCCCGAAGATGCGGTCAAGGCGGCGGTGATCGGGCGTAACAACTGGATCGCCTGGAGCGCCGGCAACGATCGCTTGTGGAACAAACTTGGCTATGAAAGCCGTGGCAATCTGGATTTTCTGAAGACGTTGTCCAGCCACCCCAGTTTGAAATTCAATCGGCATAACCGGTGGCGTTACTTGGGGCTGGTGAATGAGCCTTGCTTCAAGCAAGCCTCCGGTCCGAACAAGGACAGGTACGGTTTATGGTTGGATGTGCGTAAGAAGAATTGTCCCAAGGACCCTTTCGAAAACGAGGAAAAATATCCCGGCGTCAAGATTGGCGCCCGAGGCAAGAATATTCCCGTAGGCTCCTTCTATGGATACGCCTCCGGCATCGTCGGTTTGAGGTTGTTTCCCAATCCCGACTTCGATGAAGAGGCGGAAAAACGCTGGGACCCCGAGCGCTTCTATACCGATCCCAGTTATTACAATGACAAGAATCTGGTCAGGCCCTACCGGGTCGGAATGTCCTGCGGCTTCTGCCATGTCGGGCCCAACCCGGCCAATCCGCCCAAAGACCCGGAAAATCCGGAATGGGCCAACCTGAATTCCAATCCTGGGGCGCAATATTTCTGGATAGACCGCATTTTCACCTGGACCGCCGACCCGTCCGATTATCCTTATCAGCTGTTCCATACCTCGCGTCCCGGGGCGCTCGATACGTCGCTGGTTTCCTCAGACTATATCAATAACCCCCGGACTATGAATGCGGTTTACAATCTCGGTGCCCGCCTGGCGATCGCGAAAAGATTCGGCGAGGAAAAGCTTTCCGGCGGCAGCCTCGATAACAAACAGCTGAATGAGTATGTCGGCGCAGACAGTCCATTGAGCGACTATTATAAAGCGCCTGATACCGTCTGGACGCCACGCGTGCTCAAGGATGGGGCCGACTCGGTGGGCGCCCTGGGAGCCTTGAACCGGGTATTCATCAACATCGGCCTGTTCAGCGAAGAATGGCTGGAGCATTTCAATCCGTTGATCGGCGGTAAGAAAATTACGCCGATTCCGATCAAGACCGCGCGCAAAAACTCCATCTATTGGCAGGTCAACGAATCGCAGACGCCCAACCTGGCCTTGTTTTTTCTGGCCAGCGCCAAACCCGATTATCTGAAAAACGCGCCGGGCGGCGGAAAATATCTGAGCGAGGATGCGGAGACGTTGGCCAAGGGCAAGGATGTGTTTGCCGAGCGTTGCGCCCGCTGCCACTCCAGTAAACTGCCGGAAAAGGCCTTTTCCTTCTTCCCGGACGGTTGTGTCGGCAAGAATTATCTCAGTTGCTGGAATGGTTATTGGAGTTGGAGCAAAACGGAGGATTTCAAGAAGGCGATGAAACGGATCGTCAAGCAGGACGATTTTCTCGAGGATAATTTCCTCTCCACCGAATTGAGGATTCCGGTGACCTTGCTGGAAACCCAGGCGTGCAGTCCGCTGGCGACCAACGCGATCAGGGACAATATCTGGGATAACTTCTCTTCCGAGTCGTATAAAAACCTGCCGTCGGTCGGCAAATACACGGTGCATCATCCGCTGACCGGCGAGCCCCGGGAATTCGACATGCCGGCGGGCGGCCTCGGTTATACCCGGCCAGCTTCGTTGGTCAGCTTGTGGTCCACCGCGCCGTTCCTGCTCAATAACTCGGTGGGCGATTTCAATCCCAGTCCATCGGTGGATGCGCGTATGCAATCCTTCAAGGATTCGATCACGAAAATGCTGTGGCCGGAGAAACGTAAGGGCAACGTCCAGTATCAAACCGCTTCCGGCAAAATGCTGCCCGGCTGGGTCGATCGCACCACTGCGACCAGCTATTTGCGAGTTCCGTCAGGTTATGTTCCCGAATTGCTGGAAAAGGTGGTCGATAAAATCAGTGGCGGCAGCCTGGTCGGCGAACGGGGTATAGAGCTGGGGCCGATTCCCAAAGGCACGCCGGTTAATTTGCTTAGCGGCATCGACCTGGACCGGCGCGACGGTATCATCGACCGAATCAAGCACAAGGCGCAATTGTTGACGTTGTTGCTGAAAATCAAAAAAGACCTGAAATCCTTGCCCAAAGACGCCACCGACGAACAGGCGGCCGAAGCGTTTGCCGACCTAGTCGATCCGTTGGTCAAGGCCAGCAAATGCCCCGATTACATCGTCAATCGCGGACATTATTTCGGCACCGATTATTTGAAGGACCAGGATGAGCCGGGACTCAGTGACGAAGAAAAAATGGCGTTGATCGCTTTCCTGAAAACCATGTAAGGCGATAAACCAAATCTAATAATCGATCGAGCCGGCCTAAGGAGAATGAAGATGAGCGGATATAAGCAAGCAGATTTCGAATATATTGTGGTCGGATCGGGTGCCGGCGGTGGCACCGTCGCAGCCAGGCTGGCGGAACAAGGACACAAGGTTTTGGTGTTGGAGGCCGGGGGCGATCCTCATTTCATGGAAGGGGGCGATCCGCCTTATCCGAACGAAAACCGTTTGCCCGGTGACTACGATGTGCCGGTGTTTCATACCTTCGCGTCGGAAAACGAGGCGATGAAATGGGATTTCTTTGTGCGCCACTATGGCGATGAAGCATTACAGGCGAAAGACCCCAAATATACCAAGGAGGAAGGCGGCGTGCTTTATCCCCGTTCCGGTTGTTTGGGCGGTTGTACCGCGCATAACGCGATGATCACCGTGTATCCCCATAACGACGACTGGAATGAATTGGCCAGGATCACCGGCGACGCATCTTGGAAAGCCGATAACATGCGCAAGTATTTCGAACGCATGGAAAACTGCAAGCATCGTCCGCTGGATCGTCTTAAATCCTTGTTGGGATTCAATCCCAGCCGGCACGGCTGGCGGGGCTGGTTTCAAACCGAAAAAGCCATTCCCAAGGCGGCATTGCGCGACAAGCCCCTGCTGGAAGCCATCAAGGATTCGGTTAAACAGGAATTCGCCAAACTGCCCAAACCGTTGAAACGCATCGAATGGCAGTTGGAGGGGCTGGCCGATCCCAACGACTGGCGCCTGGTGCAGGAAAACGCGGTGGGCTTGCGTTATCCGCCGCTGGCGACCAAGAATCATGCCCGGCATGGTACGCGCGAGCGACTGTTGGTCACCTATCAGAAACATCCCGAGCAGATCAAGATCGAATTGAACGCGCTGGTGACGCGAATAATCCTCGATGATGACAATCGCGCAGTCGGTGTTGAATACCAGAAAGGAGAAAAGTTATATCGAGCGCATGCTATTCCGAGCAATGAGCCTGGCGAACCCAAAACAGCTTATGCTTCCCGCGAAGTGATTTTGGCCGGCGGAGCCTACAACACGCCGCAATTGCTGATGCTGTCGGGTATCGGCCCGCAAGAGGAACTGCAAAAACATAATATCGAGGTGAGACTGGATTTGCCCGGCGTCGGCAGCAATCTGCAGGACCGTTACGAGGTCGGCGTCGTCAATCGGATGAATTTCAAGAGTTGGGAAGTGCTGGACGGCGCCAAATACGCCAAGGGCGATCCTCAATACGAGGAATGGGAAAGCAAACGCAGCGGCGTTTATACCACCAATGGCGCGGTTCTGGCGGTGATCAAGCGATCGCTGCCGGAACGACCGCTGCCCGATTTGTTTTGTTTCGCCTTGCTAGGCAAGTTCAAGGGTTATTTCCCCAACTATTCGACACTGATCAAGGAGCATCTCAATTATCTGACCTGGGCGGTGCTGAAGGCCCACACCAATAATCGCGCGGGGGTCGTCCGCTTAAAATCCAGCGACCCCAGAGACCGCCCCTATATCAATTTCCGCTATTTCGAGGAAGGCAGCGACGACAACGGCGAAGACCTCGAGTCGGTGGTCGAGGGCATCAAGTTCGTGCGCAGCCTGACCGCGCCGTTGAAGGCCGATGGCTTGATCGCCGAGGAGGAATTGCCCGGCGAGCAATTGCAAAGCGATGACGAGCTGCGTGATTTTGTCAAATACCATGCCTGGGGCCACCATGCCTCCTGTAGCTGTCCGATCGGCGCCGACGACGATCCGATGGCGGTGTTAGACGGCGATTTCCGGGTACGGGGGATAAAAGGGTTGCGGGTCGTCGATGCCTCGGTATTTCCCCGTATTCCCGGCTTCTTCATCGTATCCTCGATCTACATGATCGCCGAAAAAGCCGCCGATGTGATCAGCCGGGATGCTCACGGTTATTGATCTCGAGCCCGCCGGACACGAAACTAATGGAGAACCGCATGGATCATTTGAGTCGTGACGAGAGGATAGACCCGGTTGCTCCGGGCAAGGCCGATGAGCCGAACAGGCGCCGTCTGTCCATCGAGCAAGCCAGTATAAAATTACTGGCCGCGGAAGCCAAATACATTAACGCCTGGCGGCACAAGAACGGACGCTCAGGCGAAGGAGATAAGCCGGAACATATCAATGGTCTGGCCTTGTCCGGCGGCGGTATTCGTTCGGCCACATTCGCCCTGGGGGTAATGCAGGCCTTAGCGCATCATAACCTGCTGAAGAAATTCGACTATCTATCCAGCGTTTCCGGCGGCGGTTATACCGGTTCGGCATTGAGTTGGTTTCTCAGCGCCAAAGCCAATGCGGAACGTTCCGACGGCGGCGAACCTTTCAACGCAGACAAAAGCAATTTTCCGTTCGGCAGCGATTCGCCCGATCCTCATGAAGCATTTGCCGATAACCCCAAGCAACGTGCCATTTTGAATTATTTGCGCGACCACGGGCATTACCTTAATCCTGGGGCCGGAATCAATATTTTTGCCCTGCTTGGCGTGGTATTGCGCGGCACTTTGCTCAATTTGATAGTCTGGCTGCCGCTGGCGACCCTGCTGTTGGTTGCGGGGTTTTGGTTGCCGCAGCGGATCGCCTTGTTCAGGACCTTTGCCGATGATCCGTTGCTCGGAAAATTGCTCGGCGCCATTCCTAATGGCGCTTATCAATGGGACGAGGCGTTGTTGGGCTATGAATTTCTGTTGCGCCTGGTTATTTTGATTATCGGTTCCTTATTATTAGGTATCGTCATCTATTCGATAATCACTTGGTTGCGCCGCAGCCAAATGTGCGGCAAAGTCGGAGGTTTTTGCTGGTACGGGGTACGGCGGATGGCGGAACAGGCGACCTCGGTAGCGTTGCCGTTCACCCTAGTGATCCTGATTATTGGTTTGCTGCCGGCGGTCACATCCTATGTCGTGGCGATTGGCCCTTTGGCGCTGATCATAGGGATCGCCATGCATTTGCGTGATTTTTTTAGCCAGTTGTCCGCTGGCGAAAAGAAGCCTCTGGGGATTATCGTTCCAATCGCGGCAGCATTGGTGTTGTACGGTTTTTTCGCCCTGGCCTTTCAATTGGGATTTAGTCTGTGGCAAAGCACGCCATCCGTTTTTTCCGTCTGGATCGTCATTTTGCTGGCTGTCTCGGTGGTGACCGGTATATTCGCCAACTTGAATTATATTTCCGTCAACCGTTATTACCGCGATCGGTTGATGGAGAATTTCATGCCGGATATCGATAACGCGCTGGCCAATAAAACCGACATGGCGAAGGGAGCCGACGAGGCGTATTTGTGCTGTTTTAACGATCCGGGCAATCCTAACTCGCCTTATCATCTGATTAATGCCAATGTCGTATTGGCCGACTCCAAAAATCCGACCTACAAGGTGCGCGGCGGAGACAATTTCTTACTGTCGCCGTTTTATTGCGGCAGTAACGCCACCGGTTGGTGTCCCACCCATCACTATATGGAAGGTCGGATGACGTTGGCGACGGCCTTCGCGATTTCCGGCGCGGCGATCAACCCCAATGCCGCCGTTGGCGGGGAAGGCGTGACCCGCAACAAGATCCTGTCGCTAGTCATGACGTTGTTGAATCTGCGCCTGGGTTATTGGGCGCACAATCCCTGTAAGCCGCCTTTCAACCATATCGCCAACCATTTCAATCCCAGCGCCTTGTACGCATTGGGCAGCGCCTTCAACATCAAGGGCTTTACCGAAAACGAAGCATTTATCGAATTAAGCGACGGCGGCCATTTCGAGAATATGGCCGTGTATGAGCTGGTTCGGCGGAAGGCCAGCCTGATTTTGGTCAGCGATGGTGGCCAGGATGTTGAATTCAGTTTTTCCGATTTTCAAACCACGATCAGGCGTATCGAGACGGATTTCGGCGCCCGGGTTGATTTTCATGACGATGATTACGGGCCCGACAACGTTCTTCCTGTGCCTCCTCCTGGCGCCGAGTATCCGTCCGGCGCCAAATTTTCGGAGCGAGGCTTTATGACCGGAACTATCCACTACGCGGATGGCAGCGAAGGGAGGCTGGTTTATTTGAAATCGACCATGATCAGGCAAGCCAGTTTCAAGGTTAAAGGCTATAAGGCGCAGGAGCCGGATTTTCCGGACCAAAGCACCGCCGACCAGTTTTTCGACGATGTGCAGTTCGAGGCATACCGAGAACTGGGCTTTACAATTGCCGACAGCATGCTCAATGATCCGAAATTGAATTTTGCGGCGTTGTTGCATTAGTCATCGCTGCTGCACGATGCGTTTGACGGGCATACTCTGCAGGCTATTCGGGGCCGATTTAACGTCAAATAGCGACGACTGCAGGTTGCGTAAAAAGCGAAAGCGGTCCTTCGTATCGCTTTTCGGTTTTACTTTCCAGTTTCGAGAATATCCCCGCTAAACGATCGATTTCACCGCTTTAACGATATTTTCGGCGGTGATGCCGAATACTTCGAATAATTGCTGGGCGGGGGCGGATTCACCGAAGCGGTCGATGCCGACGACTTTCCCTTGCAGGCCGACATAATGCCCCCAGAATTTGCTGATGCCGGCTTCGACCGCCACTCGCGCGGTGACATTGGAAGGCAGAATGCGTTCCTGGTAGGCCGCATCTTGCTCATCGAAGACCGTGGTGCTGGGCATCGAGACGACGCGAACCGGAATGCGGCGGCGTCCCAACATGGCGGCGGCTTCCATTGCGACTGCGACTTCCGAACCGGTGGCGATGATGATGGCCTTCGCCGGCTTAGTGGGCTCTTTCAGGATATAGGCGCCGCGTTTGATGTCGGCGAGCTGTTGCTTGCTCCTTTTCTGATGCGGCAAGGGTTGTCTTGAAAAAATCAACGCCGTTGGGCCGTCATGCCGTGCTATCGCGGCTTGCCAGGCCGCTGTAGATTCCACCGCATCGCAGGGACGCCAAACCATCATATTCGGAACCATGCGCAAGGTAGCGGTTTGTTCGATCGGTTGATGAGTCGGGCCGTCTTCGCCCAGACCGATGGAATCGTGGGTGAAGACATGGATGACTCGGAGTTTCATCAGCGCCGACATGCGGATGGCATTGCGGGCATATTCGGAAAACATCAGAAAGGTGGCGCCGTAAGGAATGAAACCGCCATAGGCCGCAATACCGTTCATGATTGCGGCCATGCCGAATTCGCGCACGCCGTAGTAGATGTAATTGCCGGAATGATCGTCCAAATTTACATCTTTACAACCTTCCCACAGGGTCAGGTTGGAGCCGGCCAAGTCGGCAGAACCGCCAATTAGCTCGGGCAGTAGGGGGCCGAAGGCATTCAGGCAGTTTTGCGACGCCTTGCGGCTGGCGATGTTTTCGCCCTTGTCGTTGACAGTATGCAGATACTGCTCGGATTGTTCTGGCCATGCATCGGGCAGTCTGCCTTGTAACCTGCGTTCGAATTCATCGGCCAGTTCCGGATAGGCATTGCGGTAGGTCATATAGCGTTGCTGCCATTCTTGTTCTGCCTGGGTGCCTTTTTCACGAGCATCCCAGGCTTGGCGGATATCCTCCGGAATTTCGAATGCCGGGTGCGGCCAGTCCAATACTTTTTTCGCCAGGGCGATTTCCTCATCCCCCAGCGGCGCGCCGTGACAGGCTTCGAGTCCTTGTTTATTCGGGGAGCCGTAGCCGATAGTGGTGCGGCAAATAATGAGGGAAGGTTTGTCTTCGACCGATTTTGCCTCGGCTATGGCGGCGCGGATGGCCTCCGGGTTGTGGCCGTCGACTCTGGCGATGACATGCCAGTTGTAAGCGTCGAAACGCTTTACGGTATTGTCGGTGAACCAGCCCCTGATTTCGCCGTCGATGGAGATGCCGTTGGCATCGTAAAAGGCGATCAGTTTGCCTAATCCCATGGTGCCGGCCAGGGAACACGCTTCGTGCGAGACGCCTTCCATCAAGCAACCGTCGCCTAGGAAAGCGTAAGTGTAATGACTGATGATGGTATGGTCGGGGCGATTGAATTGGGCGCCCAGCGTTCTTTCCGCCAAGGCCATGCCGACGGCATTACTGATGCCTTGGCCTAATGGCCCCGTGGTGGTTTCGACGCCTGGCGTGTAGCCATATTCGGGGTGGCCCGGCGTTTTTGAGTGAAGTTGCCTGAAGTTTTTCAGGTCGTCGATGCTGACATCATAGCCGCTCAAATGCAGCAGGGAGTAGAGCAGCATCGACCCGTGGCCATTGGAGAGCACGAAACGGTCGCGATTGGGCCAGGCTGGATTGCTCGGATTATGCCTGAAAAAATCGTTCCATAAAACTTCCGCGATATCGGCCATGCCCATAGGCGCTCCCGGATGGCCTGAATTGGCTTTTTGTACGGCATCCATGGTCAAAGCGCGAATCGCATTGGCAAGATCACGACGTGTAGGCATGATTATCTCCCTGGTGGTTTCAATCGATATGTCGGTTATTATAACCACAACCGTGTGGAAACACGGAATGGAGTGTTTACCGATAGGAAACGGATATAAAAAAACCCCGTAATCAGAAGTCTGAATACGGGGCTGGGTATCGACTATGTTG
This sequence comes from Methylomarinum vadi, assembly GCF_000733935.1. Lineage (NCBI taxonomy): Bacteria > Pseudomonadati > Pseudomonadota > Gammaproteobacteria > Methylococcales > Methylococcaceae > Methylomarinum > Methylomarinum vadi. The sequence continues at coordinate 3,111,287 of NZ_JPON01000001.1, forward strand.
CTGTGTTGAGCAGCAACCAGGCAGGGTTAAGGCGTCAGGCCTTCGCCTACGGTAACTACTTTCAACGCATTGGTGCCGCCCGACTGGCCGGTCAGGTCGCCTTTGGTGATAATGAAACGATCGCCTTGTTTGGCTTGGCCGCGTTCCTTCAGTTTGTTGATGATATCGCGGTTCACTTCGGCGTGGTCGGCCGATTCAAATTCGAATGGAATCGGGAAAACGCCGCGGTATAGCGTAACCTTGCCCAGCGTCTCTTCATGACTGCTGAAGGCGAAGATCGGAATGCCCGAGCGAATACGAGACATCCACAGCGGAGTCGAACCGGACTCGGTTAGCGCGGCAATGCCGGCGATGCGAGTATGGTTGGCCAAGTACATGGTCGACATCGCGATGGCCTCGTCGACCCGTTCGAACTCTTCCGAAACGCGGTGTGTCGAGGTTGTGACGCTGGGTTGTTTCTCCGTTTCCTGACAAATGCGAACCATGGCCTCGACGACTTTGACCGGATATTTTCCGGAAGCGGTTTCGGCCGATAGCATGATCGCATCGGTGCCGTCGACGATGGCATTGGCCACGTCGAAGACCTCAGCGCGAGTCGGAATCGGATTCTCGATCATCGATTCCATCATTTGCGTAGCGGTGATGACGGCTCTTTTCAGTTCCCTGGATCGTTTGATCAGGTACTTTTGCGCTTCGGGCAATCTGGCATCGCCGATTTCCACGCCGAGGTCGCCGCGAGCGACCATGATGGCGTCGGAAGCCAAAATGATCTCATCGATAACCTCCATCGCTTCGGCGCGTTCCACTTTGGCGACGATGCCGGCATAACAGCCTTCCGCTTCCAAAAGGCGGCGAGCTTCGTGAAGATCTTCGCCACAACGAGGAAAGGAGACCGCGACATAATCGGCGTTAATCTTGCCGATAGTCTTGATGTCTTCTTTGTCCTTGTCTGTCAATGCGGCGGCGGAAAGTCCGCCGCCCATTAGATTGATACCCTTGTTATTAGACAGGTCGCCACCGACTACGACGGTACAATCGACTCGTTTGCCATCGGTTTTAACTACATCCATGACCACGCGGCCGTCATCCAACAACAGGCGGCTGCCCGGTTTGACTTCCTCGGCCAGAGGTTCATAGGTGATGCCGACTTGAGTGTTGTCACCATCGCTTTCGCCCAGATTGATATCCAATGCAAAAGGTTGGCCTTCTTCCAGCCAGACTTTGGTGTCCTTGAAGCGGGCGATACGGATTTTAGGGCCTTGCAGGTCGCACAGAATACCGACGCGGCGGCCGGTTTTCTGGCTAAGTTCACGGACCATTTTGGCTCTGTTGATGTGATCCTGGGCGGAACCATGCGAAAAGTTCATGCGAACAACGTCCAGACCGGCTTTGAACAAACCTTCCAAAACGCCTGGTTTATCGGTCGCCGGCCCCAATGTGGCCAGGATTTTTGTTCTTCGTAGCATAGATTATTTAAGATTTATTTTGCGTTAACTAATGCAACCGTGGTGTCCAGCATACGGTTGGAGAAGCCCCACTCATTGTCATACCAGGATAATACCTTGATGAAATTGCCGTTGATCACTTTAGTCAACGATTTGTCATAAGTGGAGGAAGCTGGGTTGTGGTTGAAATCGATGGAAACCAACGGTTTCGCATTGATATCCAAAATACCTTTCAGAGGGCCCTCGGAAGCAGCGGTCAAGATATCGTCGATTTCTTCCTTGCTGGTCGCGCGGCTGGCGGTGAAAGTTAGATCGACGACGGAAACGTTGATGGTGGGGACGCGGATCGCGAAACCATCCAGTTTGCCCGCCATCTCCGGCAATACTAAACCAACGGCAGCCGCTGCGCCGGTTTTGGTCGGAATCATCGATTGTGTGGCGGAACGGGCGCGACGCAGATCCTTATGGAATACGTCGGTCAATACTTGGTCGTTGGTGTAGGAGTGAATGGTCGTCATCAGGCCTTGTTCGATACCGACGGTGTCGATCAATGGTTTGACCAAAGGCGCCAGACAGTTGGTGGTGCATGAAGCGTTGGAAATGACCGTGTCGGATGCTTTCAATGTTTCATGGTTAACGCCGTAAACGATGGTTGCGTCGACATCGTTACCGCCAGGCGCGGAAATGATCACTTTTTTCGCGCCCGCTTCGAGGTGGGCGGAAGCCTTGGCTTTACTGGCGAAAAAACCGGTACACTCATGTACAACTTCGACGCCCAGTTCGGCCCAAGGCAGTTTTGCCGGATCTCTTTCCGCCAAAACTTTGATTTTGTCGCCGTTGATAACCAGATAGTCTCCTTCGACACTGACTTCACCCGGGAATTTGCCGTGCGCGGAATCATATTGAGTCAAGTGGGCATTGGTTTCCGCATCGCCGAGGTCATTAATTGCAACGATTTGGATTTCATCGGTGCGGCCTGATTCGTACAATGCACGTACTACGTTACGTCCGATACGGCCATAGCCGTTGATTGCAACTTTAATTGCCATAAAATGTTCTCCGGAGTGAAAGTGAAATGCTTAAAAGAAATGTGCCGAAAGGCACTCTAAAAATCGCTTTACTATAGCAAAGTTACGCTATAGTCGTCTATAAGGACAGCGTGTTAAACGCTAGTGAACAGTTGCGATTATAAGACAAACTGATAGCATGGAAAAACATAATGAACAGTTTTGGAATGGTACTGAGAGGATATATGAAACGGCGTGATTTTTTATCGAAAGTTGGTTCCGGGTCGTTGATGGCGGGTGCGGCATTGACCATACCCAAAGCGGCCGAGGCAGCTGAATTCAAGTGGAAGATGGTGACGGCCTGGCCAAAAAACTTTCCTGGGTTGGGGACGAATGCCAATTTGTTGGCCAAAATGATTACCGAGATGAGTGGCGGCCGTATCAAAGTGAAGGTTTACGGCGCCAGGGAGCTGGTCCCGGCTTTCGAGGTGTTCGATGCCGTATCCAAGGGAACGGCCGAGATGGGGCATGCCGGAGCCTATTATTGGAAAGGGAAATCCGAAGCCACGCAGTTCTTTTCCGCCGTACCGTTCGGTCTGACTGCGCAGGAAATGAACGCCTGGTTGTATTACGGCGGCGGTATGGAGTTGTGGCGCGAATTATATAAGCCGTTCGGTATTATTCCGGCCGCAACCGGGAACTCAGGGGTGCAAATGGCTGGCTGGTTCAATCGCGAAATCAAAACGGTCGATGACTTGAAAGGACTGAAAATGCGTATTCCCGGTCTGGGCGGCGAAGTCTTGCGCAGGGCCGGCGGGACCACGGTAAACATGCCGGGCGGTGAGTTGTTCACCTCGTTACAGTCCGGCGCGCTCGATGCCACCGAATGGGTCGGACCCTACAATGATTTGGCCTTTGGTTTTTATAAGGTTGCCAAGTATTATTATTATCCGGGCTGGCACGAGCCGGGTTCGACGATGGAAGCCTTGATCAATGAAAAAGCCTTCAATGCGTTGCCCAAGGATTTGCAGCAAATCGTGTTGGTGGCTTGCAAGGCGGCCAATATGGACATGATTTCCGAATATACCGCGCGTAACAACCAAGCGCTGGATACCTTGATCAATAAGCATAAAGTCAAGGTGCTGCCGCTACCGGATGAGGTGTTGAAGGCCTTACGCCAGATATCGGAAGAGGTCGTTCGTGAGCTGGCGGACAAAGATCCGCAGGCGAAAAAAATCTATGATTCGGTGATGCAATTTCGTAAACAAGTGGCGCAATGGGGGGATGTGTCGGAACAGGCGTTTCTGAAAGCCAGAGCTTTATAATGGTTGGTTCAAGGAGGTATTCCTCCTGAATCCATTGGTTCCTAAGTGGGGAGCTATATTTGCACGGTGTGATTAGCCAGCTTGATACATTCGAACATCAACTTGTCGACGCAGTGCTCGGAATGGTTGCCGGCGAATTGTAGGCCGCATTCGTATTGTTCTCTGATGTGCTTGATCAGGCCGTGAATGGAGATCGGAATGCCGGATTGCGGCATCGTGATCTCAATCTTGATTTCGCCATGGTCTATGTCCACGTGCAACGGTTTATTGAGACGAATTTTGATCCCGTTGTAGCTCATATCGACGACTTCGCCTTCCAGCACGATTTCCTTTTCGGCCGGAGGGTCGATTTTGATGCTGGCAAGTAGACCTTGCGGCTGAAATCTCGGGTATTTGCGTTTTTCTGGCTCCATGGAGGCTCCCTTGATTCGACGGCACGAATGAGTATAGGCGGGAATACTGCCGCCGGTAAAGTTAAATTGTCGCGCGAGTTCGGTTTTATCGGGTTACAAGGTGGCGTTGAACGAACGTTATGTCGGGCTCGGCGGAAAGGAGAGTGGAGGGGCTTTCAATGGCCAGCAGATTTGCTGGAGTCGGTATGATGATTCAGTTTTTGCCGCTGGCGGCGATACGGTTTTCGATTTTTTGTTTATATTGCAAGTAATGAATGCTGTGGGCTTGGACAAGCTCTTCGACGCCAAGCAACTCGGCGGAGACATCAATTTCATTGATATGGTAAGGATAAGTCTCGTGGCCGTGCCTGAACCGCAAAATATGTTCCTTGGTTGAGTAGAAAACGTCATCCGCAGAGGCCGACGAATATTTTCGTTCGTTGCAGGCAATCGTCGGTGGACTGTCCGGTTCCGCAGTAGGCGAAGTCGTAATGCGGATGTTCAGCGCCATGAAAGACTCTTGTGGTTTGATTTTGACGGCATGGCAGGATGGAACGCCGGCAGAGTTTTTTTGAATTTCATAAATACGAATTTTTGTTGCGTGCGCTATTTTGGTCTGGTCGATCAGGGTTTGTAAAAAGACAAGATAATCAACCAAAACCTGCTCCGGTTTGCTGTCGCTATGCTGTCGGGTAAACAACGCCGCTTTCTCGTCGATGATATAGATAGCGACATATTTTTCCGTGGCATGAAAAAAGATCTGTATCGTGTTGGCGGCTATATGGGCATAAAGAAACGGGATGAACGTATTGCTCAGTACATGCTGGTCGAAAAAAATGGGGGAGAATTGTTGCTGCGTAGCGGATAGCTCTCTTAACAATAAATCATTGGTGGCCAGTTTGCGATACGTTAAGTGTTGGGCATTATGAGTGAAGAGGTAATAGCCGCTTTTAGCCGGTACGATATAGCGCCAGTTTGAATTCTGGTTCCCGAAGAATTTAATTAATTGGTTAAATAGCACCTTAATGCGTAACACAATGCTTTTCGCGCGCAGCGGAGTGTAGCAGATCACATCCAGGCTATCGCTGGTGACGGGGGGGGTGCTTTGATTGAATACTTCCGTCAAACAGTGGAAAAAACCCTCGATATCGTGGAATCTCGCAAGACTGACTTCGCCCCAACTGGATAGAGAAATCCGCTCAATGCGCTGCACAAAACACGCCCGGTTCTCGCCGTAACTTAAAGGGTCCGAGCGTTCGCTCATAATGATCTGACCTTCTTCCCGGGCTTCGGGCAATGCCTCGCCGAGATTGAGAAACAGCAGCGAAGCCAGAAACTGGTTCGCATGATGGTAGGCTTCCAGCATTTCACCATCCGATTTTTTGTGGGAGGAAAAAAAACGCAGCAATTGGTCCAAAATCAACTGCGTTTCGGTCGGGCCGATGTTCAGGTTGATTGAATGGAGGTGAATTTTAACTCTGTTTTGGTACAAACCATTTAAGGCAATCCAACACAATAGTTCCAGCAGACTTTCCGCTTCCTTGACCGGCTTGGCGTTTTCTTTTTTGGGGTTTCCGACATAGCCGCAATACAAATGCCAAAGCGGTTCGGCATGTTCTTGATCGATTTCGATGAGGGATAATTCGTCCTCTTTTTTTTGGACGTTGCCTCGGGTCGTGATGATCTCGATCTTTCCCGGTTTGTGTTCTAAATAGGCATGCAGTTTTCGGCCGATCAATCTGAGATCCTGATTGTCGCGGTAATCTTCTTCGACATGTTGGCCGGCAAAGCGTACGATCATACGCAGGCATTGTTTCAATTGGTCGCGAATGACGGCATGTTCCTCGGTGGCTTTATGGATATCCCAGTAGCGATGCCTGCTGAAATTGGGCAGCAGATCTTCTGGCCAACGCCATTGTCGGGCGATTTCCTGCAAGTAATTCTCTCGAAGCGATCGTGCCTGTGGGTCCAGTGACCTGGGTGAATCGCCCATGATTTTTAAATAAAAACATTGCCGCGACAGCGCCAGCCTTCTTTGCGAGGCGACCAGGTGCAGATATTCCTCGACTTTTTCATAGATCAATAAATACGGGTCCAGCCTGTCTATATCGAACTCCCCTTGGTAAATGGTCTTTTTCAGGCTGCGGCTGACCCATTGCGGTTGCGGATATTCGCTGGCATAGCATTCCATCAAAAAAAGCTTCAACAGCGATTTGTAAGGGGAGCTAAGCGATTTGTAGATATGCCAAAGGGTCGCGCTGATAAACTCCTCTGCCGGCACCGCTTCCAGTCCGCCGAAATCGATGACATCGAGTTTCGAGATGAAACGGTTGGACAATAAATGGTCGACGTAGCCGCTGTAGTTGTCTTCTTGGTGGGGGGGGACGATCCACCAGGCAGGCGCCTTGCCGGCCAGATAAATGGCGGTGCGATAGAACTCTTCGAGCAATAAATAGTGTTGGGTTTGGCCGCTGCTTTCGGTTGAAATCGGCGTGTTCTCGCCTCGCCGAAATTGTTCGCTGTTCATCAAAAAGAAATGGACTTCGAGATTCAGCGACTGCGCCCATTTTTCCAAGGCGTGGGCTTTTTGTTGCAGTTCGTTGATCTCGGTGCTGGATAAGTGATCGGTATGGCATAGCCAAATATCCATATCGCTGGTTTTTGAGAAGGCGATGCTGCCGACGCTACCCATTAGGAAAATAGCCTCGATCGCATAATTTCTGAGGGCCTTGCGGGTGTAACGGTAACTCTTCGAAAATTGCTTGGCAGCGAGAATGGTTGTTTTGTTGGGGCTGTAGTCGGGAATGCCGCAAGGAGTGTCGGTGGAAATGAAACCGGGTAGCAGGGGGTGGTTTCGATGAAACAATAACGGCAGAAGATTTAAAAAGATCTGTTGCCGGGGTTGCAGAAAATTTTGCACGCTCTGCAAGCGGTATTGATTCAGATGTTTGAAGCGTTGAGTAATGGCATGAAGATCCTTGCTACTGATTTCCTCGCCAGGCGCGCCGAGGTTGATGGGAGGGTAATGTTTTTTCAAGGTCGTTGCGGCAAGTCGATGTTTTATATTCAAGTATAGAAAATCATAGCGGCAGGTGAAAAGATAGCTGAACAAAACATTCGTTGCCATCGTGATAACATTTGAAGCGGCTCAAGCTGGCATGGCCGATTTCGATTTGCAGGCTACTGCGAAAGGGGATATCGAGAAGGTGCATGAATAAACTGCGTATCACGCCGGCATGGGTGATGAGCAACACATGTCTACCGGTATTGTGTTCCAGCAAATGCTGCCAGCCGCATGCGACGCGGTGGCTGAAATCGGCATAATTCTCAGCATTGGGCGGAGGATGGTTAATAGGGTCTTCATAGTAGCGCTGCAATGCCGAGGGATCATGGGAAATGATTTGTTCCGCGGTTTTGCCTTCCCAGTCGCCAAAACCGATTTCCCGCCATGCTTGGTCCACCCTTAAGGGGGTGTTTTTTTGCCGGCTCAGCGCTACGGCAAAGGAATTGCAGCGGCCGAGCGGGGAACTGACGATGCAGTCGCCCTGCCAGTCCGAGGTTTGTCGTTCCATCTGCTGCCAACCCTTGGGCGTCAGAGGGTCGTCGGTGCGGCCCCGGTAACGGGGGCCGCCTTGGACTTCGCCGTGGCGGAGCAAATCGACAGTGGTTGTTTTCAAGCGCTTACAATTGCTCCCTGGCCGCCTCGACCGCTGCTCGGACTCTGTTCGGGGCGGTGCCGCCGATGTGGTCGCGGGCTGCTACCGAGCCTTCCAGTTTCAGTATGTCAAAAACATCCTCGTCAATACGGTCGGAAAATTGCCGCAGTTCCGGCAGGGAGATGTCGGCCAAATCGCGGCCGCTGTCGATGCCGAGTCGTACTGCCTGGCCAACAACTTCATGCGCATCGCGGAACGGCATGCCTTTGCGAACCAGGTAGTCGGCCAAATCTGTGGCGGTGGCAAAGCCTTGTTTGGCGGCGCGGTACATATTGTCTTTTTTCGCGCGGATGTGCGGCATCATATCGGCGAAGGCGCGCAGGCAGTTGACCAGCGTATCGGCGGTGTCGAACAGTGGTTCCTTATCTTCCTGGTTGTCCTTGTTATAGGCCAACGGCTGGCTTTTCATCAACATCAATAACGACACCAGATGGCCGGTCACGCGGCCGGATTTGCCGCGCACCAGTTCCGGAACGTCCGGGTTTTTTTTCTGCGGCATGATCGAGGAGCCGGTACAAAAGGCATCGGGCATGTCGATGAAATCGAATTGGGCGCTGGACCACAGGATCAGTTCTTCCGAAAAACGGGATAAATGCATCATGATCAGGCTGGCCGCAGCGGCGAATTCGATCGCAAAATCGCGATCGCTGACCGAATCGAGAGAATTGTTGGACGGCCTGCTGAAGCCCAGCAATTCGGCCGTCAGCCGGCGGTCTATGGGATAGGTGGTGCCGGCCAGGGCCGCGGCGCCCAGCGGCATGACGTTAATGCGCTTTAGGCAGTCTTGCAGGCGCTCGCGGTCGCGGGCCAGCATCTCGAACCAAGCCATTAGATGGTGGCCGAACGTGACCGGCTGGGCGACCTGCAGATGAGTGAAGCCGGGCATGATGGTGTCGGCTTCGCGTGCCGCCAAATTGAGGAGGGCGTGTTGCAGCCGACTCAATTGCGCCAGGATAGTGTCGATCTCGTTGCGTAGATACAAACGGATGTCGGTCGCAACCTGGTCGTTGCGTGAGCGGCCGGTATGCATCTTCTTGCCGGCGATGCCGATGAGCTCGGTCAGGCGCGCCTCGATGTTCATGTGTACATCTTCCTGTTTGATCGACCATTTGAATTCGCCGTCGGCGATTTCCTTGCTGATTTGTGCCAGCCCGTTTTGGATATCTTGCAGTTCTTGAGCCGTTAGGATACCGATCTTGCATAGCATTTCGGCATGCGCCAACGATCCCTGGATATCCTGCTGCGCCATACGCTGGTCAAAATCGACGGACGCGGTGAAGACTTCGACAAAAGCGTCGGTGGCCTCGGCAAAGCGGGCGCTGGAAAGCTTTTCGGTATTAACTGTACTCATGTGCAATCATTAATTTAACAAAATGGAAATGCAAAATTATACCGGGAATCTGCCGGTTTGTTCGGGCCCAAGTTAGCCATTCAATAAATATCGTCGATCATATTTTTAAACCAGCGGGGACGGAACAGGACCACATAGAGCGCGATCATTGCCGTTAGCGGGACGGGGCCGATATCGATTAGCATCAGCACGAGAAAGATGATGCCATATTTCATTCTGGAATAGAACTTTAGCAAAGTGTCGCCATCCAATTGAGAAAATTAACCGTGTTTAATCTAAAGGAGCAGGATTGAATCCGCTGCCGTATTCATTATGCCAACAATCATATTTTGACATGAAATCGAATGATTGGTTGCCCGTTCATTTTTTCTGGTTATTTTCTGCCGTTCAACCGGCCCCGGATTGTTCGACGTGTCTGGGTTAAGTTATTATCAATTCTTCGGATTTGCGCCGGGCTTTGATGGCGAACGAGTTATTTCAGCAGGCGACTGAGCTGGAGTGATCTTTGCCATTCGCCGGGTGGCAGGAGCTTTCCCAAACAATAGTTTTGGCCGCGATGCGGTCGGGGCAGATAGCGCATAAGCGGCTTTTTGAGAGGTCCCTCCAAGGGAGGGCTGTGCTCATGGCTGAAACTTCATCCCGATCTGCTTCTGGCATGCCGGTTCTATGTGCCGCTAAAACACGGCGGCGGGGATAATACCGCCAACTTGCTTAACTTAGCCTTGTCATTGAAATTTGTAAGATACTAATAAATAAAAATAAATTTATGGTATTGCAAGCAAGAAAAGGAGTATGCATTCTTAATGCATATAAATCAATGGCTTGAAGGTTTATGGTGCTACATTGACAACGCTGGGTTAATTTTATTCTGCTATTATGAGAAGACTAGGATAGACAAGGTGGAACCGGTGTCGGGCTATTGAGTCTTACTACAAAATTTAAATGGAGTTCGACGGTCATGAGAAGATTACTTTTGTTGCCTGTGCTACTGATGCTGACTTCATGCGCCACTGTCAATGTTGATGTTGATTACGACGATGCGGCCGATTTTACCCATTTGTATCAGTATGCTTGGTTGGAGGACAAACCGCCGGTTTCCGGCAATAAGCTGCTCGATAGCAATACCTTGATGCATGACCGTATTCATGCCGGTATCGATCAGTGGTTTAAGGAACATGGTTATTTGAAAGGCGATCCGAAGGAAGCCGATTTTCTGGTTCTCTACCGGATGGTCGTGGAGAACAAAACCAGAGTCACCGTGCTGAATCCTTATTACGATTATCCGTACAGTTGGCGCTTCGGTTACCGGCGCGGATTTTATTCTTCGTTCGCCTGGAGTTATTATCCTGAGCAGCGCGTTTACGAGTATCAGCGCGGTACCTTGGTGATAGATATTGTCGACCCGCACAGCAAAAAGTTGATGTGGCGAGGTATGTCCTATGAGGATATCAGTCCGTATACGACACAGAAGAAAAAACAGCGCTATGTCGATCGGGCCATTAAATCGATCTTGTCGCGTTTCCCGCCATTACAAAATGGCGACAAATAAGGTCCAAGAGCGAATCATGGCATTCGAATTCAGTCATTTGCAAGGAAAATGTTGTGCTACCAAGCGAACTTCGTATCTCGGAAGCGTCGGATCCATCCCCAGACAGAATGGGAATTGTCTCCAGGATCACTCTTTTCGTTTCAAAATGTGAACTGCTTCGCTCAAGGGAGAAGCGGGTGTCATTTTTCTGTCATATTTGCTTGCTATTCTGCGCTCTGTTTATTATTCGGAGTCTTTCCGGTAACACGTCCTTGATATACTCTTCATAGATCAAAAATCGGTACCGGATCCCTGGCAGAGGACGGCGTAAATACGTTCATGAAGGCTTCACCCGGCATCCGTGCTGTCAAGACCTCCGCCAAACACTCCGCTGCTTTCTTGGACACCGCCGAAATTGGAAATGCGATAAGTATTCCGGCCGTTATAAACTCGGCTGACGATATTCATACATGCCTTGAAAAGGATAGCTCTCCGTGTTCGCTCTGCGACTCCTCATCAGTTCTCGACATCTGCAAATAGCATGAAAATAACGCATATCTCTCGTTTGGTAACGCTCGGTCTTGCCCTAGTGATCGTCTTTTTTATCGCCGCCGTCAGTTGGTCTTTAAGCCATCTCAGCGAAGCCTTCCGCATGGTGGAAAAATATGGGCAACTGAAAACCCAAGTGACAAGAAATGTCCAGATTCCGATCAATGCTTACCTCGATTCCGGCGATGCGACTTTATTGAGTGAGGTCGAGGCCAATATTCAGGAACTGGCCGCGAAGGCAAGCCGGGAGGATGCCTTATCGCCCAGGGCGCGCAAGGTCTTCGGGGAGCTGTTGCAAGCGATCCGGCAGACCGTGGTCGTCGACTTGCGCGCGGCCGGGAAAATGGCCGATCCGCAGGTTTTATTGATCAATAATGAAAACCAGTTAGCGGATGAAATTGCCATATTGCAAAGTTATGTTGGGCGATCGAGCAATGTAGATGCGGCAAGCAGGAGGATGTATTTTGAGACGTTGGGGGAGATGCAGTTTGCGCTGCAACGCCTGGCAACAACACGGCAAAGCTATTTCAGTAGTCAGAGCGATGCCGCTTTAAAGACGGTTGAAATCTATCTGCAGGAGCTGGAGGAGAAGTCGGTCCAGTTGGCTGATTATCCGTCTCTTGGCGTCTACAAACAACAGGATCAAGGCGATGAAATGGCCGATTTGTTGGGATGGAATGGGGCGAGTGAGGATCGGCAAGAAGATGCCGGTATGGAGCATAAAGCCGAACTGGCGTCATTGATCGCTCGGTATCCCAAGGAATTGCACAATGCGCGGAAATTCATCGAGCGCAAGATTGCCGGCCGCACGGCTACGGACGAAAAAATGTCGGATCTGCAGCATCGGCTTGAACAATTGGGGCAATCGATCACGATGGATTATCAGGCCACAGAAAGCAGTTTATACGTCATGGTTGTCGTTTGTTTATCGCTGATCGTTGGAATCGGAGTGGCGATGCTGTTGCTGCTGCGACATATTGCGATGATTATCAATCACACCAGTACGTATCTGCATAAACTTGCCACAGGCGATTTGAGCTCATCGTTTGTCGTGTGCGGCAAGATCACCGAAGTCGCTCAGCTTAACCATGCGGTGGCGCAATTAAAAAGCTATTTCGAGCGCTTGATCGGCAATATCGATCAGGAGACCGCCACTTTGAACCGATGCCGCCAGGCCGTCATCGAGGGCGGCCGGCAAATGGAGCGGATCGTGGCTGGACAGCAGGAGCTGAGTGTCGCTGCAGCGGAGCAAATGAATCAGTTGTTGCTTTCGTTTCAGGATGTCGCCCGCAATGCGGGCGAGACACATGGTGCGACGACTCAGGCACAGGAAGGTATCGAAGGCGGGCTCGAACACATGCGCGGCACGCGGACGCAAGTAAACGAGCTGGCGATGGTGACAGAGGAAACCGCGGCATCCCTGCGGCAGTTGCAGCATGATGTCGAAGCCATTGAGGGCGTCTTGGGCGTGATTCAGGGATTCACCGAACAGACCAATTTACTGGCCTTGAATGCCGCGATCGAAGCGGCTCGCGCCGGAGAGCATGGGCGAGGCTTTGCCGTGGTCGCCGATGAGGTGCGTAAGCTAGCTTCGCACACTGCTGCGTCGGCCGGCGAGATACAGTATTTGCTGGAAAAGCTCAATAGCGCGACCCGTCAGACGGCCGGGTATATGCAAAAACAACAGCGGGCGGCGACTCTCGGCGTGCAAGCGGTCGAGGCGGTCAGCCAGGTTTTTGCCGCCATCCACGCCGCGATAAACGACATCCACGAGAAAAATGCTTTGATCGCAGCGGCGGCGGAACAGCAGTCGGCGGTGGCCGAGGAGGTTGCTCAGGGTATTCGTCATAGCGCTGACGCGGCCGGCGATTCCTTGGTTGAGGCGCAGAAAAACAAAGTCAGCGCCAGTGAGTTGACTAAAGTCGGCGACAATTTACAGGCTTTGGTCAGCCAGTTCATGATCCATTAGGCGAGTAGCCAGTTCGCTGATGGAAACGGGCGTGAGGCTGGCTCAGTGAGAAAGGGCCGTATCGGTCAACGGCCCCTGTTTCGGCTCTGGTTTGGGGTGTTAGTGGTCCCGTTGTACCGAAAAGCGGGCTAGTGACTCTAGCGCCTCTTTATATTGAGTCTCGGGTAGGCGCGTTAGGGCGTTGATGGCTTTTTGCGCGGCTTCGTCGGCGCAGTGCTCGGTGTATTCGATGGCGTTGGTCGCCTTGACGATTTCATAGACCTCGGCGAAAGCTTCGCGTGAGCCCTGCTTGATTGCGTTGACGACCACGTCGGCCTGTTGCTGGCTGCCGTGTTGGATGGCATGGATCAGTGGCAGCGTCGGCTTTCCTTCGGCCAGATCGTCGCCCAGATTTTTGCCCAAGTCTTCACTATTGGCCTTGTAATCCAGCGCATCGTCGATCAATTGGAAAGCGACGCCCAATTCCTGGCCGTAGGTTGCTAATGCCTCCTCGGTTTCTGTGTCGGCGCCGGAGAGAACCGCGGCGAGGCGGGTCGCGGCGCTAAACAAGATGGCGGTTTTGCGGGCGATGACTTCCAGATACTTTTCTTCGGTGGTTTCAGGGTTGTTGCAATTCAGCAATTGCAAGACCTCGCCCTCGGCGATGGCGGTCGTGGTCTTGGATAAAATCTCCATGACCCGCATGTTGTTGGTGCCGACCATCATCTCGAAGGCGCTGGAATAAAGATAATCGCCGACCAGCACACTAGCGGCGTTGCCCCAGACGGCGTTGGCGGAATCCTTGCCGCGCCTCAGTTCCGATTCGTCGACGACATCGTCGTGCAGCAAAGTCGCGGTATGGATGAATTCGATCACGGCCGCCATGACCAGGTGGTTATGGGTGACTTCCCCCAACGCCTTGGCGGCGAGCAACAGCAACATCGGACGCAGCCTTTTGCCGCCGCTGCCGATGATGTAATGGCTCATTTGGTTAATGAGGACGACATCGGAGCTCAGTTCGTCGATAATCAGCTGGTCAACCGCTTTTGCCTCGGCTACCGTCAGGTTTTTGATTGAATTAAAGTCAATGGGTGCCGAAGCGTTGAGTGAATCTTCTACTGCCATTATTTTTTAAGGTTAAGGATTCCTATTTAGGAATATTAAAATAACCAGCCATGCTAGTTAAAAATAGGGGCTGGTGTCAATAACTTTGATGTGCTATTTTATAGGCACCTAAAATTGTCGAATAAATTTTTGATTGACGACGATTTTTTTTATAAATATAATTGTCTGTTCACTTTTAACAGATTAAATGCTTGATGGAGCTTGCGCTGATGTATGCGGTAATTCAAACAGGTGGTAAACAGTACCGAGTCGAAGAAGGTGCGACCTTAAAAATAGAAAAGCTTGAACTGGGAACGGGTGACAGCGTTGAGTTTGATAAAGTGCTGATGGTGCAATCAGACGATGCTGTTAAAATCGGTCAGCCTTATGTCGAAGGCGGCAAGGTGACTGCCGAGGTCGTTTCCCAAGGCAGGCATAAAAAAGTTAAGATCATTAAATTCAGAAGACGTAAGCACCACATGAAACAAATGGGTCATCGTCAATACTACACAGAAGTCAAAATTACTGGTATTTCTGCATAACATAAAGGGGTTCAAAAATGGCTCATAAGAAGGCGGGTGGTAGTACCCGAAACGGACGTGATTCCAATGCCCAGCGTTTGGGCGTTAAACGCTTTGGCGGCCAGGAGGTAAAAGCCGGCAATATTTTGGTTCGTCAACGCGGTACTAAATTCCATGCTGGCGACAACGTCGGAATAGGCAAGGATCATACCTTGTTTGCCACTGCGGACGGTAAAGTGGTTTTTGAAGTGAAAGGTCCCAAAAACCGCAAGTACATCAGTATTGCGGCCGCATAAGAACTGCTTATGCTGTGACTGCAGCGCAAACGGAATCTGACAAAAGCCTCGTCCCTGTTGACGGGGCTTTTTTGTTTCTATCGGTAAGGTTATGAAATTTGTAGATGAAGCGGAAATTCGGGTGGAAGCGGGTGACGGTGGCAACGGCATCGCGACATTCCGCCGGGAAAAATTTATTCCGATGGGCGGGCCGGACGGCGGCGACGGCGGCGATGGCGGCAGCGTTTATCTGGTTGCGGCCGAGAACGTCAATACGTTGGCGGATTTTCGTTATCATTCCGTACACCGGGCTCAGCGCGGCCAAAACGGCATGGCGCGTAATTGTACCGGGCGCAAGGGCGAAGACTGTTTCGTCCATGTGCCGCCGGGAACGGTGGTTTACGAGGCGGAGACCGACGAAAAAATCGGCGATCTGACCAAGGCGGGGGAACGCTTGTTGGTGGCGAAAGGGGGGTTCCACGGCCTAGGCAATACCCGTTTTAAAAGCAGTGTCAATCGGGCGCCGCAACAGTTCACCAAGGGCTCGCCGGGCGAGCAGCGGGTGTTGCGGCTGGAGTTGATGGTGATCGCCGATGTTGGGTTGTTGGGGATGCCGAATGCCGGCAAGTCCAGCTTGATCCGGGCGGTATCGTCGGCGCGGCCCAAGGTGGCGGACTATCCTTTTACTACGCTGCATCCCAATCTAGGCGTGGTCAAGGTCGACGATCTGCGCAGCTTTGTGATCGCCGATATTCCGGGAGTTATCGAGGGGGCCGCAGAAGGCGCCGGCCTGGGATTGCAGTTTCTGCGGCATTTGTCCAGGACCGGACTGCTGCTGCATGTAATCGACGTGGCGCCTTACGAAAGCATGGAGGCGCCGGTAGAGGCGGCTCATAAAATCATCCATGAGCTCGAACAGTGGAGTGATGAATTGGCGGACAAGCCTCGTTGGTTGGTATTGAACAAAATCGACCGCTTGCCCGAGAACGAGGTTGACGGGCATTGCCGCCGAATTGTGGAGGAGTTGGGTTGGCAGGGTCCGGTTTATATCATTTCGGCCTTAAAAAAACAGGGTACGCAGGAATTGATGTACGCGATCATGGATTATTTGGAGCAGCAGCGTCAGGCGCAAGATGAATAGAGCTGATTTCGTCAAGACGAAACGAATCGTCGTTAAAATTGGTAGTTCCTTGTTGACCAATGGTGGGCAAGGATTGAACAAGCCGGCCATTACTTCCTGGGTGGCGCAGATGGCGCAACTCAGGGCGCAGGGCAAGGATGTGGTGCTGGTGTCGTCCGGTTCCGTGGCGGAAGGCATGAGCCGCCTGAAATTAAAGTCCCGCCCGGAAACCCTGCATGAATTGCAGGCGGCGGCTTCGGTCGGGCAGATGGGGTTGGTGCGGAATTTTGAGAACAAGTTTCAGGCGCATGGCTTGCTGACGGCCCAAGTTTTGTTGACCCACGACGACTTGTCCGATCGTAAGCGCTATCTGAATGCGCGCAGTACTCTGTTGACGCTGTTGGAGTTTGGCGTCGTGCCGGTGATCAATGAAAACGATGCGGTCGCCACCGATGAAATTCGATTCGGCGATAATGATACGCTAGGCGCGTTGGTCGCCAATCTGGTCGAGGCCGAGTTGTTGATCATTTTGACTGACCAGACCGGCTTGTATGATTCAGACCCTGGTATCAATGCCGGTGCCAAATTGATTGCTTGCGCTAGCGTCAACGATCGAACATTGGATGAGGTTGCGGGGGGCAGTCGCAGCGGCCTGGGGCGCGGCGGGATGTATACTAAGGTCAGGGCGGCGCGCTTGGCAGCGAGATCCGGTGCCGGCACCGTCATCGTTTCGGGGCAATTGCCGGATGTCATCACCGAGGTGGTTGCGGGAGCTGAGTTGGGGACGTTCTTGAGGCCCGACATCGCGCCGATGGCGGCGAGAAAGCGCTGGCTGGCGGGACAGTTGCAAAGCAAGGGGCGCTTGGTGCTGGACGATGGAGCAGTGCGTATTTTGCAAAGCGCCGGTAAAAGCTTGCTGGCCGTCGGCGTGAAATCGGTAAAGGGGGGGTTTAGGCGTGGCGACTTGGTCAGTTGCGTGGACGCTCAGGGAGTCGAGATTGCGCGTGGCCTGATTAATTATAATTCGGAGGAGGTCGTGAAGGTCGCCGGCAAGCCGAGTTCGCAATTTGAAACATTGTTGGGCTATGCCGATGAAGAGGAGTTGATACACCGCGATAATATGGTGCTGATCAGGTAAAAAGACTTGTGCGCGGACACAAAAAAGCCGGTTGCGTCGAGGGCGAACCGGCTTTTTGTTTGTTCTGCTTGGGCTTAGGCCATGGTGCGAACTTTCGCGTTAAGCCGGCTCTTGTTGCGGGCCGCCTTGTTTTTGTGGATAAGGCCTTTGTTAACAGCTGAATCGATAACGGGTACAGCTGTTTTTAAAGCGGCTTGAGCCTGCTCTTTGTCGCCGGCGTTGACAGCGGCGATAACTTTTTTGATGAAAGTGCGTAAATTGCTGCGTTGTCCCGCGTTGAGAACACGGCTTTTCTCAGCCTGGCGCGCTCTTTTTCTAGCTTGTGGTGAATTAGCCATGGTGTATCAATTCTGATTAGTGTTACAAGAACCGTGCATTATCTTTTTAAATGGTATGATTGTCAAATTTTTTAGCTTTATTCAGGGAGTAAGCGTTGAGTAGGCAATTGTTCAAATCCACCGCTATTGTCAGTAGCATGACCATGATTTCGCGGATATTGGGATTCATTCGGGACATGTTGTTTGCCCGTATCTTTGGAGTAGACTCCGGCACCGATGCTTTTTTTGTCGCCTTTAAGATTCCCAACTTCTTACGCCGTCTGTTTGCCGAAGGGGCCTTTGCGCAATCCTTCGTGCCGGTCTTGTCCGATTACAAGGAGCAGGGCGGGCGCGAGGCCTTGAAGGCGTTTATCGATCGTACCGGCGGTACGCTGGCCCTAGTTCTTATGCTAGTGACCATCCTCGGCGTGGTCGGCGCGCCGGTGCTGATTACGATTTTTGCTCCCGGTTTTTTATGGGAGGGAGAGCAATACGATTTGGCCGTACAGATGCTGCGCATTACTTTTCCCTATCTGTTTTTTATTTCCTCGGTGGCCTTTGCCGGCGGCATTCTGAACTCGCATGACAAGTTCGCGGTGCCGGCGTTCACGCCGGTATTTCTCAACCTGTGCATGATCGCTGCGGCAATCTGGTTGTCGCCGCTGATGCCCGATCCGGTTGTGGCGCTGGCCTGGGGCGTGTTCGCCGCCGGCGTGGTGCAATTGCTGTTTCAATTTCCGGCCTTGCTGCGGTTGGGGTTGGTGCCTAGACTGCGGTTCGGGTTTTACGATGCCGGCGTCAAACGGATCATGAAATTGATGCTGCCGGCTATATTCGGCGTTTCCATCACCCAAATCAACTTATTGCTGGATACTCTGATCGCTTCGTTTCTGGCGACCGGTAGCGTATCCTGGCTGTATTATTCGGATCGCCTGGTGGAATTCCCGCTGGGCGTGTTCGGCATTGCCCTGGCTACCGTGATTCTGCCAAGTTTGTCGAAAAACCATGCCGCCGACCAGCAGGAAGAATTCTCCCGGTCGCTGGACTGGGGTTTGAGGCTGGTGTTGTTGATCGGAATGCCGGCAGCGCTGGGCTTGTTTTTATTGGCCGAACCGATGCTGTCGACGTTGTTCCAATATCATGAATTCGGCCGCGACGATGTGCAGATGGCTGGGCTCAGCCTGCGAGCCTATGCCATCGGCTTACTGGGATTTATCCTGGTCAAGGTGTTGGTGCCGGGTTTTACTTCGCGCAAGGATACCAAGACGCCGGTGCGTTACGGCATCTATGCGATGATCGCCAATATGGCGATGAATGTCGCCTTGGTTTTTCCGTTGGCCCATGCCGGGTTGGCCTTAGCGACTTCGCTGGGTGCGTTTTTTAACGCTTCGCTGTTATTGTCTCGGTTACTCAAAGAAAAAGTTTACCGGCCGGGCAGGCGCTGGCGGATCTTTATCTTGCGCATCATACTGGCCAATGAAATCATGGCCGTATTCCTGTATCGCTTGGTCGATGCCGAGCTCTGGTTCGGCTGGGGGGCGGAGCAACGCGTCATGAATTTGGCTGCCTGGATCGGGTTGGGCGCGCTGGTCTATGCGTTGGCTTTGCTGCTGTCCGGTTTCCGCTTCAGGCATTTGTCGGCAAGATAAAGGGCGTTGGGATTCCGGCACAAGATTACAGTGAATTTTAGTTAAGGTAGAATAGTCCTTAATTTTGTGAACGTGAATTAATTCTTGGCAGGATATGAAAACAAAAGCAATTGGATTTATCGGCGGCGGTAACATGGCCGCCAGTTTGATAAAGGGGTTGATCGATAGCGGGCATTCGCCAAAGCAAATCTGGGTGTCGGATATTAATTCCGATACGTTGCAAGCGCTGGCCGCTAAATTGAAGGTTAATGTGACCCGTGATAACGCTACCGTGGTCAATGAAGCGGATGTCGTCGTACTCGCGGTCAAGCCTCAGGTGTTGCGCGAGGTTGCGGCCGGCGTCGCGGCGTTGGCGCAACAAAATAAGGTGTTGGTGGTGTCGATCGCGGCCGGCATCAGCCAGCTCAGTTTGTCGCAGTGGCTGGGCGAGCAGGTGGCCATCGTGCGCTGCATGCCGAATACACCGGCACTGGTGTTGACGGGAGCGACCGCGTTGCATGCCAACGAAAAAGTCAGCGATGAACAGAAAGATTTGGCGGAAAATATCTTGCGCGCCGTCGGGTTGACCTTGTGGGTCGATAACGAATGCGAATTGGATGCGGTGACGGCCGTATCGGGGAGCGGCCCGGCGTATTACTTCTTGCTCATGGAGGCGATGGAAAAGGCGGCGCAGGAATTGGGGCTTAGCGAACACATGGCCCGCTTGTTGGTCCAGCAAACGGCGTTGGGGGCGGCTAAAATCGCGTTGGAATCATCCGAATCGCCGGCACAACTGCGGGCCCGGGTTACCTCGCCGGGAGGAACGACGCAACAGGCCATCGAAATGTTTCAACAAGGCGAATTCGTATCATTGGTTTCCAAAGCGATGCATGCGGCCAGAGACAGAGCGGTCGAGATGTCTAAAGAATTAGGGGAGAAATAATGGGAACTTCATATATGACCGATCCATTCATTTTTTTGATCGATACCCTGTTTTCCCTTTACATTTTAGCGGTGGTTTTGCGTTTTTTATTGCAATGGACCAATGCGGATTTTTACAATCCGGTTTCTCAGTTCCTGGTCAAAGTGACGCATCCGCCATTGAAGATCATGCGGCGCTATATTCCTTCGGTCGGCCGGATTGATAGTTCTTCCCTGGTTTTGGCAATCTTGTTGCAGATGACCGCAGATTTTTCCATCCTGGCTATCAAGGGGTTGATGGTCAGTTTTCCGGCATTGATGATCTTGTCGCTGACGCAGCTGATATCCTTGTTTCTCAATGTTTTCATCTTCGCTATTTTTGCCCGCGCGATACTGAGTTGGTTCGATCCTGGACACTACAATGTGGCGTCATCGATACTTTATAGCTTGACCGAGCCGGTGCTGAATATTTGCCGGAAAGTCGTGCCTGACCTGGGCGGGATCGATTTGTCGCCGCTGGTGGGCTTGGTATTGCTGCAATTGGCGAAGATGATTATTTTGCCGCCGTTGCAGCAATTGGCCAGTTTGATCGGTTAATGTCGCCTTGCTCGCAAACGCGGTCTATTTATTGGCTATACTAATCGATGATATCAGGCCGGTTGTTATCGGTCTGATAGCCAGGCAAATGCCTATTGTTAGCGGAATAAATGCCGAACACACATTGTAGGGCTCAGTTTCCTCAAATTGATTGTTAAATGTTGAACCTTCGTGTCGCAAAACCTATCACTTTATTGGTCGCATTCCTGTTGTTGGAAGTCGGGGCGCAAGACCTTTATGCCAAAAAAATGTATCGATGGGTGGATGACAATGGCCGGGTGTTTTTTTCGGACCAGGTCCCCCAGGACCAGATTCAACATAAAAGGGAAGAGTTGAATGAAAGCGCCCGAGTGGTCGATGTGGTCGAGGAGGCTAAAACTCAAGAACAGGTCGAGTTGGAAAAAAGACTGGAAAAACTGCGCCGGGAGCAGGAAAAAATCATCGCCAAGCAGAAATCCCACGATAAGGTGTTATTAAGCACTTTTCGCAATGTTGAGGATATGAAGTTGGCGCTGAGAGGGAAAATGTCGGCTTTGGACGCGCAGCGCAAAGTTGCCGAAGGCAATCAGGTACGCCTGGAACTGCAACTGGACCAGCAGCAGAAACAGGCGGCCTCGTACGAGCGCAATGGACAGAAGGTGCCGCAAAAATTGCTGGATGAAATCGCGGCGACCAAGGAACAAATCGATACCGTCAAGATTGAAATCGCTCGGCATCTGCAAAAAAGGAAGGCGGTCAAGAAAGAATTTGAAACGGATATCGAACGTTTTATTTTTCTGACTCAGTCCAAAACGGAGCCGAGCCGGCTGAGCGGCAAAAGCGCCGAATATAAGGCCGCCAACGAATTGGGGCTTTTTGTCTGCGAGAACCAGCGGCAATGTGATAAAGCATGGGACCTGGCCCGCAGTTTTGTCGCCAAGTATTCCACGACTCCGGTCGATATCGATACTGATAAATTGATCATGCGTGCTCCGCCGAAGGATGATAATGATCTTAGTCTGTCGGTTTCCAAAATGGAATTGGGGGAACGTCGGCAGCAGATTTTTCTGGATATTCGCTGCCGTAAATCGACGATTGGTGTTGAACTATGTGCCGGACCCAAGGTAAAACGAATCCGGCACTCGTTCAGTAAGTATATCGAGTCGGGATTATCGTCTGAGCAATAACGTGCCGACCCCTTGGTCGGTGAACAGTTCCAGCAAAACCGCGTGGTCGACACGGCCATCGATGATATGTACGCTGTTGACGCCGCCTTTCAAGGCATCGGTGGCGCAGCGGGTTTTTGGAATCATGCCGCCGGAAATGGTTCCGTCAGCGATCAGTCTGTCGATATCGCCCAGCGACAAGCCAGTTAGAAGTTGGTTTTGTTTATCCAGAATGCCCCGGGTGTTGGTCAACAGCATCAATTTTTCCGCTTTCAATACTTCGGCCACTTTACCGGCCACTAAGTCTGCGTTGATATTATAGGAATATCCGTCCTTACCGACCCCGATCGGCGCGATGACAGGAATGAAATCGCTGTGGCCCAACATGTCGACCACGGAAGGGTCGATACTGCTGACTTCGCCGACATGCCCAAGGTCGATGATTTCGCTGGCATCGGTTTCGGGTGACGATTTCTGGAATTTGATTTTGCGGGCATGGATGAAATTGCCGTCCTTGCCGGTCAGGCCGACCGCCTTGCCCCCATGCAGGTTGATCAGGTTGACGATCTGTTTATTGACCAGTCCTCCTAGTACCATTTCGACGACATCCATCGTTTCGCTGTCGGTGACCCGCATACCGTCGACGAATTCGGTAGATTTGCCGATTTTTTCCAATAATTGGCCGATTTGCGGACCGCCGCCGTGTACGACGATCGGGTTGATGCCGACCAGTTTCATCAACACGATATCGCGCGCGAAGCTGTGTTTCAGTTCCTCGTCGATCATGGCGTTGCCGCCAAATTTTATAACGACGGTTTTGTCCTTGAATTTCTGAATATACGGGAGAGCTTCGATCAGGACATGAGCAATTTGATGGGCGGTGTTTTTTTTCATGGAATCGTGTTAGTTAAAAACGGCTCGAAAAGAATTGAAGAAGCATTGTAAAGTAGGGTGGCCAGATTTTGAAGTCTCTGCCAGAGGCGCACGCGGTTACCCAACAATCGAGGCCCAAGCATGCTTATATGGACTTCCGCTGTTTTTGATCAGGAACAATAACGAATGGCGTAGCGCCAATCGTCTTCTCTTTATCGCTTGATTAGTGCTCGACCTTAGAAAGGCAGGGATAGGTCCGGTTTGAGACTCAGCAGCAATTGTTTAAATTGTTCCTGGATGCGTTTCAAGGCCTGTTGGTCGTCGGCTTCGAAGCGCGCTACCAGGGACGGCGTCGTGTTGGAGGCTCTGATCAACCCCCATCCGTCCTCGAACTCGACCCGAATGCCGTCGATATTCAGGACATTGGCGTTGGGAAATTTGGCCGTACTGGAGAGTTGTTCGACGAAGCGAATGTTCTCCCCTTCCGGCATGGCGATCGTTATTTCTGGCGTGTTCACGCTGTCGGGCAGGGAGGCAAAGACTTCGCTGCTGGAGCGGGTATCGGCGGACAGGATTTCGATCACTCGCGCGGCGGCGTAAAGCCCGTCGTCAAAGCCGAACCAGCGGTCATTGAAAAAAATGTGGCCGCTCATCTCGCCGGCCAGCGACGCCCCGGTTTCCTTTAATTTGGCTTTGATCAGAGAATGCCCGGTTTTCCACATCAATGGCCGGCCGCCGTATTTTATGATTTGATCGCCGAGATGACGGGAGCATTTGACATCGAAAATGACTTCCGTCGCCGGTTTGCTGGCCAAGACATCCTTGGCGAAGAGCATCATTTGCCGATCCGGCCAGATGATCTTGCCGCTGGAGTCGACCACGCCCAAGCGGTCGCCGTCGCCGTCGAGAGCGATGCCGACATCGGCTTCGTGTCGTTTTACCGCCGTGATTAAATCCTGAAGATTTTCCGGTTTGCTGGGATCGGGGTGATGATTCGGGAAGCTGCCGTCGATTTCGCAAAATAATTCAATTAACTCGCAGCCGAGCGTTTTCAGCAGGATCGGCGCCAGTTCAGCAGCGGCGCCGTTGCCGCAATCCAATACCACCTTCATTGGCCGGACAATATGTATGTCCTCGGAAATGATGCCGATGTATTCGTTGGTAAACAGGGTGTTTTGTTCTATCGAGCCGCTGGCGCCAGTGGCGAAATCATTGTTCTCGATTCGCTGTTTTAAGGCTTGGATTTTTTTGCCGGCCAGCGTTTCGCCTTTCAGCATCATCTTAATGCCATTGTATTCGGCGGGATTGTGACTCCCGGTTATCATCGCCCCGCTGCGCCCGTCGCTATGATGAGCAACGAAATACAGCACCGGGGTCGGTATCAAGCCGATGTCAAGCACATCGAGACCCGTGGCGATAATGCCTTGCATCAACGAGGTAGCCAGTGCCTGGCTCGATTTGCGTCCGTCGCGTCCGACCACGATCGTTTTGACACCTTGTTGCTTGGCTTCGCTGGCCAGAGCCTGGCCAATCTTGAAGACTATCTCAGGCGTCAGGCTTTTATCGACCACGCCACGAATATCGTAAGCCCGGAAGATGTTTTCCGTATTCGGTTGGCTTTTCAAAACGCTGGGCATGGCCGTGGCGGGAGCTGGGGCGGGTTTCTTTTGCAGTTTGCTTGCGGGCGCTTCTTCTACCTTGATTTTCACCGGCTTACTCTCGCTGGTGTCAATGCCCGGCGTATCCAAGAAGCTGGTGTCCAGGCCTTCGTCGAAAAAATCATCCTCGAATTCCTTTTTCGTCTCGGGGGCTTCGTTATCCTGTTGATCGAGCACGCGTTTATACTGTACCAAGGTCGAGATGATCGATTTCATCTCATGCAATTGCACCGGATAGTTTCCGGCCATTTTGCCGCTGACCAAATCTTTAGTGACTTTGAAAATGCTAGCCTGATCCTGGCGTAAATAATCGGACAGTTTTCGGTAGCCGATAAAAAAAGCCAGGCAGGCGGACAATCCGCATAAGGCAATAGTTGCAAGGATCAGGGTCAATTCCGAAACGCCGGCCTGTTGTTCCGGCCAGTACAGGATAATCCAGGATGAATGCGGAATACGTAACTCCTGAGCTTGGGCCGTTTTGACTTGGGGGTCGCCGGCGCTACTGAGAATGGTGCGCTGTTGTTTAAGTTCGAACATGCCTTCGCTGATGCCGGCGCCGTTAACCGTGGCATTGATGAAATCGTATTTCATGCTGGCCAATAAAACTCCTATGGCTTTACCATCCTTGCTGACGAGGCTGGTAATGGCGAGGTGGCGATGTTCTCCTTCGCCCTGAACGGTCGGCGCTTGTTTGCCCTTGAGTGTGGCCTGAACCATTTCCAGGTCGGCGTATCCCATGTGCGGCGTCGAGGATTGATCGAGTTCGCTGACATGGGGGGGCAATAAGCGCAGGTTCAGCGTATCGGGTAACAATGTGGCCAATCTCTTGGAAAGCAATCGCAGTTCGTTGCGATTGTCCTGTTCGAACGCCTCGATCACTTCCGGCATTTGCGCCAGTTTGTCGACGCTGTCCTGTAATGTATTTAAGCGACTGGAAATGGCCAAGGAGATACCGCTGGCTAAGGCTGAAGTCGTTTTTTGTTTAGCCTGGCGGATATCCGGCAAGGAAAACCAATAGGCGCTAAAACCGGCGAGAACAATCAAAAATACCGCGAGCACAGATAAGATCGTGAAAATGCGGGACATCTTGGGATATCTCCTTGCTATAAGATAAGTTAATGGCGGCCGGTATGGCCAAATCCGCCAATGCCGCGGTGGCTTTCATCGAATTCGCTGACGCAATCGAATTGCACTTGCGTCACCGGCACGAAGACCATTTGCGCGATGCGTTCGCCTATGGCGATGGTAAATGCAGTGTTGCCCCGGTTCCAACAGGAGACAAAAACCTGGCCCTGGTAATCCGAATCGATCAGGCCGACCAGGTTGCCCAAGACGATGCCATGTTTATGGCCCAATCCCGAGCGGGGGAGCAATATCGCGGCCAGGCTAGGGTCGTCGATATGTATGGCGAGTCCGGTTGGAATCAGATACGTTTCGCCGGGTTCCAGCGTGACGGCATGGTCTAGGCAGGCTCTCAAATCGAGTCCTGCCGAACCGGAGGTGGCATAGTTGGGAAGGGGGATTTCATTGCCCAGTCGTTTATCCAGAATTTTAAGCTGTATTTTTTTCATTTAACCTTGCGGCAATTAAGCGTATGAGTTGTTCTGCCAAATGTCGTTTATCGGTCATGGCCAAGTCTTTTTGGCCATGGCGCCAGAAAACCTTCAGTGCGTTCAGATCGCTATCGAATCCGCCCTGTTTTCCACCGACCCAATTGGCGGCAATCATGTCCAAATTTTTGCTCAGCATCTTGTTCTTTGCATAATTTTCCAGGTCGTCGGTTTCAGCGGCGAAGCCGACCACGAAGGGCTTGTGCTCAAGCGCCGCGACACTGGCCACGATATCGGGATTGCGCTGTAGTTTGATGACGCTTTCTTCACCCTGTTTTTTGATTTTTTGTGCTCGCACATCCGCCGGCCGGTAATCGGCGACCGCCGCCGCGCCGATGTAAATATCGAAATCCTGGGCGCGGGGAACAATCGCGTCATACATTTGTTCGGCGCTTTCCACATTGACGATTTCGATGTCGCCGGGAGGTTGTAGATTTACCGGGCCACTAATCAGGGTTACTAGTGCGCCTGCTTTTTTGGCGGCATTAGCTATAGCATAGCCCATTTTGCCGGAACTGCGATTACTGATATAACGCACCGGATCCAATGCTTCACGGGTCGGACCGGCACTGATCAGTACTTTTTTGTTGAGTAATGGCTTGTCGCTGGTCGACTCGGTTAGCGCCGCGCAGATTGTTTCCGCTTCGGCCATTCTGCCCAAGCCGGTTTCGCCGCATGCTTGGTCTCCCGCTTCCGGGCCGATTAGATGGACGCCGTGGCTTTGTAAACGGGCGATGTTTTCCCGGGTAACAGCTTTGCGCCACATCGCCTGGTTCATCGCCGGTGCCAGATAGATCGGGCATTCAGCCGCGAGAGACAGTGTCGAGAGCAAGTCGTCCGCCAGACCGCAGCTCAATTTGGCGATCATATTGGCCGTGGCGGGGGCGATAACGACGGCATCGGCCCAACGAGCGAGATTGATATGTCCCATGGCGTTTTCTTCGTCGGCGTCCAGCAATCGACTATGGACAGGGTTGCCGCTCAAGGCTTGAAAGGTCAACGGAGTGACGAATTGTTTGGCCGATTCGGTCATTACCACGCGAACTTCAATACCTCGTTTTTTCAATAGGCGCACCAGTTCGGCGGATTTGTAGGCAGCAATGCCGCCACAGACTCCTAGCAAAATTCGCTTGTTGATAGGGTTATTCCTTTCGACAGTTTAAATAGCTGTTTATTATGGCAAACGGGGGACGATTCTTCTATGCTTAATTTGAAGACGAGGGAAGCCGGCGCCGGGCCCGGCGCCAAAAGACGTCGTGAAGAAATCGAGAAAACGGGAGGAACCGATAAACCGTCGGCCGACTACAGGAGTTAGTCGGTTGGCGCGAGCTCGGGGATACGGTTGATAGAGGGTTATGCTATGGGAATAAAGGACTGGCCGGCGGAAGACCGGCCGCGGGAGAAACTGTTGCACAAAGGGGCGGGGGCGCTGACCGATGCGGAATTGTTGGCCATTTTTTTGCGCACCGGCACGCAAGGCAAATCGGCGGTCGACCTTGCCAGGGAATTATTGAACGATTTTGGTTCCCTGAAAGCGTTGTTGGAGGCTGATCAAGCGCGTTTTTGTTTGGCAAACGGGTTGGGCACGGCCAAATATGCCCAGTTACAAGCGGTTTTGGAAATGGCCAGGCGCCATTTCGAGGAGATTCTGCAACGAGGCGATGCATTGACCAGCCCCGATATTACCCGGGCCTATTTAAGCGCGCAATTGCGCGGCTACAGTTACGAGGTGTTTGCCTGCTTGTTCCTGGATAATCAACATCGGGTATTGCAGTTTGAAGAGTTGTTTCGGGGGACGATAGACGGGGCCAGCGTCTATCCCCGGGAAGTCGCCAAAAAAGCCTTGTCCCATAATGCCGCGGCGGTAATTTTCGCGCACAATCATCCTTCCGGAATCAACGAACCCAGTCAGGCGGATAGGCAGATTACCGATAAGCTCAAGCAGGCGCTGGCCTTGTTCGATATTCGGGTGCTCGATCATTTTATCGTTGGTGACGGCGTCCCCTATTCCTTCGCCGAGCATGGCTTGGTGTAAATCACCGTGAAGTAGTAGGTTGTCGCTTAGTCTTGCGTCAGGCGGATCTCCGCTTCCCGGTATTTGGCGGCGCATTGCTCGGTGACTTCCGCTGGCAAGGAAGGGCCGGGAGCGGTCTTGTCCCAGTCCAGTGTTTCCAGGTAATCACGCAAGTATTGTTTGTCGAAGCTTGGTGGACTGATGCCAACCTGGTATTGATCGGCCGGCCAGAAACGGGAGGAATCCGGCGTCAAAACTTCATCGATCAGGTACAGTGTTCCGTCCTTATCCAGGCCGAATTCAAATTTGGTATCGGCGATGATGATGCCGCGTTCCCTCGCGTAAGTCGCGGCTTCCGAATATATTTTGAGGCTCGCCTCGCGGACTTTTTCCGCCACGGCTTGTCCGAGCAGCGGGATCGTGTCGGCGAACGAAATGTTGATGTCGTGATCGCCGACCTCGGCCTTGGTGGAAGGGGTGTAGATCGGTTCCGGCAGTTGGGAGGCTTGTTGCAGGCCGGCGGGTAATTTAATGCCGCCGACCTCTCCGGTTTTTTGGTAATCCTTCCAACCAGAACCAATCAGATAACCGCGTACAATCGCTTCCACCGGCAACGGTTGCAGTCGTTTAACGATAATCGCCCGACAGGCCACATGGGCCCGTTCCTCGGCGTCGGGTATGACTTGCTGCAACGTCAAATCGGTGGCGAGATGGTTCGGCATGATGTGCCGCATTTTGTTGAACCAAAAATTGGAGACACTGGTCAGCACGCGTCCTTTTCCCGGGATCGGGTCCGGCAGAATGACATCGAACGCCGACATTCGATCGGTCGTGACAATCAGCAGATGTTGGGCATCGATCTCGTAAATATCACGGACTTTTCCGCGGGCCAGCAGTTTTAAATTCGAGATTGAAGATTCGTAAAGTGCGGCGGGAACATTCATAATAAGGGGTAATAAATAACAATTAAGACGCCATTTTATCATTTAACGCTAGGATTGATAGTCATATGAGTTGGTTGGGAAAGGTTGTGGGCGGCGCCTTCGGCTTTTTGCTGGGAGGGCCGTTGGGCGCGATACTCGGTGCTTCGGTTGGACACCAGTTCGATACCGGCATGGAAGGGATGCAAGGTGACGTACGTCTCGGCCGAGGGGACCAGCATCGAGTGCAAATGGCTTTTTTTACCGCCACTTTTGCGGTGATGGGGCACTTGGCCAAGGCGGATGGAAGAGTTACCGAGGCGGAAATCAATTTGGCCAAACGCGTTATGGATGAAATGAGGTTGTCCGGCGAAATGCGCAATACCGCCATTAATCTGTTCCGCCAGGGCAAGCAGCCCGGATTTCCTTTGTATGACGTACTCGACCAGTTCCGCCGGGAATGCCACCGGCGCACGCAATTGATACGCATGTTCATGGAAATACAAATCCAGGCGGCCTACGCCGACGGCGGGCTGGATCGGGCGGAGGAAGCCCTGCTGCTGAAGATTTGTGCGCACCTGCATGTATCCCGCTTCGAATACGAAACCATGAAGATGCAGTTCCAGGCCCAGCAACGCTTTTATCGTTATGGCGGGCAGTATCGGGAATCGAGGCAAGCGCAAACGAGCGCGCTGGACGATGCCTACACGGTATTGGGCGTGAAATCGACCGCCAGCGATGCCGAAGTCAAAAAGGCCTATCGCCGGTTGATGGGGCAACACCATCCCGACAAACTGGTCGCCAAAGGCTTGCCGGAGGAAATGATGGTATTAGCCAAGGAAAAAACCCAGCAGATCCGCAAGGCTTATGAAGCGATCAAGGCGGCGCGGGGGACTTGATGCAGAGTTTTACGGCGCTATGGGTTAGCGCAACTCAATAAATACTGCCGCCGGGCTCTTCTTCTGTTTCGGCTAGCGTCATGCCGTCCTCGCCGTCGAGCGTGCCGGCATTTTCCGCGCCCAGTTTGATCATCAGGCGTACCTCGTTTCTGGAATCGGCGGCGTTGAGCGCGTCTTCGTAACTGATCTTGCCGGCGGTGTAGAGATCGTACAGCGCCTGGTCGAAGGTTTGCATGCCGTGCTCGCGCGAATTTTTCATCAATTCTTTCAATTTATGGACTTCGCCCTTGCGAATCAGGTCGGCCATCAATGGCGTATTCAGCATGATTTCGACGGCCGGGTAACGGCCCTTGCCGTCGGCCCGTTTGATCAATTGCTGGGCGACGATACCGCGCAGGTTAAGCGACAGATCCATGAACAACTGGCTGTGCATTTCTTCGGGGAAGAAGTGCAGAATCCGGTCGATGGCTTGGTTGGCGTTGTTGGCGTGCAGGGTGCATAGGCACAAGTGACCGGTCTCGGCGAAGGTGATCGCGTGTTGCATGGTTTCGCGGGTACGCACTTCGCCGATCAGGATGACGTCCGGTGCTTGCCGCAGCGTGTTCTTCAAAGCCACTTCGTAAGACTCGGTGTCCAGCCCGACTTCCCGTTGCGTGACGATGCAGCCCAGATGAGGATGGGTGAATTCGATCGGGTCCTCGATGGTGATGATATGGCCGCTGGTACTTTCGTTGCGATGCCGGATCAAGGCGGCCAACGAGGTCGATTTACCGGTGCCGGTGGCGCCGACAAAAATCACCAAGCCCCGCTTGTACATGATCAAGTCTTTCAGGACCGGCGGAAGGTGAAGGCTGTCGGCTTCCGGTACTTCGGATTCGATGCGGCGCAACACCATTCCGGCCGCATCGCGTTGCGTGAAGGCGCTGACCCGGAAACGGCCGAGTTTGTCGACGCTCAGGGCAAATTGGCATTCCTTGGTGTTCTCGAATTCGTCGCGTTGGCGTTGTTCCATGATGCTCAACACGACCTTGCGGGACTGTTCGGGCGTCAATGGCGTTTTCGACACTTCGGCGACTTTGCCGTCGACTTTCATCGCGGGCGGTTTGCCGGCCGTGATGAACAGGTCGGATGCCTTTTTTTGCACCATCAATGCCAGCAGCGCGGTAAAATCCATCGTATTCTCCAGGTTGCGTTAGCGGAACATGTCTTTGTTGACGGCTTTGACCATGGCCGTTTTCGACATGATCATGCCTTTATCGACCAGTTCCTTGAGGTTTTGATCCAGGGTCTGCATGCCTTCCTTGCGGCCCGTTTGGATGGCGGAATACATCTGTGCAACTTTGGCTTCGCGGATCAGGTTGCGAATCGCCGGGGTGCCCACCATGATCTCGTGGGCCGCGATTCGACCGCCGCCCACTTTTTTCAACAGCGTTTGCGAGATGACCGCTTGTAACGATTCCGACAGCATGGCGCGGATCATGTCTTTTTCCGCGGCCGGAAAGACGTCGATGACCCGGTCGATCGTTTTGGCGGCCGAGGTGGTATGCAGCGTACCGAATACCAAGTGGCCGGTTTCCGCGGCGGTCAGTGCCAGCCGGATAGTCTCCAAGTCGCGCATTTCGCCGACCAAAATGATGTCGGGGTCTTCCCGCAAGGCGGAACGAAGCGCCTCGTTGAATCCTAAGGTGTCTCTATGCACCTCGCGTTGGTTGATCAGGCATTTTTGGCTCTCGTGCACGAATTCGATCGGATCTTCGACCGTCAGAATATGGGCGTACTCGGAGGTGTTGATATGGTTGATCATGGCGGCCAAGGTCGTCGATTTCCCGGAACCGGTCGGGCCGGTGACCAGGATTAATCCTCTTGGCTTTTTGCAGACCTCGGCAAAAAATTTTGGTGCATTCAAATCTTCCAGCGTCAATACCTTCGACGGAATGGTCCGGAATACCGCCGCCGCACCGCGATCTTGGTTAAAGGCGTTGACCCGGAAACGGGCGACATTGGGTAGGGCGAAGGAAAAGTCGGTCTCCAAAAACTCCTCGAAATCGCGGCGTTGCTTGTCGTTCATGATGTCGTAAATCAACGCATGCACTTCCTTATGTTCCAGCGCCGGGATATTGATTCGGCGAATGTCGCCGTCCACCCGGATCATAGGCGGCAGACCGGCTGAAAGGTGGAGGTCGGATGCGTTATTTTTTACTGAAAAGGCCAATAGTTCAGCAATGTCCATAAAAGTCCCCGCGCTTAGGCATAGTGTTCATCTGTCGTGTTTTGCCGCCTGCTTCGAGCGGCGTTGGTATTTTGTATTCGGTGTCGGTATAGATCGAAAGGCGTCAAGCTGGATGAAGCCGCTCGTTATCAAGGGCTATCAAACTATAAACATAGTTCAGATGTTTCAATTTTTGAAGCGCTATTGTTTAATAACGGAACTTGTTCACAACCGAAATCTTCATGGCAACGATACAGCAAAATATTGACAACATCCGTTCGCAAATCAGACATGCCGAACTGGCTGCCGGCAGGGAACGAGGCAGCGTTCGCTTATTGGCCGTCAGTAAAACCAAACCGGCGCAAGATATCGCCGCAGCCTATCAGGCCGGCCAACGGCATTTCGGGGAAAGCTATTTACAGGAAGCGCTGAGCAAACAGCGAGAGTTGGCCGGTTTCGATATCACCTGGCATTTTATAGGTCCGATTCAATCCAACAAGACCCGGCCGATTGCCGGCCATTTCGCTTGGGTGCATAGCGTCGACAGACTCAAAATTGCCAAGCGCCTGAGCGAGCAACGGCCGGCACATTTGCCGCCGCTCAATATTTGCTTACAGGTCAATATCAGTGGCGAAGCAAGTAAATCCGGCATTACGTTGGCCGAGTTACCGCAGTTGCTGGCGGAGGTCAAAGCATTACCGAACCTGCGTCTGCGCGGCGTCATGGCCATTCCCGAACCGGAAACCGATTACCAGCGTCAATGCCATCCGTATCGGATGCTGTATCAGACCGTCAAACAGCTCGGCATGTCCGGTCTGGATACCTTCTCCTTCGGCATGAGCGGAGACCTTAAGGCGGCTATTGCGGAAGGTTCGACCATAGTGAGGATAGGCACTGGGATATTTGGAGTCAGAATATATTGACGACGGCCGTTAGGCTGATTAGGGTGGACAGCAACTTGATGCCCATAAGCAATAGTAACGCGGCAATCAATGGCCTGAGGATTCGGTCGGGCAGTTTCTTGCCCAACAGACTGCCCAGATAAATAGCGGGCAAACCGCCGGCCAGTAGCCCGAATAACAGGGCGAAGTCGATCGAACCGAAATGCAAATGACCGAGACCGGCTATGGCCGTTAACGGAACGGCGTGGGCCAGATCGGTGCCGACAATACTGATCGGGCGTTTGTATGGATAGAGCAAGAAAAGAATGGCCGAACCGATTGCGCCGGCGCCGACCGAGGACAGTGTCACGACGACGCCGAGCAGGCAACCGGCGAGTACGGTGATCGCCGGGCGGTTGTCGCGGACCAATCTGACCAACAGACTGCCGTTATGTTTGCTGTGAACATAGCTTAACAAACGGTTCTTGATGACGATGATTAGCGCGGTCAATATCAGCATGATTCCTAAAGTGCCGATGATCAGATGATCGTAATTGATGTTTGACGCACGCAAGCGCTCCAGCAAAGATATGGTCAATATCGAGCAGGGCACGCTGCCGCTTCCGAGCAGCAAGACGATTTTCCAGTCGACAGTACCCTGTTTGTGATGAAAAAACACGCCGCTGCACTTGGTGATGGCCGCATAAAACAGGTCCGTACCCACCGCGATCGCAGGAGTGAAACCGAATCCCATGACTAGGATGGGGGTCATCAAGGAACCGCCGCCGACGCCGGTCAAGCCTATTATCAAACCCACTAAGGAGCCGGCCGCTATGTGTATTAATTCCATTGGTGCTTTAAATCTAAATTGAAATGAGCGGCAACTATAATGTAGATGATATATATTTAATAGTGATAAAAAATTATATAGTTATTCTAAAAACAGATAATGAAGCTGCAACAATTACGCTATTTGTGCGAGATCGAACGGCAGAACATGAATATATCCAAAGCTGCGGCCGCTTTGTTTACTTCGCAATCCGGGGTCAGCAAGCAGATTCAACTTCTGGAACAGGAATTGAATGTTCAGTTGTTCCGGCGTAAGGGCAAGCATTTGCTGGCTTTCAGTGAGGCTGGGGAAAAAGTTTTGTACTATGCCAAGGAGGCTTTGCAAAAAGTCGAGAATATTCGGCTGCTGGCGGATGAATTAAACCGTTCCCAGCAATCCCTGACCTTGGCGACCACCCATACTCAAGCGCGTTATGTGTTGCCGAAGGTTGTCGAGCAATTTTTACGCGTTTATCCCGCTATCGATCTGCATCTTCATCAGGGCACCCCCAGCCAAATCGCCGACATGCTGGAGCGGGGCGAGGTCGATATCGCGATTGCCACGGAGGCATTGGCCGATCGCGAGGCATTACTATCCATGCCTTGTTACCAATGGAGCCGCAGTATCATTACCCGGCAGGGGCATCCCTTGACGCAACTGTCCTCGGTCGCGCTGGCCGACGTGGCGCGCTATCCGATCATTACCTATGTCCAGGGGTTCACCGGCCGCGAGCAATTGGACGAAACCTTCCGCCGAGAACGGCTACAGCCGGACTTCGTGCTGACGGCGGTCGATGCCGACGTGATCAAAACCTACGTTCGTCTGGGCCTGGGTATCGGCATCATCGCCGACATGGCTTTTCATCCGGACCAGGACCGGGATCTACAGGCGCTCAATGCCAAGAATCTGTTCGGTGTCAGTACCAGCCGGATCGCGATCAAGCGGGACAAATACATCAAGGATTATGTTTTTCGTTTCATCGAAATGTTCGCTCCGCATTTGTCCGCAGATGTCGTCAAACAAGCCCTGCTTTGTTCGAACAACGCGGAAGCTGAAAAACTGTTCGCCGATTTTGTCGTGCCGATCTACCGGCCACCGAAACCGAGTGAACATGAACTTCAATAATTCCGTTTGATGAGGTGGATAATCAAGAATGAGTGTCCGGCTTATGTTTCGCTAAGCTTATTCCCCATTATTTTTACGCATAGGAATTTGCAATTGCCATCAAAATTGGATGAGGCAATGCCGGATCGGCTGAACTGGCCCGGCATCTGCAATCCGTCGGTAGGGTTCTCCGGGATTGTATGAGGAGAGGATGGCTAGAGCTAGAATCCGCTCTGATAAAATGGTACAGTTTCGCTCTTATGTTAAGTCATCTGTCAGACTATCGACGCTAAATCCATGAAAAAAAAGAATTCTACGATTAATTATTTTATTGCGCTCGCGACCATGTTTTTTTTGGCCGCTTCCCTATCGGGGTGTTCCGACGACAAACCCAAGACTGTCGCCAAAAAGGCCGTGCATAATCCCTTCGATCATTCCCACGATGCCGATGTGACCGATTTGGAAAAGCATAAGTTCGAACATGATTTTGCCGAGCAATGCGTGCAACGGGAGATCAAGAATTCGGTCAATAAGGCCGAGGACAAGCTACGTTACGCTAAGCCATGCATGTGCATCGCGAAATATATGATGAAAGATCTGACCGCGGTGGAAGCGGAGAAATTTCTGAAAGAACATAAGGACACCCAATCGCTGCGCATCCGTTTCGAAAACGCCGCTTACCATTGCTTGCAGCAGACTAATCAAGCAAAAACCCCGCAATTGTTCGGCAAGCGTTAATCAAATTAGTCTTCGCATTGTCCATTAGCCGCTGCTAACGGTTGGTGGGCAATACTCGAGGGATGGCTGGAAACAGGTATTTCTACCGGCCATCACTTATCAGTTCACATCTGTCATCAACCAATCAACAG
The DNA here is from genome assembly GCF_000733935.1 of Methylomarinum vadi. Lineage (NCBI taxonomy): Bacteria > Pseudomonadati > Pseudomonadota > Gammaproteobacteria > Methylococcales > Methylococcaceae > Methylomarinum > Methylomarinum vadi. Next base: position 3,147,180 of record NZ_JPON01000001.1, read on the forward strand.
CAACATCATCATGACTCAGTCAGCCGAATTATTTTCTCAGGCGAAACAAGTAATTCCGGGCGGTGTTAATTCGCCAGTCCGTTCCTTTAGCGGCGTCGGCGGAACGCCGGTCTATTTCGACCACGCTTCCGGGGCTTATGTATTCGATAGCGAAAATAAACGCTATATCGATTATGTCGGGTCCTGGGGACCGATGATTCTTGGCCATGCCCATCCCGAAGTGATTGCCGCAGTCAAGGAAACGGCGGAAAAAGGCCTCAGTTTCGGCGCGCCGACCGAAATCGAGACCCGCATGGCCGCCAAGGTTTGTGAACTGGTGCCGTCGGTCGATCTGGTGCGGATGGTCAGTTCCGGCACCGAGGCCACCATGAGTGCGTTGCGTCTTGCCCGCGGCTATACCGGGCGCGACAAGATCGTCAAATTCGAGGGCTGTTATCACGGCCATTCCGATTCGCTGCTGGTGAAGGCCGGGTCCGGCGCCTTAACCTTGGGTGTGCCCAGCTCGCCCGGCGTGCCGGCGGCGCTAGCGGCGGACACGATTACCTTGACCTATAACGATAGCGACGCGGTTAGGGAAGCCTTTGCTGCGAGCGGTGAGCAGATCGCCTGCATCATCGTCGAGCCGGTGGCCGGCAATATGAATTGTATCCCCCCGGAACCGGGATTTTTGGAGACCTTGCGGGACGTTTGCGACCAATACGGCAGCGTGTTGATTTTCGATGAAGTGATGACCGGTTTTCGCGTTGGCTTGCACGGTGCCCAAGGTTACTATGGAGTCATGCCCGATTTGACCACGTTGGGCAAGGTGATCGGCGGCGGCATGCCGGTCGGCGCGTTCGGCGGCCGGCACGAGATCATGCAGCATCTGGCGCCGCTCGGGCCGGTCTATCAGGCGGGCACGTTGTCCGGTAATCCGGTGGCGATGGCGGCCGGTCTGAAAACATTGGAGTTGATTTCGGTTCCGGGGTTTTATGACGAATTGAGTCGCAAAACCGAAAAATTGGCCGCCGGCATGCGGCAACAGGCGGCAACGGCCGGCATCGCGTTGAGTTGCAACCAGGTCGGCGGCATGTTCGGCTTGTTTTTTACCGGCGAGGAAAGAGTCAGTCGTTTCGCCCAAGTGATGCAATGCGACCAGAAATTATTCAAGCGTTTTTTTCATGCCATGCTGGATGAAGGCGTTTATCTGGCGCCGTCCGCGTTCGAAGCCGGCTTCGTTTCTGCCGCGCATAGCGATGAGGACTTGGAGGAAACGCTGCAGGCCGCCGGCAAGGTGTTTAAATCGCTTTAATGGTCGGGATGCAACAACTGTGGCCGCTATTGGCGGCCGCACTGGTCGGTTTTCTGCTCGGTTGGGCGTTGATCGGCATAAAGTATCGCAAACAGGGTCAACACCTCACCGAACTGGAAGAGATATTAATCCAGAAAAAAGAGGAACAGCAGCAGTTTGCCGTCAAACTGGCCGTCGCCGAAGAAAAGCTCGAGCATTTTTCGGCCCAAAATGATGAATCCCGCCAATTACAGCAACAATTGATCCAGGCTAACACAGCCAATGCGGAACTGCGGACCCAGTTGCGGGAGCAGCAACAACACAACGACGAAAAAATACAATTGCTGCACAATGCCGAAGCCCAGTTGAAGATCCAGTTTGAAAATCTGGCCAACCGTATTTTCGAGGAGCGCGGCAAGCAATTCAGCGAGCAGAATAAGACCAGCATAGAACACCTGGTTATGCCGCTGAAACAACAGTTGGGCGATTTCAAGTCCCGTTTGGAGGCGGTCTACGACAACGAGAGCAAAGACCGAATCTCTCTTCGCGAGGAAATCGCCTCGTTGCGGCGCGATACCGCGAAAATGAATCAGGAAGCGCTGAACCTGACCCGGGCGCTGAAAGGCGACAAGAAGGCGCAGGGCAACTGGGGCGAAATGATACTGGAAAAGGTACTGGAGCAGTCCGGGTTACGTAAGGGCATCGAATACGAAACCCAGGGCGCGTTCCGCGATGCCGACAATAAATTATTCAAACCCGACGTCATTGTCCGCCTGCCGGAAGACAAAGATGTCATAATCGATTCCAAGGTGTCGTTGCTGGCCTATGAGCGTTACTGTTCGGCGGAGGAGGAGCGGGAAAGAAGACAGGCCCTGAAAGAACACAGCGACGCCGTCAGAAACCATATCAGGACCTTGAGCGATAAGGATTATTCGTCGCTACAGGGCCTCCGCTCATTGGATTTCGTATTATTGTTCATGCCGATCGAAGCGGCGTTCATGGCGGCTTTTCAGGCTGACGAAAAGCTGTTTTCGGAGGCCTTCGAGCATAAGATCGTCGTCGTAACGCCGACGACGTTGCTGGCGACGTTACGAACGATACAAAACATTTGGCGCTACGAACAGCAGAATGAAAACGCCAAGGCCATCGCCGACAAGGCCGGCTCTCTCTACGATAAAATTCGCGGTTTCGTCGAAGACCTGGAGCGGCTCGGTAACCAGCTAGCCACGGTCAACAAGACCTATGACGCGGTGATGAATAAACTGACTACGGGCCAGGGCAATCTGGTGCGCCAGGCCGACAGTTTTGTGGAATTGGGCGTAAAGGTTAAGAAAAAACTGCCGAAATCGGTGACGGAAAGGGCTGGCTTGGGGGACGATTAAGCGCGCTAGGATTTCGCTGCGCTCTACCCATCCCCTAACCATGCTACTCGCTATTGCTGTGCGCCAGGACAAAGGCGGTGAGCTTTTTGAAATCTTCGGCCTTGATATTGGGGAAAGAAGGCATCATTAAGGAGCCCGATTTGACTTTGTGAATGACATAGGTGGGATTGGCGTTTTTCGGGTCTATATGAAAAATTGCACCTTTGTCGTCCGCTTTATGACACTCGGCGCAGGCGGACTGATAAATTTCTTCGCCGCTGGCCTGGGGTTCCGGCGTATAATCGCGCGAACAGGCATTGAGTAGGGTTAGGGAGAGGGCGGATGCGGTTATTATTGTTATTCGATTCATCGAGGCTCCTATTGCTGATAAATGGTTCGACCGGCCTGCAGGGTATGAGTGACTTTTCCTTGCAGGCTCTTGTTCCAAAAAGGCGTGTTTTTCCCGGCGCTTTGCCAGCTGTCATGACCGACGAGCCAGGATTGCTCCGGTGCGAAAATACAGATGTCGGCTCCCAGGCCCGGCGTTAGCGCACCTTTGTCCAAGCCCAAAATTTTGGCGGGCTTTTCCGTCAGGGCCGCGATTGACTGGGTCAGGCTGATGGGATGTTCGCGGCTGAGTCGCAAGGTCAACGGCAACAAGGTTTCCAGGGCGGCGATACCGGCCTGGGTTTCCGGGAAGGCACCCAGTTTCGCATCCAAATCGTGGGGCTGATGATCCGAGCAAATGGCGTCGATCGTGCCGTTGACCAAGCCGTTGCGCAGGAATTGTTTATCGCTGTCGCTGCGGAAGGGCGGGTCGACGTGGTAGGCGCTGTCGAACGGGATCATGTCGTCTTCGGTCAGATGCAGCTGATGAATGGCGACATCGGCGGTGACATTGAGGCCGTATTTTTTCGCCTGTTGCAGCTTGATGACAGAGCCCTTGCAACTGATGCGGCTGAAATGCACGCGGCAGCCGGTCAATTGCGCCAGTTCCAAGCATTGCGCCACGGCCACCGTTTCGGCGGCGGCCGGAATGCCGGGTAGGCCGTAACGGCTAGCGAAAGCGCCATCGTGGGCGCAGCCGTCGGCGCTCAGGGACGGTTCGTTGGGACGATAAATCAATAACAGGCCATGACTGTCGGCATACTCCATCGCCCGCCGCAAAATCTGCAACTTGGTCAGCGGCAAGTCGGCGTTGCCGACGGCGATACAACCAGCCTGTTTTAATGCGAACATCGAACTGATCTCATTACCCGCCAGTCGTTGAGTCAGCGCGCCGATGGGGAGGATTTGTTCGTAACCGGCTTTTTCCGATTTGTCCTTGATGTATTCGACCACGGCAGGCGTATCGATGACCGGATTGGTGTCGGGTGGCAGACACAGAGTCGTCACGCCGGCCGCCGCGGCGGCGCGGGTTTCCGATTGTATATTGCCCTTGCGGGTGTGTCCCGGTTCGCGCAGACGGGCACTTAGGTCGATGAAGCCGGGGCAGACGATTTGCTGTTCGGCTTCGATGATGCGATCAGGGGTAAAAGCTTCCAGCTCGTCGCCGACAGCAATGATGTTACCGTCGGCAACACTGACCGACCCCTGGCGATCCAGATTATTGGCAGGGTCGATGATTCTGCCGCCGCGGATTAAAAGTTTGCTCATTGGTTGACTCCACTGCTTTGCATGGCCATCGACATTATGGCCATGCGCACGGCGATGCCATTGCTGACTTGTTGCAGGATAACCGACTGCGGTCCGTCGGCGACACTGGATTCGATTTCCACGCCCCGATTGATCGGGCCGGGATGCATGACGATAGCGTCCGGCTTGGCCAATTTGACTTTGTGTGCGCTCAAGCCGAAACATTTGAAATATTCGCTTTCGCTCGGCAGCAGCGCTGAATTCATGCGTTCTTTCTGCAGCCTCAGCATGATGATGACATCAATATCGTCTAGGCCTTGTTCCATGTTGTGGTAAGCCTTGACGCCGAGTCGTTCGACCTGGGCTGGTAGCAGGGTTTTGGGCGCAATGACCCTGACTTCCTTGGCGCCGAGAATATTGAGCGCTTGAATTTGCGAACGGGCCACACGGGAATGCAATATGTCACCGATGATCGCGACTTTCAGATTATCGAAATCGTGTTTGTGTTGACGGATGGTAAACATGTCCAGCATGGCCTGGGTGGGATGGGCGTGGCGTCCGTCGCCGGCATTGATTACGCTGATATGCTGCGCGCAGTTTTCGGCAATGAAATGGGCCGCGCCGCTGATGGCGTGCCGGACTACGAACATATCGACATGCATCGCTTCCAGATTGCGGATCGTATCCAGGAGGCTTTCCCCTTTGGACGTCGCGGATGTGGCGATGTTGATGTTCAACACATCGGCGGAAAGTCGGGTGGCGGCCAGTTCGAACGTGGTGCGGGTGCGGGTGCTGTTTTCGAAAAACAAGTTGGTAATGGTCTTGCCGCGCAGTAAAGGAACCTTTTTGACCTGTTGTTCCGACATGCCGGCAAACGAGGCGGCGGTGTCGAGGATTTCGGTCAGCATTTCCCGACTAAAGCCTTCGATCGACAGGAAATGCTTTAATTTTCCTTCCTCGTTCAATTGCAGATTGGCGCTCATGGTATTAGGCTGCATGCTCGATGGTTTTGATGTCAATGCTCAAGGGTTCCGGCCCGGTCAGTTTGATGCGTTGACCCGGTTGCAGGGTGACCTGGCGGCCGCAGCAGTCGGGGCGCAAGGGGATTTGGCGACCGTCCCGTTCGATCAATACCGCCAATAACACTTGGTTAGGGCGGCCGTAATCGAAAATTTCATTTAGCGCGGCCCGCACGGTGCGGCCGGTATAGAATACGTCATCGACCAGAATGATGTCGCGTCCCTCGACGTGGGAAGGCAATTGGCTGGTCTTGATTTTGGGGTTCATGCCGATTTGGGAAAAATCGTCGCGATAAAAGGAAATGTCCAAGACCCCTAAGGGTTCCGCTAAGTTAAGGCGCTGGTGCAGTCGTTCGGCGATCCATACACCGCCGCTGTGGATGCCAATCATCAGCGGATTGTGTAATTGCCGGGACGCGATGGCTTGGCGAAGTTCCGTTTCCAGGGTGTCCAGTAAGGCGGGAATATCTTGTGTCGTGATTGTCATGTGGTTGAGTGTGTATTAAGCCAGCTTTGCAGGATCAACTGGGCCGCCAGCTGGTCCTGGACTGCCCATAGTTTAGCAGCTCTGACCCCCAGTTCATCGAATAGCATTTGTTTGGCCTCGAAGGTCGACAAGGCTTCGTCAACCTGAAAGACGGGCAGACGGAAGCGGCCTTCCAGCTGGCGGCAGAATTTTTGCATTCGCGGCGTGATGATGTTGTCCGAGCCGTCGGCTTGTCGGGATATGCCGACCACGAGCCCGGCCGGGCGCCATTCCTCGATCAGTTTGGCGATGCTGTCCCAGTCTATTTTTTGCTGGGGCGAGCGTAGGGTCTGCAGCGGACTGGCTGTGCTGGTGGTAGTTTGGCCGATAGCGACGCCGATCTTTTTGTTGCCGAAGTCGAAGCCCAGGTATGTATCGCTGTTATGTTTGAGTAATGGGTCTGGCTTAGGCATGTCCCGCCGGAGTGGTCAGTTTATTGATATCAATGCCCATTTGACTGGCCGCGGCGTTCCAACGCTGACTGATCGGCATGTCGTAAAGAATATTTTCCCAGCAAGGGGTATTCAACCAGGCGTTGTCGACAATTTCCCGTTCCAATTGACCGCTGCCCCAGCCGGCATAGCCCAAAGCGATCAGAAAATGTTCCGGACCTTCATCGGCAGCGATCGCTTCGAGAATGTCGCGTGAACTGGTCAGGCATGTCGTCGCGGAAATCGCCAATGTGGAATCCCACGTTTTGCCGCAGGGGCTATGGATAACGAAACCTCTTTCTTGTTGTACCGGGCCGCCGGCAAACACCGGTGTATTTTTAATATGGTCGTAAGGCGTTTGTATCTTCATTTGCTCGAAAATATCGCCCAGTTTCAGCCCGGCGGAACGGTTGATCACGATGCCCAGCGCTCCTTCGGCATTGTGCTGGCATAAGTAGGTGACCGTGTGCGTAAAATTGGGGTCAGCCAGGTTTGGCATCGCGATCAGAAATTGATTATTCAAATAGGTAGCAGTCATTTTATTTATCGGGTTGTCAAACCGGATTCATCGGTAAATTTCCACACTCGGGTAATCACCAACACATCCAATTCTTCTAACAATTCGACGGGTAATTCCGCAAAGGGTGCGCTCATGCGAACGATGCGTTTGGCGGCATCGTCCAAGGCCTGGTTGCCTGAAGATTTGGTAATGCGCATGCTGTATATGCTGCCGTCCGCCTTGATGCCTACATCCATCGTCAAGGTCCCGGAAAATCCTTTCTTGCGTGCCACTTCAGGATAGTTTAGGTTGCCGGTGCGTTCAACTTTATTTTCCCAATCCTTAATGTATTGAGCGGCGACATATTTATGGGTGCTGACCGCATTGACAAATTTGATCCGGCTGAGTTCAGAACTGGGCCGACTTTGCCTGATTTGTTCGCCTAATTGCGCAATTTGTTGCTGCAAGGATTCCGGCGTTAATTGCGGTTTGCTTTGTTGAGCTTGGCTCAGTGTGTCGGGCTTGCTGGCGCTTGCGATCTTTTCCGGCGCTTGCTCCGTCGTCACCTTTTTTTGCTTGGCTTGCGGTTTGCTCGCCTTTTTTGGTGGTGCTGGCTGCCGTTGTTGGCCGCTGCCTTGACTGGGCAATTTTTGTTTCGGCGGCTCCGGTTTTTTATTTACCTTGCCGGCGCCGATTTGATTGTCCTGAGCAAGATAATGGGCTTTTTTCGGCGCCTTTTTGGCAGATGAGCTCGATAACGTTATTTCGATCGATTTGCGCACTTTTTCAGGGCGAGGGATGCTGAAGTTAAGGTTCATCAGGAGAACGACATGCACTATCGCGGCAATGAATAAGGCTGTGAGCAAGGAATCACTATGCGAAATGGGTGTCGGGTTATTTGGAAAAGATGACATGTTAGCGCAGTTTGGTTTCGATATGGTCCAGCAAGCGGGCGCTGATATTGAGACCGAATTGGTTGTCCAGTTCCTGGACGCAGGTCGGGCTGGTGACATTGATTTCGGTGAGGTAATCGCCGATGACATCTAGGCCGACGAACAGGAGGCCTTTTTGCTTCAAGGTAGGCCCGACTTGGCGGGCGATCCACCAGTCCCGCTCTGTGAGTTCCCGGCCTTCAGCTCTACCCCCCGCGGCCAGATTGCCGCGAGTTTCCCCGCTGGCTGGAATGCGGGCCAGCGCGTAAGGGATAGGTTCGCCGTCCACCAACAAAATGCGTTTGTCGCCGTCTTTGATTTCGGGGAGATAGCGTTGCGCCATGATAAAACGCGAGGTATGCTGGGTCATCGTTTCCAATATGACGCTCAGGTTGGGATCGTTCTCGCGGACATGAAAAATCGAAGCGCCGCCCATGCCGTCCAAGGGTTTTAGAATGATTTCGCCGTGTTGGCGTAAAAAATCACGAATACGCCGCGGTTCCCTGGCTACCAGGGTCGGGGCGCAGCATTGGGGGAACCAGGCGGTAAACAGTTTTTCGTTGGCGTCCCTGAGCGATTGCGGTTTGTTGATAACCAGCGTGCCGGCGCGTTCCGCCTGTTCCAAGAGATAAGTGGCGTAGATATATTCCTGGTCGAAAGGAGGGTCCTTGCGCATCAAGATGACATCCAGCTCGGACAAGGCCATGTCTTGCTCGGCGGTAAATTCATGCCACCGGGCTGGGTTGCGCTGGACGCTAAGCGTGCGGGTTTTGGCATGGGCTTGGCCGTTGCTTAGGAAAAGATCGTTCATCTCCATATAATGCAATTCCCAGTTTCTGGCCTGGGCTTCCAACAGCATCGCAAAGCTGGTGTCTTTTTTAATATTGATACGGTCGATGGGGTCCATGACCATGCCTAACTTAATGCTCATCGGTGAACCTGCGGTATTTTGAGTTGATGTGGGAAAAGCAATTTTACCAAATTTAATTTAGGCCCGGTTGTTTACCTAAAAAAGATTTTTTGGTATAAAGAACGGCTAACTTTTGAACAAAGGCACGCATTAGAGGTAATTCATGTCCAGAGTATGTCAAGTAACGGGTAAGCGTCCCGTTACCGGAAATAACGTATCACACGCACAAAATAAAACCAAAAGACGCTTCAGTCCTAACCTGCATCAACATAGATTTTGGGTTGAAAGCGAAAATCGTTGGGTCCGTTTGAGAGTGTCCGCAAAAGGTATGCGTATCATCGATAAAAGAGGTATCGATAACGTTTTAGCGGATATCCGTAAACGCGGCGAGAATGTTTAAGGAGATTATCAATGCGCGATAAAATCAAATTGGTTTCTAGCGAAGGAACCGGTCATTTCTATACCACAACCAAGAATAAAAGAACCATGCCTGAAAAAATGGAGATCAAGAAATACGATCCCGTGGTTCGCAAGCATGTGATTTATAAAGAAGCAAAGATTAAATGATGCTTATTTTAAGCGCCTTTGTGCGACAAAGGCGCTTACTATGGTTTACTGCTGCTAGCCGTTATGGTTCCTGATTGAATCGATCAGGGCTTTCATTTTTTCTGTTTGCTTGAACAGCAGTTTGTATTTCCTCGTTATTTCTTCTTTCTCTTCCGCTAGAGTCCGGCATTTTTCTTCCAACTGAGCAATGGTTTGCTTCAGTTGCTCGATATCGGGTTCGATATGCTCGGAAGGTTCTTCCCGGTAGGCATCTCCGACAGTCTGTACAGAAGCGCTTTCCTCATCCTGTTCGGCTTCGTCGATCGTAAATGTCGCTTCGCTGGTCTTGGCTTGCGCCGGAACTTTTGCCATGCCGCCTCGAAGAACAAAGGCCTCGATCTTATTTCTTAATAGCAGGAATGCCGCCGCGTTGCTGGTATCGCCGTTTTCGCAAATGACGATGATCGGCTGTTTCTTGGCCAACGTTTTAAAATGCATGCGCAATGAAAAAAACGGAACGTTGACGCTGCGCTCTAAATGGCTCTTCTTGTATTCGTCCGGAGGTCTGACGTCGAGCAGGACCGCATTGGTGTATGTCTCCGTCTCAAGGTCTTTGTAATCGATATATTTTAGGGTTGGGTTTTTGATTAGATTGACAAAGTTTTCCTTGTTCAGGCGCAACAGGGTGACGTCGGTTTGCGCGCGCACGGTGACGTTTCTCGGTTCTCCGGACAGTATGGAGTCTTCGCCGAATGTGTCTTGGCTTTTCAACTGAGCCAGCTTGATTTCCTTTGCCGTCGGCGTGGGTTTGCGGGTGATCAAGCATTGGCCGCTTTTAATCAAATAATAATAATCGCCCGGATCTCCCTGCTGGATAATGGTTTCACCTCGCTCGTAAGAGACTTCTTCGAGTCCCATGATGATGCGTTGCAGGTTGGCAGGAGGCAGCGCCCTGAAAATCGGAGATCTCAGCAGCGTCGTCATCCAGTCTTCGTTGTCGTCTTCGGGCTCTTCACCAACCATAGAGTTTACTTCTTCTTGATAGGGAGCGTTTTGCACGTTTTTTATCATAGCAGCATTCAGGCGTAAAAAACGGATATTTGTATCGGCAACGGCATCTATTTTTCTCGGAATCTGGTGGGCCAATGCAAATTTGGCGGTTTCGCTTCCAGACTTGATCGTTTCCACCAAAAATTCCTCGGTGCATAAGCGGATACTGCCGTCGAGCAGATAAATCAAATCATTTTCGCTGTCGCCTCGCCTGAATAAGAATTCACCTGCATTCTTGGCTTCGATATCGATTTGTTTGCAAATGTCTGAGAATCTGGCTTTGGGAATCCGCGATAATGGAAACATTTGCCGGATGGAACGAGCATCTTCGGAATTTGGGTCAACAGTCATTTGTTCTCAGAATAACGGCAAATTCGATAAAAATAATAGTGTAATTAATCACTTTGTTTTGTTAAAAAAATAGCAGTTTTAAGAATTGCGGCAATGAAGGCGGCTATTTTCCAGGTAGTTGGATGTGTACACGTTTCAGCAAAGCCAATAGTTCAGTGTTTTCGCTTAGGGGAAAATTCAATAAATCAATCCTTTAAAATTATACAATCATCTCCATATTGTGACTTAAGAGTTCTTGCCACTTTGAAGCCAGTCAAAAGAAAATTCAATTAAAGACTCGAAAACCTGCTTTGCCATGATTTATCGTCGTTGCTTAATTATGGCAAAATATTTCGCTGTTTATTAGTTATGTACTGCGGCAACCGCCTTATGCCTGCTAGATGAAAAAATGAGGAAGCAATTAATGGTTAAACAAACCAAACACCCTATTGCATTGGTCGTTGCCGTCTTGATGCAAGTGCTGTTATTGAATTCATTGGCCCATGCCGCTTTACCGGCTTATGTCGATGGCCGGCCATTGCCTTCGCTTGCGCCGATGCTGGAACGCAGTATGCCGGCGGTAGTCAATATCTCGACGACGAAAATGATCAGAGAGAACCCCTTGCTGAACGATCCTTTTTTTCGCTATTTTTTTCAATTGCCGAAGCGACCCAGACAACAGCAAAAAAACAGTCTAGGCTCCGGCGTAATTATTGATGACGTCAAGGGTTATGTGGTGACTAATAACCATGTAATCGACAAGGCCGATAAAATCATGGTTACATTGAACGATGGCAGGCAATTCGGCGCAAATTTGCTCGGCACCGATCCGGAAGCCGATGTCGCCGTCATTCAGATTCCGGCCGAAAATTTGACAGCTTTGCCCATTGCCGATTCAAGAAGGCTAAAAGTAGGCGACTTTGCGGTGGCCATTGGCAATCCTTTTGGACTTGGGCAAACCGTTACGTCCGGCATTATCAGTGCGCTGGGGCGGAGTGGTCTGGGCATTGAAGGGTACGAGGATTTTATTCAAACCGATGCCTCTATTAATCCCGGCAACTCCGGGGGGGCTTTGGTTAATTTGCGCGGTGAATTCATCGGGATGAATACCGCGATTTTAGCGCCGGGCGGCGGCAATATCGGTATCGGTTTCGCGATACCGTCGAACATGGTGATGACGCTGGTGGACTCCTTGGTCGAGCATGGCGAAGTCAGGCGGGGCCTGTTGGGTGTGACTACCCAGGATTTGACCCCGGAATTAGTCAAGGCCTTCGGCCTGAGAAGCAAGCATGGCGCCGTGATTAGCCGGATCGAAGCCTCTTCGGCCGCTGCCAAAGCCGGCTTGGAGCCAGGCGACATTATCGTTGCCCTGAATGGCCGTAGAATCAAAGGAAGCCACCAGATTCGCAATATGATCGGTTTGATGGAAATCGGCGACAGTGTGGACCTGGAAATTATTCGCGGCGAGCAAAGTAAAACCGTCAGGGCGGTCATCGGTAAGCCGCAAAGACCGCAATTAGCCGGCCAGAAATTGCATAGAACGCTGGATGGCACGGTTTTAGGCAATACGCAAAAAGGGCAGGTCGAAGGCGTCTTGTTCGAAAAAATCGAAGCCGGTACTTATGCCTGGCGGGTAGGTTTGCGTGCTGGCGATATTATCGTGTCTGCAAACCGCTACCGTATCAGAAACTTGGACGAATTGAAGCGTGTTGTCGATCCGCGCCGGGCATTGTTGATCAACATACAGCGTGGCGGCGAGGCCTTCTTTTGGTGTTGAAATAAACATGAATAAAGACAATCAATTCATCCCTTTAAATATCTCCATCCTGACCGTCTCCGACAGCCGGACCGAAAGCGACGATGTGTCCGGCAAAACGCTGGCCGAGCGCCTGCAGCAGGAGGGTCACAAGCTTTATCAAAAACGAATCGTGGCCGATGACATTTATCGAATCCGGGCGGTGGTGTCGCATTGGATCGCTGAGGAAGAGGTCGATGCCGTTATCACGACCGGCGGCACCGGCGTGACCGGGCGCGATGGTACGCCGGAAGCGGTGACGCCGTTGCTGGATAAGGTTTTGGAAGGTTTTGGCGAGGTTTTTCGCATGCTCTCCTACCGGGATATCAAGACCTCGACGATGCAGTCGCGGGCCGTGGCCGGGGTGGCTAACGGCACCTATATCTTTTGTCTGCCAGGCTCGTCCGGCGCTTGCCGCACCGGCTGGGACGAATTGATCAAGGCGCAGCTGGACTATCGCACCAAACCGTGTAATCTGGTTCAATTGATGCCCAGACTCATGGAGAAATAATGCGTTCGGTATTTTTATTCTTGGCTGCCTTATCGGCCATGCTGGCCGTGATGCTGGGTGCATTCGGCGCACACGGACTCAAGCATGTATTGAGTGCCGATATGCTGGCCGTCTATAAAACAGCGGTGACATACCAGATGTGGCATGCCTTGGGGCTGGCAGTGATTGCCGTATGTCGTCAGCAGATTGACGAAGCGAAGCTGTTGGTTTGGGCCGGATGGCTGATGTTCGTGGGTATTTTACTGTTTTCCGGCAGCCTTTATCTATTAACCCTGCTGAATTTAAAATGGCTGGGCATGGTAACGCCAATCGGAGGTGTCGCATTCATCGCAGCCTGGTTATTGTTGCTGTTATATGCCGCCGGCGTTGGGAACGCCAAAACGAAAACCTGAATTTTCAGCAGACATCCTTAGCACTAACGATTAAAGAATTATCATGCGTGACGCCAATCCACAGACCATCTACCTAAAAGATTACACCGTTCCCGAATACCTGATTCATCAGGTGGATTTGGAATTTGACCTCGATGCCGAGCAGACCCGCGTCACTTCACGCCTAACTGTGCAACGCAATCCTCAATGTCAAAGCAAGGGCAAAGAACTGACGTTGATGGGGGAAGGTTTGATATTGCATGGCGTATCCCTGAATGGAGAGCCCTTGAGCGTAGGGTGCTACCTGCAGACGGAGGAATCGCTGATTATTCATGAAGTACCGCAAACAGAACCTTTCGAGCTGACCATCGAAAACTCAATCAGCCCAAGGACCAACACGGCATTCGAAGGGCTTTATCAATCCAGCACCATGCTTTGTACGCAATGCGAAGCGGAAGGGTTCAGAAAAATTACCTATTTTCTCGATCGGCCCGATGTGATGAGTAAATTCAAAACGAGGCTGGTGGCGGATAAGGAGCACTATCCGGTATTGCTGTCCAACGGCAACAAGGTGGCTGGAGGTGAACTGGACAATAACCGCCACTGGGTGAGTTGGGAAGATCCGTTCGCCAAGCCTTGTTACTTATTCGCGTTGGTGGCGGGACAGCTGGAATGCATCGAGGATTACTTCGTGACGATGAGCGGGCGCGAGATTACGTTGCAAATATTCGTCGAGGCGCATGATGTCGACAAATGCTGGCATGCGATGCAATCGCTGAAAAATGCGATGCGGTGGGACGAGGAAGTCTACGGCCGCGAATACGATTTGGATCTTTATATGATCGTTGCGGTGGGCCATTTCAACATGGGGGCGATGGAAAACAAGGGGCTTAATATTTTCAACACTAAGTTCGTGCTGGCGCGCCCAGATACCGCGACCGATAGCGATTACGAGCATATCGAAGGCGTGATCGGCCATGAATATTTTCATAATTGGAGCGGTAACCGTGTCACTTGCCGGGATTGGTTTCAGCTCAGCCTGAAAGAGGGCTTCACGGTATTCCGCGACCAGGAGTTCACTGGCGATCGCACCTCGAAAGCGGTCAAGCGCATCGAGGACGTCAATATGCTCAGAACCCGCCAGTTCGCCGAGGACGCGGGGCCGTTGGCGCATCCGATACGGCCCGATTCTTATATCGAAATCAACAATTTCTATACCTTGACCGTGTACGAGAAGGGTGCCGAAGTCGTGCGCATGCTGCATACGCTGTTGGGCGCGGACGGTTTTCGTAAGGGAAGCGACCTGTATTTTCAACGCCACGACGGCCAGGCGGTGACTTGCGATGATTTCGTCAAGGCGATGGAAGACGCCAATGCGCGCGATTTGAGCCAATTCAGACGCTGGTATGCCCAGGCCGGGACGCCGGTGCTGGATGTGCGGCAACAATACGATGCCGACAGCAAGCAGCTGCGGTTGACGATTACGCAAAGTTGCCCCGATACGCCGGGACAGAAAAATAAGCCGCCGTTGCATATCCCTGTCAAAACCGGTTTGTTGAGACCCGATGGCGCCGTGGCGATGATCGAGCAAAATGGGCTGGATCCGGTCGAGGAGACGATTCTGGAGTTGATCGAGGCGGAGCAAACCTTTACTTTTTCTGGTCTTGCCGAGCAACCGGTGGTGTCGCTGCTGCGTGGTTTTTCCGCGCCAGTGATCGTGAAAATACAGCGTAGTTTGGAGGAGTTGGCTTTTTTATTGAGCTACGATAACGATACCTTCAATCGATGGGAGGCGGCGCAGCAATTGTCCGGGCAGATTATTTCCGGACTCATCGAAGACATTCAAGGTGGTAGAAGTTTGACGTTGAATCCGGTGATTGTCGACGCTTACGGAAAATTGCTGCAACAATCGTGGGACGATTTATCCTATTTCTCCCTCTTGTTGCAACTGCCGGATCAAACCTATCTGGCTAGCCAGATGGAGGTGATCGATGTCGAGGCGATTCATCGGGCCCGCGAATTCGTCAGAAAAAACCTCGCCGAGCAGTTACGGGAGCAGTTTTTCCGTTTGTATCAGCAATATCATCGTGATGAGACAGGCCGTTTCGACGCCGATGCCATTGGCAGGCGGCGAATTAAAAATACCGCTCTGCACTATTTAATGGCGCTGGAAAACGATGAAGCCTATGACTTGGCCGCCCAACAGTTCAGTCGCGCAGGGACAATGACCGATCAAATGGCGGCATTGTCGGCGATAATCAACAGCCATAGCCCGGTCAAGCAGGATTTACTGAATGACTTTTATCTGCAATGGCAGGATGAGGCATTGGTGATCGATAAATGGTTCGCTTTGCAGGCCACCAGCACCATGCCCGATACGTTTGCCAAAGTACAGGAATTGCTGCATCATCCGTCTTTCGATTTAAAAAACCCGAATCGGGTAAGGTCTTTGGTGGGGGCTTTTAGCCAAGCGAATATGCTACATTTCCATTCCGGAGACGGTTCCGGCTACCGTTTTCTGACCGATCAAATAATTGCCTTGAATAGTCTGAATCCCCAGGTGGCCGCGCGCATGGTTTCGGCCTTGACGCAATGGCGGCGTCACGACGCGTCTCGCCAGCAATTAATGAGAACCGAACTGCAGCGCATTGTCGACACCGACAGAATTTCCAAAGATGTATTCGAAGTCGCCAGTAAGAGTTTGGCTTGAGGAAAAACTGTAAAACGTATGAATCTGCGCAAGCTGATCTGGGAGGCGCGGTGGCTTAACGATAAACAGCGCATCGAATGGTATCCGACTTTTTGGTTGATGCGTATCAAGGTGCTGGAACTGTCGCCTTGTTGGCGCAAGATAACCATTTTGTTGCCCCACAGTTGGATTGCCACCAATACCGGCGGCAGCTTGTTCGGCGGTTTTCAGGCCAGTTTGGCCGACCCCATCGCCGCGATGGCTTGCCATAAGGTTTTTCCTGGCTATTCGGTCTGGACCCGTTCGTTACATCTGGATTTTAGGCACGAAGGGGTGACCGACCTGCAGTTGCGTTTTAGGATGACCGCAGAACAGGAGCAACGCATTGCGATGGAGTTGGGCACTAAAGGACGCAGCACACCGGAATTCGAGTATGGTTATTATCTCACCGACGGCACTTTGTGCACTCTGGTTAAGGCGCGAGTGGCAATAAGGCCTAGAGGATATAGAAAAAATAAGGGTTTTAAAGAGTGACAGGCGACCTTCTCGTTGCGCGAATGGAGGGTTTGCTCTCTAAAGGCAGAGCCTGCTATTGGCTATCGCTAACCGCTCGTAACGCTATTACGCTGGTTCTGATACAATCAGGTAACACAATAAAAAACAGTCTATAGTTGAAGAGGAAATCATGCGAATCAGGAACCTGTTGCCTGTATTGATAGGTGCAACAATTGTTATCGCTATAGTTTTATATGTTGCATTCTATTTCATTTTTCTCGATCTATTCGTCGATTTGTGGTGGTTTCGCTCGTTGCAATACGAAGCGTATTTCTGGCTGAGACTGTTATATCGATTTATTCTTTCCGGCGGCGTTACATTATTTTTCTTTGCCGTTTTTTACTTTCATTTCTGGATTGCCTCTCGTTATCTGGGATTGAACCCGCCAGACGCCGTGCTGCTCGACGCCGACAAGAGGCGCCGATTTCAGCGCTTCGCCGATGTGTTCATGAGCGGCTCGAGCAAAATTTACACGCCCTTGTCCTTTCTGTTGGCCATCTTCATTGCCATTCCTTTTTACGAACAATGGGAAAAGGGGCTGTTATTTTTCTTCGGAAGTTCTTCCGGCATCACCGAGCCGGTTTACGGGCAAGATGTCAGCTTTTATCTGCTGTCCTACCCGATATACATGTTGATTCAACAGGAATTGCTGTCGACATCCATCATTCTGTTTCTCCTGGTCGGGTGCTTGTATTGGCTGGAACATATTTTCGTACCCAATCAAAGCAAGGAATACCCGTTGGGAGCCAAGATTCACCTGAGCATATTGCTGGGTTTTATCGTGCTTTTCGTGGTCTGGGGCTTCCTGCTCGAGCGCTATTCGCTGCTCTACGTCGATTCGCATGAGCCGGTGTTTTTCGGGCCGGGGTTCGTCGAAATTCGCTATCTGTTGCCGCTAATCTGGTTGTCGATCTTCACTTTTTTGGCGACGGCTATCGCGGGCATGGTGTTTATTTTCTCCGAAAAACATCGCATAAAATTGCCATTGATTATTTCGTCCCTGCTTTTTTTCGCCATGCTCGGTTTGCAGAAAGTGGAATTAATACCGCGATTGATGACCACCTTCATCGTCAAGCCGAATCCGGTCAAGACCGAAGGCATTTTCATGCAATACAA
The DNA here is from genome assembly GCF_000733935.1 of Methylomarinum vadi. Lineage (NCBI taxonomy): Bacteria > Pseudomonadati > Pseudomonadota > Gammaproteobacteria > Methylococcales > Methylococcaceae > Methylomarinum > Methylomarinum vadi. The sequence goes on from NZ_JPON01000001.1 coordinate 3,164,726, forward strand.
TATCGAAGCGACGCTGGATGCCTACGACTTGAACAATATTAAAACAATCGATTTTCAGGTGAAGCTGGATGCGACCAAGGACATAGAAAAATGGTCGACGCAAAAACATTTCGAGAATATTCCGGTTTGGGATCGAGAATTTCTGAATGACGTGTATATGCAGTTGCAAGGTATCCGGCCCTATTACCGCTTCCCCGCTGTCGATGAAGATCGCTATTTTCTGAATGAACACTTACAGCAGGTCAATTTGGCTGCACGGGAAATGAATATCAAGAAATTGCCTAGCGAAGCGCAAAATTGGGAAAATACTCATTTACGTTATACCCATGGCTACGGTGCTGTAGTGACGCCGGCCGCTCAGGATGCGGACAAACCGATCGTGTGGTATTTGCGTGATTTGAATATGACTTCCGATGTCGGGTTCAAGGTCAAGTATCCGGATATCTATTATGGCCAGGAGCATTATCAGTATGCGATTGTGCCCAATAAACTGACGGTGGCAGGCTTGTCTACCTCGGAGGCGGACAAGCGTTATGCCGGCCGAGGCGGCGTGCCGATTCCTGGCTATTTCAGGAAGATTCTATTCGCCTTTTATTTCAGGGACGAAAAGATCTTTTTTTCGACCAATATTTCCACCCGCAGCAAATTGATGATCCGGCGTAATATTATCGAACGGATCAACGCGTTAACGCCTTACTTGCATTTGGATAAGGACCCTTATTTAGTCATCGGGAAGGACCGGTTGTATTGGATACAAGATGCCTATACGACCTCCGATAAGTATCCGGTCTCCAAGTTGGCTGAAGATGATTTTCTCGACGGTGTGCAGAATTTTAATTACATCCGCAACTCGGTTAAGATTGTCGTCGATGCATACGACGGGTCGGTGGATTATTATATCGTCGAGCCCGACGATCCGTTGATCAAAGCGTACAGCCGTGCCTATCCGGGGGTTTTCAAGAACCTCGATGAAATGCCGGATGAGCTGAGAAAGCATTTGCGTTATCCGCGCGATTTGTTTTACATGCAAATGAAGGTCTATGCTAAATATCACCAGATCACGGCGGATCTGTTTTATGAGCAAGCGGAAACCTGGCAGTTCGCGACGGTCGATAATAAAACAGTCAGGCCTTATTTCATTACCATGGATTTCGGTAATTGCAATGATAAGGAAGAGTTCGTCATGATCAATCCGATGACGCCGATTCATCGGGATAATCTGAGTATGGTGGGGATCGCCAGTACCTTGGATCACGACAAATGCGGTAATTCCTACGACCCGAGTGTGACGATTTATAAATTTCGAAAAGATGTTCAGGTAAACGGGCCTGCCCAGGTCGATGCGCTAATCGACCAAGATCCGGATATTTCCGAGCAGTTCACGCTTTGGGATCAGCATGGATCTAGCGTGAGACGGGGTAGGATGATCATTTTGCCGATGGATAATTCGATGCTGTATGTGCAGCCGATCTATTTATTGTCGACGAAAACGACGATTCCGGAATTGACCCGGGTGATTGTGTCGATTGGCAATCAGGTGGTAATGGATAAGACCTTGTGGTCGGCTTTTCAGCGCCTGAAAAAGCTGTTCATCAAAGAAGTAAAAGAGTCGACGGGATCGGGTACGACGCTAGGGAATTAACGGAGTTGGGGGGATTAGCGGCTGCTCGGATGCAGCCGTATTTTGTGGGGTGAATAGTGTTATTTCAGCAATAAAGCGCAGAGTTTGTCCTCGATTTCCATGCGTTTTGCCAGGCTTTCGCCCAGTTTTGATAAGTCTGTTTCCAGATGTTGATAGTCTAGCTTCCTATTGCCGGGATCATAGCGATCGTTAAAAGTTACGACATCTTCGGTGGTTTGGGAAAATTCGGGATAAAACGAGTCGGCTTCGGTCAATACGCGTTGCCGACGCTCGGTCCCGCTCAGTAATCGCTCATATATCCCGAAATGCCCTAGCGAAACATAATCGACGAGCAGTTCGGCGAATTGTTTCATTATTAACTTAATGTTCGTGTTATTGCTGAAAGGTTTTAATTCCGCGATTTGACAATACAATGACCAGACCTCATGCCTTTCTTGCCGCAATTCAGACACTAGATGTTGGGCTTGTTGGCGTCTTTCCAAATTTAAATTAATCGCTAAAGACATCATGGCCTCCAATAGAAGTGAGCGGCTTCAAATTTAAGTCATCTATCAGCAAAATTCAACAATTAATTAAAATTTAAGAGAAATATGTTTAGAATTTCGGTCATTGTTCCGACCTATAACCGATGCCGATATCTTAAAAGGGCCTTGCGGTCGGTCTATGCTCAAAGTTATGCGCCATACGAAGTGATCGTGATCGATGACGGCTCCGGTGACGATACTGCTGCGATGGTGCAAAAGCAATTTCCCGAGGTTAAATATTTCTTTCAGTCGAATAAAGGTGTAAGTGCCGCGCGCAACCTTGGTATCAAACAAGCTACAGGAGATTGGATTGCGTTGCTGGATTCCGACGATGAATGGCTGCCGAGTAAGCTGCAACTGCAGGCGGAAAGCTTGAAGGATCAAAACGACAAAAAAGTGTGTCATACAGAGGAGATTTGGATCAGGCATGGCAGGCGGGTCAATCCTATGCATAAGCATCGCAAAAGCGGCGGCTGGATTTTTCGTCAATGCTTGCCGTTATGCGTTATGTCGCCTTCCTCAATTGTGCTCCACCGGAGCATTTTTGACAAGGTGGGGATGTTCGATGAAAGTTTGCCTGCCTGCGAAGACTATGACTTATGGTTGCGC